>JACMOZ010000331.1 GCA_014377785.1 Aeromicrobium sp.
AATGGTACCAACGAATGCCCAAAATGGTACCAGTCGTTTCACAAGGCTTTCAGTGCCGCGGCGGCCGCGTTGGCGCCACCCATCCCGTGTACGCCGGCGCCCGGAGGCGTCGAGGCCGAGCACAAATAGAGGCCCTTGACGCCGAGGCTGTAGGGATTGGCCGAGAAGCGCGGCCGCATGACGACTTGCCAGGCGTCATTGGCGCCACCGGCGATATCGCCGCCGATGTAGTTGGCGTTGTGCGCCTCGAGCTGGGCGGGCGTGCTCACCGACTTCGCTACGATCCGGTCGCGGAAGCCCGGCGCGAAGCGCTCGATCTGCTTGATTATCGCTTCGGTGGCATCGCCGGTGTAGCCGTGCGGGACGTGCGCGTAGGACCAGATCGGGTGGACGTTTCCGACGGATCGGCCGGGGTCGGCGAGGTATTGCTGGCACAACAGGACGAAGGGCCGTTCGGGCATCCGGCCCGCGTGGACTTCGCTCTCGGCCGCCTGGATCTGCTCGAACGTCCCACCGAGGTGCACGGTGCCGGCCTTGCGCGCCCATTCGTTGTCCCAGGGGATGCCGCCTTCGACGGCGAAGTCGATCTTGAAGACGGCAGGACCCTGTTTCCAGCGACGCAACGGTCGCGCCACCCGACCGGGCAATCGGTGCCCGGCGAGCCTAAGGGCCGTCGCCGGTGACGTGTCGAACATGACGATGTCGGCGTGAGGGAGTTCGGTCACCTCGTGACCGGTCTCGATCTTTCCGCCGTGCTCGGCCAATTTTGAGGCGAGCGCCTTGGCGATCGAGGCGGAGCCGCCCTTGGCAACCGGCCAACCGTAGGCGTGACCGGTCGCGCCGAACATGAGTCCGAGGCCGCCGGTCGTAGGCCGGTTGAGGGGGTAGATCGCGTGAGCGGCCAGACCGGCGAACAGTCCGCGCGCCTCATCGGTGTCCCAACGACGGGCTATCCAGGAGGCCGGCTGCAAGGCTCGTGAGCCGAAACCGGCCAGCAGCAGTGGATGGCCGGGCACGTGGACGATCGGGCGAAAAAGTTCGGCGATGACCTCATCCATACGGGACACGAATGGTTCATACAGTTTGTGCCAAGCCGCGCCGTCGACGCCCAAACCTTGGACGGTGCGGCCGAGACCCTGAAACATGACACCGGCGCGGCCACCGTCGATCGGATGGGCGGCATCGACTTCGGGCCACAGCCATTGGAGTCCGTGTCGGTCGAGATCGAGGGATCGTAAGAACGGCGAGGCGATCGCGGTCGGATGGGTCGCCGAACACTTGTCGTGCAGTAAGCCCGGTATGGTCAGTTCACCCGACCGGGTGCCACCACCGATCTCGTTGGCGGCTTCCAGCACCGTGACGTCGACTCCGGCCTGGGCGAGGGCAACGGCGCCAGAGAGCCCGTTGGGTCCCGACCCGATGACAATGGCGCTGGTCATGCCGTCAGAGTACCGTCCGAAACCGGGCGGGGCAGGATCGATTCGGCTCACGGCGGCGACCGTTGTGACGCACGCCACGTGACGCATCGTGAGACGGTGTCCGATCACCCATATTAGCGAGTTACGTTTGCCTAAAGGGTCTCCGCTTTCGGGGAGAGCCGACGTACTCAGGAGTTGGTATGGGCAGGCAGTTGAGGGTCGCCGTCATCGGCGCAGGTCCGGCTGGCATTTATGCCTCCGACATCCTCACCCAGTCCGATATCGACGTGCGCGTCGACATCATCGAACGCGATCCGACGCCTTTCGGCCTGATCCGCTATGGCGTTGCCCCCGACCACCCGCGGATCAAGGAAATCATCAAGGCGCTCAAACGGGTGCTGTCCAATGGCGAGATCCGCTTCATCGGCAACGTCGATTACGGCACCGACCTCAAACTCGATGACCTTCGCCTTTTCTATGACGCGGTGGTCTTCGCGACCGGTGCCAGGAAGGACCGCCCGATGGACATCCCCGGCATCGACCTGCGCGGTTCCTATGGCGCTGCCGACTTCGTGGCCTGGTATGACGGGCACCCCGACACTCATACCGAATGGCTGCTCGAAGCCGAATCTGTTGCTGTCCTCGGCGCCGGCAATGTCGCCCTCGACGTCGCGCGGATGCTGGCCAAGACCGCCGACGAGCTGCTCGTCACCGAGATCCCGGACAACGTCCATCGTGGCCTGAGCAAGAACGCCGTCCGGGACGTCCACCTGTTCGCCCGCCGTGGACCGGCCCAGGTGAAGTTCACTCCGATGGAGTTGCGCGAGCTCGGCCACTCCCCCAACATTGACGTCATCGTCCACCCCGAGGGCTTTGAACTCGACGAGGGTTCGATGGAAGCGATCCGCGCCTCCAAGTCGGTCAAGCTCGTCGTCGACACGTTGCAGAACTACATCGCCAAGGACCCCGAGGGCAAGAAGCACCGGGTTCACATTCACTTCTGCCAGTCACCTGTCGAGGTGCTCGGCGAGGGCGGCCAGGTGGTCGGCCTGCGCACCGAACGCACCGAACTCGACGGCACCGGCAACGCCCGCGGCACCGGCGAGTTCATCGATTGGCCTGTCCAGGCGGTCTATCGCGCGGTCGGTTATCTGTCCGACGACCTCGCGGGGCTGCCCTTCGACAACGTGCGCGGCGTCGTCCCCAATGACGGCGGCCGAGTCATCGACATCGACGGCGGCGCCTTGCCCGGCGCGTATGTCACCGGTTGGATCAAACGCGGTCCGATCGGCCTCATCGGTCATACGAAATCCGATGCCGCGCAGACCATCGAGTTGCTGCTCTCGGACCTGGACACGCTTGTCGCTCCCGAACAGCCCGAACCCGAAGCGGTCGATCGCTACCTCGACAGCCGCGACATCGCGTTCACGACGTGGGAAGGCTGGGAAAAGCTCGACTCCCACGAACTCGCCCAAGGCGAAGCCCAAGGCCGCGAACGAATCAAAGTCGTGCCACGGGCAGACATGGTGCGCATCAGTCGCGCCTGACGTCCTACAGATATCCGCCTTACGTCATCACAGTTGCGGGCCCTGACCCACGTTCCTTATGACGTTGTGGCCGGGTGCACGGCAGACCCGTAGAATCGCGCCATGATGCGGCAACGGCTGACCCGAATGATCGTGCGCGTGGCCGGCTATCGGATGATCGGTGAAGTGCCCCCGACGGGAATTATCGTCGGCGCCCCGCACACCTCGAACTGGGACTTCGTGACAATGCTGCTGGTGATGTGGCACGGAGGCGCTCACCCGCGCGTGCTCGTCAAGAAACAGTTGTTCCGTGGGCCGATTGGATGGTTGCTGCGCCTGTGCGGCGGAGTCCCGCTCGACCGGGACAACCCCAGCGGCGTGGTGCGAGAGTTGGTGAGCGAGGCGGGCAACGGCGAGCCATTCCGGCTGATCATCGCCGCGGAGGGCACCCGCACCAAGGGCGAGTACTGGAAGTCGGGGTTCCACCGGATTGCGAGGGAGACCGGGCTGCCGATCACGCTTGCGTTCTTCGAGCCAACGACCAAGACTATGGGTTTCGGGCCGACGTTCCACGCGAGCGACGACATCCGCGCCGACATGAACCTGATCCGCGCCTTCTACGCCGACAGGCACGGCATTCGGCCGGGCAATGCCACCGAGCCACGGCTGCGCGAAGAGCCCGGTCCGCCGCATACCTGACTTACGTCATCACAGTTGTGGGGGATACCCGCCACAACGTCATAGAAACAGTGCACCCTGAGCCCCTATCTCTATGACGTTGTGGCGGCACGTTGCCCTCATCCTTGCCAACGGACCTCGTCGTCAACTTTCGTATCGGTTGGAGTGAGTCCGATCCAGCGGGCGACAGTATTCGAGGCGTGATGCCCTGGGTTTATGTACGCGACAACCCGGTCGACGCGCTGCTGCCTCAGCCAATCCGCCATAAGCCGTGCCGCCTCCCGCGCGTATCCATTGCCCTGCTGCGATGCCACGACCACCCACGCGACAGCAGCTATCAATTCGCCGTCCTGGTCGCTGACGGTGGACTGAACGAAGCCGACCGCCTGCCCGTCATCGCGACGACGCACTATCCAGTTGAGCCAGCGTTGCGAACCGTTGGGCGGCGACCCAATGACTTGCCGGGCATACCGGCTCCGGAGTTCCTGAACATTGGCAGGCTTGCCTCCGATGAAGGTATGCAGGGTGGAATCGTCCAGCAACGGCGCCATCTCCTCTGCGTGTTCGACTCGCAGAGGCTCAAGTACGATCCGGTCGCTCCGAAGAGGCTGCGCCCCAGCCAACGCCCACGGTGGCACGCCTATTGCTTGCGGAGGACCTGGACGTAGCACTGGGTGGCGTCCTTGGCGGCGGGAATCTTGATCACCGAAATCTTGGTCGCGCCGCCGGCCATGACGGGCTGCACCTGTTGGGCCCGAGCAATCGCATCCTTGCCGTTGGCCAGGCCGACGAACACCGTCACTTGGTAGGTCGCGGCCTTCTTGGACTCGTTGCGGAGAATCCCGACGGCGTTCCAGACTCCCTTGGCGTCGGCAGAGCACAAGAAGTCGGTGAGGTCTTCGGGAGCCGGTATGCCGGTCGGGACGGCAACGGCCGGCGCGGCCGTCCTGTCAGCGATGGTGGCCGTCGGCTTTGCCGCCGCCGCCTTGGTCGGCGCCGCACTCTTACTCTTTGCCGGGTCGCCACCTCCGCAACCGGCGAGCACCAGACACAACACCATTGGCACGCACCGAAATCGCATACTCCATCTCATCACGGCGTACCGTCGTGATTAGGGAGCCACGCGCCCCACCGGTAGGGTCACAGGCAGAATATGAGGAATACCTCATGCCGTGAAGGAGAAAAACAGATGAGCCCCATCCAATCCGTAGGAGTCGTCGGCGGTGGCCTGATGGGCTCCGGAATCGCCGAAGTGTCGAGCCGCGCGGGCATCACCGTCACTCTCGTGGAAGTCTCCGCCGAGGCCGCCGCCGCAGCACAGACGCGCGTCGAGGGATCGCTTCGCCGGGCCGAGAAGCGCGGAAAAATTGACGGGGCCGAAGTAGACAACGTCCTCGAACGCATAACGTTCACCGACGACCTCCAGCAACTCGCCCAATGCGATCTCGTCGTCGAAGCCGCTTCGGAAAATGAACAGGTCAAGCTCGACCTGTTTCGCAAGATCGGCCCGATCCTTGCCAAGGACGACGCGATCCTCGCCTCCAACACCTCGTCCATCCCGATCGTCAAACTCGGCGCCGTCTCCGGCCGCGCCGGCCATGTCATGGGCGTCCACTTCTTCAACCCCGCGCCGGTCATGCAGTTGGTCGAACTCATCCCTTCGCTGACGACATCGGCCGATACCAAGGCGCGCATGACAAACTTCATCGGCGACCAGCTCGGCAAACAGGCCATCGAAGCCACCGACCGCGCAGGCTTCGTGGTCAACTCCCTGCTCGTCCCCTACCTGATGTCGGCCATCCGGATGTATGAAGCCGGCTACGCCTCCGCCGAGGACATCGACCGCGGCATGGTGCTCGGTTGCGGTCATCCGATGGGCCCCCTCGCCCTGTGCGACCTGATCGGCCTCGACACCATACGTGCCATTGGCGCCTCGATGTATGACGAGTTCAAGGAGCAGCTTTACAGCCCGCCGCCGCTGCTCGACCGCATGGTCGAAGCCGGACTCGTCGGCAAAAAATCGGGCCAGGGCTTCTACCCTTACGCATAACACGGTCGCGCAAGACCCGAGGGGCGGCAACGTCACCGCAACCCCGCTGGATTATGGCTATGGTGACGTACGCCCCCCATTTTCGTTGCACCTTGGTCAGACCGCTGGAGGTTTCGTGTTTTTCCCCCTCACCATCCGTGATTTTCTCGACCGCGCCGTTACGGTCTATCCCGACCGTGTCGGCGTCGTCGACGAACCCGACCAAACTGCAGACTCCTGGGGCGAGTTGACCTACGCGCAGATCGGCAAGCTTGCCAACGCGCAGGCCGCCGGTCTCGACGAGCTGGGTGTGCCCGTCGGCGGACGCGTCGCGATCGTCTCGCAAAACTCGGCCCGTCTCCTCGTATCGTTCTTCGGCGTCTCGGGCTGGGGCCGCGTTCTGGTGCCGATCAACTATCGCCTTGCGGCCGCCGAGGTGAAGTACATCGTCGAGCACAGCGGCGCCGAGGTCCTCATCGTCGACCCCGATCTCAAATCGCTCCTCGACGAAGTTCCCTGTAATCACAAATTCGTCATCGGCGAGGATGACGACGCCATCTGGGGCAGCAAAAACGTACCCCAAACGTGGGAAGGCGACGAAGGCGCGACCGCGACGATCAACTACACCTCCGGCACGACCGCGCGCCCCAAGGGAGTTCAACTCACTCACCGCAGCCTCTGGCTCAATGCCACCGTGTTCGGCTTGCACGCCTCGGTTTCGGACCGTGACGTCTATCTGCACACCTTGCCGATGTTCCACGCCAACGGCTGGGGCCACCCCTTCACCGTCACCGGCATGGGTGCCAAGCACATAGTGTTGCGCCAGATCGACGGGACCGAAATCCTCAAACGGATCGAGAAGCACGGTGTCACCTATCTGTGTGCCGCGCCTGCCGTCGTGTCTGCCGCGCTCGAGGCCGCGAAGGACTGGGACGGCGAGATCCCCGGTCGCGACACCGTACGCATCATCGTTGCCGGTGCACCGCCACCGACCATCACCATTGAGCGGGTGCGCGAAGAACTCGGCTGGGAATTCATCCAGATCTATGGGCTCACCGAAACGTCGCCGTTGCTCACGATGAGCCGTATGCGATCGGAATGGGAAGAGCTGACCCCCAATCAACAGGCCCGAAACCTCGGCCGCGCCGGCGCTCCCGCCATCGGCGTACGGATGATGGTCGATGACCAGGGCGAAGTCCTTGCCCAGTCCAATCACAATCTGGCCTCCTATTGGGAGAACCCCGAGGAGTCCGACCGTGTCATGGAAGGCAACTGGTTCCACACCGGCGACGGCGGTACGTTCGAGGACGGCTACATCGCCATCGCCGATCGCAAAAAAGACGTCATCATCACCGGCGGCGAAAACGTCTCCTCGATCGAGGTTGAGGACGCTATCAGTTCCCACCCCGCCGTCAGGGAAGTCGCGGTGATCGGTGTTCCCGACAAGAAATGGGGCGAACTGATAATGGCGCTCGTCGTCGCCGACGGGTCCGAGGTTACGCAGGCCGACATCATCGCCCATTGCCGCGAGCATCTTGCAGGCTTCAAATGCCCCAAGAAGGTCGAGTTCCGCGATTCCCTCGAACGCACCGCAACCGGCAAGCTGCAAAAGTTCAAACTTCGCCAGCCGTATTGGGAAGGCAGCGACCGCCAGATCAACTGACGAACGCGCTGGTCCTGAACTACTCCAGGGCCAGCAAAAGGTCGCCGCCTTCGCATTGCCTCGGCGTGGCGATCAACAGTTTCTTGACGACCCCGGCCCGCGGTGAGGTGATCGACGCCTCCATCTTCATGGCCTCGATCGTGGCGACACTCTGGCCGGCGGCGATCGTGTCGCCCTCGGCGACGGCAGGATTGACGACACCGGCAAACGGTATGGCGATGTGGCCGGGGTTGGACGGGTCGGCCTTTTGCGTCTGAGTCGCCGTGACGTCGACCGAGCGGTCCCGGACGACGGTCGGCCGCAACTGGCCGTTGATAGTGCCCATGACGGTCCGCAGTCCGCGTTCATCGGCCTCGCCGACCGCCTCCAGTCCGAAAAGCAGAAGTTTGCCCGGTTCATATTCGACCTCGGTCTCGGCATCGGCGCGCAGTCCATACCAAAACGCCTGGGTCGGCAACAAGGAGACGTCGCCGTAGTCCTTGCGGGCTTGCTCGAAATCGCGTGTCGGTCCGGGGAACAGCAAACGGTTGAGCGTTTCCCTCGGCTTCGCCGCGAGGCCGGCAGTGTCGCCGGCGGTGAGCGTCTCGTCTACTGGCTTGATCGTGCGACCTTTGAGCGCCTTGGTGCGGAACGGTTCGGGCCAGCCGCCGGGCGGGTCTCCGAGTTGGCCGGCGAGGAAACCGATGACCGATTCGGGGATGTCGAAGTCGCCGGGTTCGGCCGCGAACTCGGCCGGATCGGCGCCGACCGCGACCAAGTGCAGAGCAAGGTCGCCGACGACTTTGCTCGACGGTGTCACCTTGACCAGGTTGCCGAGGATGGCGTTGGCGGCGGCATACATGTCTTCGATCTGCTCGAACTTCTCGCCGAGACCGAGTGCGATCGCTTGTTGCCGCAGGTTCGAGAGTTGGCCGCCCGGGATTTCGTGGGTGTAGACGCGGCCGGTGGGAGCGGGCAGTCCCGACTCGAACGGGGCATAAAGCCGGCGGGTGGCTTCCCAATAGGGCTCGAGGTCGTTGACCGCGCCGATGTCGAGGCCGGTCGTGCGACCGGAGAAGTCAGTGGCCGCAACGAGCGCCGACAACGGTGGCTGACTCGTGGTTCCTGCGAGGGCGGCCGAGGCGGCATCGACAGCGTCGACACCGGACTCGATCGCAGCGATCAGTGTCGCAAGTTGTCCGCCCGGCGTGTCGTGTGTATGCAGGTGGACCGGCACATCGAAGCGTTCCCGCAAAGCAGTGACCAGGGTGCGCGCGGCCGGTGCACGGAGAAGGCCGGCCATGTCCTTGATCGCCAGAATGTGGGCGCCGGCACCAACGATGTCCTCGGCCAGGTGCAGGTAATAGTCGAGAGTGTAAAGACTCTCATCGGGATCAGACAGGTCGCCGGTGTAGCAGAGCGCGACTTCGGCGACGGCCCGACCGGTTTCACGGACGGCGTCGATGGCCGGGCGCATCTGATCGACATCGTTGAGGGCGTCGAAAATCCGGAACACGTCGATGCCCGTCTTGGCCGCCTCCTTAACGAAGGCCTGAGTCACCTCGACGGGATAAGGCGTGTAGCCGACGGTGTTGCGACCGCGAAGCAGCATCTGCAGGCACACATTGGGGATGGCCTCACGCAGTTGTTCGAGCCGGCTCCACGGGTCTTCCTTGAGGAATCGCAGCGCGACGTCATACGTTGCGCCGCCCCAGGCTTCGACCGACCACAGGTTTGGCGTCATCCGGGCGACATACGGCGCCACATTCATCAGGTCGCGGGTGCGTACGCGGGTGGCGAGCAGCGACTGGTGGGCGTCGCGGAATGTCGTTTCGGTGACGGCGACGCTCTTTTGGGCGCGCAACGCGGCGGCGAACGCCTCCGGGCCGACCTCGTGCAGCAGTTGGCGTGAACCGTCCGGCGGTGCGGTGCTCAGGTCGATGTCGGGCAGCTTGCTGCGCGGGTCGAGTGTGACCGGCGCCTGGCCGTGCGGCCGATTCACCGTGACATCGGCGAGGTAGTTGAGAAGTCGTGCGGCCGGATCGGAGGAGACCGACGCCAACATCAATTCGGGGTGTTCGTCGATGAATGTCGTGGTGAGCCGCGCAGCCCTGAAGTCCTCAGTGGCCAACAACGCTTCAAGGAAGTCGATGTTTGTCGCGACCCCGCCGACCTTGAATTCGGCCAGCGCTCGAGTTGCCCGCTCGACCGTTGCCTCGAAGTCGCGGCCGCGGCAGGTGAGTTTGGTCAGCAGCGAATCGAAGTGCGCGTTGACCACCGCACCGGTGTATGTCGTGCCGCCGTCGAGCCGGACGCCGGGACCGCCGGGCGAGCGGTAAGTCGAAATCTGGCCAGTGTCCGGGCGGAACGCATTGGCCGGATCCTCGGTCGTAATGCGACATTGAAGGGCCGCTCCGCGAAGGACGATCCGGTCCTGCGTGAGACCGAGTTCGGCAAGAGTCGAACCGCTCGCGATACGCATTTGCGCCTGGACGAGATCGACGTCGGTGACTTCCTCGGTGACGGTGTGCTCGACCTGAATCCGCGGGTTCATCTCGATGAAGACGTAATGGCCCAAGTCACTGAGCAGGAACTCCACGGTGCCGGCACACGTGTAGTTGATGGCCCTGGCGAATTTCACCGCATCGGCACACATCCGCATCCGGATCTCGGGGTCGAGCCCGGGTGCGGGGGCGAGTTCGACGACCTTTTGGTGGCGGCGCTGCACCGAGCAGTCGCGGTCATAGAGGTGGATGACGTTGCCCGCACCGTCGGCCAGGATTTGCACCTCGATGTGGCGGGCGTTGGCGTCAGCTTCTTCGATGAAACACGTCGGGTCGCCGAAGGCGCCGTCGGCTTCGCGCATCGCGGCGTCGATGGCCTCGCGAAGACTCGTCGGAGCGTCAACCCGGCGCATGCCGCGTCCGCCGCCACCGGCGACGGCCTTGACGAACAGCGGGTAGTCGAGTTCGTCCGAGGCCGCTATCAGGGTGGCGGCGTCACGCGCGGGCGGCACCGATCGAAGGACCGGAACACCGGCATCGCGGGCGGCAGCGATCGCGGTGGCCTTGTTGCCGGTGAGTTCGAGAACTCTCTTGTTGGGACCGATGAACGTAATGCCCGCGGCCTGGCAGGCTTCGGCCAGATCGGGGTTTTCACTCAGGAACCCGTAGCCGGGATAGACCGCGTCGGCACCGGCCTTCACCGCCGTGGCAACGATCGACGCGGGATCGAGATAAGCCCGCACCGGGTGACCGCGTTCGCCGATCTCATAGGCCTCATCGGCCCGGACACGGTGTTCGGAGCCGCGATCCTCATACGGGAAGACTGCGACCGTGCGCACGCCGAGTTCGTGGGCCGCACGAAAAGCGCGGATGGCGATTTCGCCGCGGTTGGCGACAAGAATCTTTTGGAACACGGCGGCCGTCCTCGATCGTATGGGCGTCGGGTTCAACCTATCTGGCCGTCTCTATCAGGCCGTCGTCACCGCGGCGTGAGGCCGGTGATCCTCCAGGCGCCGTGAACCTTCTTGGCCGTGACCGACAACTGCGCCGCCGCCACCGTAGAGGGCAGCCACACCGTCCCTGCGGAGGCAATCCTTGGCGAGCTGCCGGTCATAGAGCCGGACACATCTTCAAACGACGCAGCGCCGGAGGACGCAACACCCTCGAGCGACTGGACCCTCGAATCTATTCGGGACAAATCACCGGGTAAGAATGAACGTATGACTCTCGTGACCTTGCCTTTTGCCGCAGGAAACCTCCAGGACGTTTCGGCCGAACTCGAGTTTGCCCGGTTCAACGGTGCCGACGACGGCGTCCCGCCGGCCGACACTGAGTTCTGGGTGCCCCCATACGGTTTCGGTCTCGATTTCGCCCGCATCCTTGGGCAATTGCCCAAGCTTCGCGCCATCCAGACCCAGTCCGCGGGCGTCGACCACATCGTCGAATTCGTCGACCCGTCCATCACGCTGTGCAACGCCCGAGGAGTCCACGACGCGGCGACGTCCGAACTCGGTGTCGCGCTCATCCTCGCCTCACTTCGGCAGATCCCGCGTTTCGTGCGGGCGCAAGACCGCGGCGTTTGGGACCAAGAGCAGAGGCTGCCGTCGCTCGCGGACCGGCACGTCCTGATCGTCGGTTACGGAAGCATCGGCCAGGCACTCGAACGGCGACTCGACGGTTTCGAGTGTGAAATCACGCGTGTCGCGCGCACCGCGCGGGACAACATTCACGGCTTTGGCGAACTTGCTGGCCTGATCCCCGATGCGGATGTCATCGTGCTGCTGACACCGCTGACCCCCGAAACCCATCGGCTTGCCGACGCGGAATTCCTCGCTCGCATGAAGGACGGCGCGTTGCTCGTCAATCTGGGCCGTGGCCCGTTGGTCGACACCGATGCGCTTGTCGCCGAAACGTCAACAGGGCGCATCAGCGCTGCCCTCGATGTCACCGACCCCGAGCCGTTGGCTGAAGGTCATCCGCTGTGGGCAGTCGCCAACGTGTTGATCACGCCCCATGTCGGTGGAGGGACAACCGCGATGAAGCCGCGCATCCAGTCGTTGCTGACCGAGCAATTGCAAAGCTTCGTGAAGGGTGAGGACCTCAAGAACGTGATGCCCCGCTAACCACCGGGCCACCCCCTGAGCCTGACGTTTTGGGAACGCTACAGCGGTTTCAGCTCGGTGATCCGCCACGCACCGTCGACCTTCTTGGCCGAGATCGCGATCTGTGCTGCCGAGATGCTCGCCTCCTTGTCGTCGGCCCTCCGGCTCGACTGGTCCAGGAACACCAACAGCTCCGCTGTGTCGTCGGTCAACTCCTTGACTCCCGCGGCCGCGACGGTCGCGGTCAGTATGAGCTTCTGCTTGGGCGCGCGGTCCTGCAGCGACTCGAACAGCGTGTCGTACTCCTTGCGCGCATTCCCGACCAGCAGCGCGTCGGCGGCCTCCTCGGTCGTGCCCGGGTTGCTGTGGTCATAGCTGAGCACCCGGGTCAGCGCCTGCGAAACCTCGGCCTGGACCTTCGAGGTCGCGGCCTTGTCTACGACGGCGCGATTTTCCGCGGCTTCGCTGGAGGTGGCGTCGAATGCCATCCACAGCCCCAGCAGCCCGACGATCAGCATCACGGCTGCGGCGACGGTGATTCCGTGCTTGCGGACAATCGTCATGACAGGTTCACCGCGACTTGCTGGAGACTTTCGAGCTTCCACTCGCCGCCGACTTTCAGCAGGTCTGCGCTGAACCGGTTGCGCTTTAGCGTGGGCTCGGCATCGGGTTTTGCCGCGTCCTTGACGGTGATCTCCACCGATGCCAGCACTGTGGCCGACGTCCCGTCGAGGGCGATGACAGCGGAGTCGACGACCGTGCCGGCCGAGATCTTCTTCTGGTCGGCGAGGAGGGTGCGGTCCTCGGCGCCGATGTTGCCAAGCTGGTCGTGCAGAGTCCCAGTGGTAGCGGCACTCCAGGACTTCAGTCCCGGCTCGACCTTGCGATAGTCGAGGGAGTTCAGCGTCTCGATGTGCTGATTGGCAGCGACGAGGACGGCGCTACGGGTCTCGGCCAGCGCCAGAGTGCCGTCGTTGGCGGTGTGCCACCACGCGAACAGTCCCGCGCACATCACCAGCGCGGTGGCCACAAGCGCCGCGAGGCGTACCCGCGAACGTTGCGCTCTTTCGGGCGGCTTCTCAACCATTTCCGTCTCCTCGACAGCGGGTTCGAGTTGCTCGGTAATCACTGTGTTCCTCCCATGAGATCGGCCATGCTCGACGGGACGCTGACCCTCGCCATGGCGTTCGGCTTTACGGCCGGAACGCTGTTGGGGCCGCGGACGCTGACGCCACTCGATGGATCGAGCGAACAACCCGCCTCGATGTTGAACGGTTGTCCAGGCTCGATGTCCAGACCCGGCCGTACGGTCGTTCCACCGTAGCCGCTCGTGCAGGGCAACGGGTCGAAGTATGTTTGTGCCTGGCCGAGATTCAGGCCCTTCGAGCCGTTGACGGCCCAACCGACGCTGAGCGCCTCCGGAACCCGGATGAGCGCGTCCTCGACTCCCGCGATGTTGGTGCCGAACACCTGGGCGGTCGACACGAGATTGCTCATAAGTACGCCCAGCGGCGTTCCGACCTGGTCGAACAGGCGATGCACTTCACGCGCCGCGGCAGGAGAGTTGTCGATCAGGGTACGCAGGTCCTTGTCGGAGTTACGCAGGGTCTCGGCGAGAAGATTCAGGTCGCTGCTGAAGCTCTTGATGCTGTCGGCCGACTCTTGCTGGGTGGACAGAACCGTGCCCGAGTTGTGGATCAGCCCCGTGGTGACGAGGAAGTTCTTGTCGGCGGACTCGACGAATTGTTGCGAGGTGTCGAGGAGCCGTTTCAGCTGGGAGCTCACGCCGCGGGACGCGTCATAGGACTCGTCGATGACGGTCTTCAGCGAGTCCTCGGGCACCGATGCCGCAAAATCGCGGCCGGTGCGCAGCACCTCGTCGATCGCAGGGGGAAGCGACTCGGCCGATCCTTCCAGCCGGTCGCCGTCGGCGAGCATCCCTGCTGCGGTGGTCGTGCCGCGCAAGTCGATGTATTGCTCGCCGATGGCCGACCTGTTGGCGACGTTGACCTCGACGTTGGCGGGTATGTCAGTCCCGTCGTTGATGTGGAGCACCGCTTCCATGCCGTCCTTGGTGGGGCGAAGTTCGTCGATGCGGCCCACGGGAACGCCCCGGTAGGTCACCTCACCGTTGACGAAGGTGCCGCCGGCACGGGGAAGAGCGACGGTGACGTCGAACCCCGAGTTGAGCAGGTTGATCCCCGCGTATTTGATTCCGAGGTACGTGGTGGCGACCAGGCTCACCACGAGGAACGCCATGAGCTTGAACTTGATGCGACCGGCCAACATCAGCCATCACCTTCTTCGGCTGTGGGCGTCGTCGCTGGCGGCGTCAGACTCGGGGTGGGCGTAGGAGTGGGCGTGGGATCGTCGGGAGGCGGGGTGGCACTATCGCCGGGCGTCGTTGGCACCGTTGTCGGCTCCGTTGTCGGCACGGTGATCGTGGGCTCCGGTATACCGGGCATCGGCGAGGTGGTCGGTGGCAACAGCAACGGCGACGAGTCGGGCGCCGGCGCATACCTGCTGCTCGACTGTTGGGAACTGCCATGGACCTGCGGCCACACACAACCGATTGCCGCGCAGTCGGCCGGCAGGGTGCTGAAGTTCGTGGTGAGGAAGATGTTGAGGTAGTCACCCTTGATCGCCCCGAACACCGAGTCCGGGAAGGGGTAGGTCAGCAGGATCTGCAGCGAGTTGGGCAGGTCCGATCCCGACTTGGCAAGCTGGGTCAGGATGGGCTCGAGCGCCTCGATGTCGGCGATGATGTCGTCCTGGGAGACGTCGAGGGTGTCGACAGTGACCGACGCCAGCCGGTCCAATGCCGACAGCATAGAGACGAGCTGTTTGCGCTGGTCGACGAGCACCTGCATGCCCGGACTGAGGTCGTCGAGCGCCGTGGCGATCTTGGCCCTGTCGGCGTTGAGCGTCCTCGACAGGTCGCCGAGTCCATCGAGCGCGGTCGTGATGGCCTCCTTGCGGTCGTCGAGGCCGGTGACGAAGGTGTTCATCTCGCCGAGGAACGCCTTGACGTCGTCGGGACGGCCGGTCGAGATCTTCTGGAGCTCGCGGGAGATCTCCTGGAACTGGCCGACGTCGCCGCCGTTGAGGACCAGCGACAATGCGCCGAGGACCTGCTCAACCTGGGCGGCCTCGGAGGTGGCGGCGAGTCCCAGCCGGGTCCCATCCTGCACCGCCGGCCCCGTCTCTGGTTTGACCGGACGGATCAGGGCGACATACTTCTCACCGAGGAGCGACGTCTGCTTCAGCCGTGCCACGGTGCCGGCCGGAAGGGTGACATCGCTGTTGACCCGCAGCTCGACTTCGGCACTGCGTCCGTCCTGGCTGAGCCGGATCTTCGAGACCTGGCCGACCGCGACATTGTCGACCTTGACGCTGGACTGCGGAACGAGGTCGAGGGCGTCGTCGAACTCGGCCGAGATCACCATCGGATCGGAGCCGAGATCGGCTCCGCCGGGCAGCGGGGTGTCGTAAACGCCGTTGCTGAGCATCCCGCATCCGCTCAAGGTCAGGGCCGCGGCGCTGGCGAGCGTGGCCATCGTGAGCCTGTTCATCGGTTGTCCCCCAGACCCGGCAGCAGTGCCGGCGGCGCAGACTCCGAGGTCTTCGCGCTCTGGCGGTTGCCGGACCAGATCGTGAGCTCGTTGAGGTTGACACGGCCGTCGAGCGTGTTGGTGGAGGGGCCGTATGCCCGCAGGAAGTTCTGCAGGACGAGCGGTATCAGCCGCACCGACTCATCGAGGGACTCCCTCTGGTCGACCAGGACTTTGGTCGGGCCGATCAGGTTGTCGACGCTGGTCTTGAGGTTGCCCCGATTGTCGCGGATGAAGTTGTCGACGATTCCCAGCGCGTCGCCGAGGTTGGCGACAGCAGCGCTCAGATCCTGCCTGTCGTCGGCGAGGTAGTCCGCCACGGACGCGAACTGGCGGTTGGCGTCGGCGAGCGTTCGGTCGTTGGCCACGAGCATGTCGTTGAACTCCTTGAGGTTCGAGACGGTGTCGAAGAAGTCTGCGTCGCTGTTGGCGAGGGTGCCGGTGGCCTTGCCGAATTCGGCGACCATCTCGTTGAGTTTGGCTCCCTGGCCGTCGAGGTTGTCGGCAGCCACGTCGAGGAGTTCGGACAGCGCACCGTTGGCGTTGGCTCCGTTGGGTCCGAGCTGTTGGCCGACGTCGTTGAGACTCGCATACAGCTCGTCGATCTCCACCGGGACAGCCGTACGGGCGCCCGACAGCACAGTGCCGGACTGGAGTTTCGCGCCGCCGTCATACGGTTCGGTCAGCTGGACGAACCGGTCGCTGACAAGTGTCGGTGCGATGATGACCGCCGCCGAGTCGGCACCGGCCTGCTGTCCGCGGTCCAGTTTCATCGAGACCCGCACCTTGGAACCCTCGGGCACGACATCGGTGACGGTGCCGACCGGCACGCCGAGGATCTCGACGTCCGAGCCCGGGTAGAGACCGACCGTGGAGTCGAACAGCGCCTCGATGCGGGTGCCCTCCCGGTCGAGTGCGACCTTCCAGGCGAGGAAGCCGCCGGCGACGAGCACGGCGACGAGTCCGAGCAGGATGGATTTGAGGATGGTTGACTTCATCAATTTCCTCCTCCGTTCTTGGGCTGACAGTTGCGGACGACGTCGTTTTCGAGCAGCGGTGCGTTGTCGGCGTCAAAGAGCCCACAGATGTAGGAGTCGATCCATCGACCGTTGCCAGTGGCCGAGGCCAGCACCCGGTAATAGGGACCGAGCTTCTCCAGCGCAGAGTCGAGGTTGTCCTGGTTGCGCTGCAGGATGGCCGAGACAGTGTCGAGTTTGGCGAGGGCTGGCTTGAGCTGATTCTCGTTGTCTTTCACCAGGCCGCTCAGCTCGGTGCCGAGCCGGGCAGTGCCTTCCAGCATCGACTTGACGGCGTCGCGGCGTCGTTCCAGCTCGGTGAGCAGCGAGTCGCCGTCATTGATGATCTTCGCGAACTCGCCGTTGCGGTCCTTGAGCGTCCTGGTGACGCTGCTGGTGGAGTCGAGCAGTTCGGCGAGCTCGTTGTCGCGGCTGGAGATGGTGCGTGAAAGATCAGTCAGGCCCGCGACCATGGCCTGGACCGATTCCGGCGTGTCGCGGAACGTGTCGGAGAGCACGCCGAGGCTCTTCTCGAGCTGGCCGGTGTCGATGTCCTCGACGGTCGTCGAAAGATCCGACAGTGCCGCGTTGACGTCGTACGGTGTCGTGGTGTTGGCCAGTTCGATGGCGCCGTCGAGTTCGTTGCTGCCCAGCGGGTCGAGCGCCAGATACTTCTGACCCAGCATCGTCTTGACCTTCACCGCGGCCGTGGTCTCGTCGAGCAGCTTGACGCCCTTGACCCGGAACGTGACCACGACGACCTTGCCGTCCAGCGCCACATCGGTGACGGTGCCGACCCTGACGCCGGCCACCCGGACCTCGTTGCCCGATCGCAGCCCTCCGGCCTCGGCGAACTGCGCCTTGTGTATGTCGCCGCCGCCGATGACCGGGAGCGACTCGGTGTAGAAGGTCGCAAAGAAAACCGCGACCAGCGTGACCAGCCCGATGAGGGCGATGGCGATCTTATTGCGTTCGGCGAACGCGGTGGGAAATTTGGCCATCATCGGCACCTTCCTGCGACGGGCTGGGCTCCCAGATCGCCCATGTAGCCCTCCGGCAACGGGATGCGCCCCTCGATGGAGCACAAATAGAAGTTGAGCCAGGACCCGTAGCTGCCAAGCCGGCCGATGCGATCGAGCTTGGTCGGCAGGTTCTTGAGGAACGAATCAAGTGCCGGCTCGCCGGCGGCGAGGTTGCCTGAAAGGGCATCGAGCGACGCAATCGAGTCCTTCAGAGGCGCCCGACCCTCCTCCAGGAGTTCGGCGACGCTGGCGGTCAGGTTGCCGAGTCCTCCAAGCGTGCTTCCGATCGTCTTGCGGTCCTCGGACAGGCCCGAGACGAGACGCTGCAGGGTCACGATTGTCGTGTCGAGCTGGCTGGAGCGGTCGTTGATCGTGGCCAGCACGGCGTTGAGGTTGGTGACCAGCTCGCCGATGACCTGGTCCTTCTCGGCCAGCGTCGAGGTGAGGCTTGCGGTGCTGGACAACAGCCCCTCGACGGTGACGCCCTCGCCCTGGAACACCGCGATGATCTGGGCGCTCAGGTCGTTGACGTCTTTCGGGTCGAGCATCCGCAGCAGCGGCTGGAAGCCGTTGAACAACATCGTCAGGTCAAGCGCGGGCCGGGTGTCCGACAACGAAAACGTGTGCCCGGCCTTGATCGGTTCGCCCGGCTCGTCGGCGAGTTCGAGAGAAATGTAGCGCTGACCTACGAGGTTGCGGAACCGAAGTTCGGCGGTGGTGCCGGCCTGCATCTTGATCTGGTCCGACACGGAGAACGTCACCTTCGCGAGTCGCTGCTGGGCGACCTCGATCTTGCCGACCGTGCCGACCTTGACCCCCGCCATGCGTATGTCGTCGCCCTTGTTGAGGCTGGTGGCGCTGGAGAACAGCGCGTGGTATTCGTGGCCGGTGCCGCCGCTGCCGTTGCGGATGGTGGCGGCCAGCACGGCGGTCGCGAACACGGTCACAACAGTGAAGGCGATGCTCTTGAACAGGACGGTCTTCATCGCAGTGTCACCTTCGTGTCGCGCAGTGTCGGTCCGACCAGGAGGCTGCTCCATCGGGGGTATTCCGCAGGTGCCATGCCCTGCGTCGGTGCCAACAGCTCGGCGAGGAAGGCGTTCTCGGCCGGTGAGTTGGCATCGCCGAGCCCGGCCCCCGCCGAGAGCCGCTCGCGCACGAAGGCACTCGGCGGCGCGGGGATCGCCGCGGGCTCGCCGGTCGCACCAGGGTCGTTGTCTGAAGCCGGCTGCGTTCCGGTTTGGCCGGTGACATAGGGACAACGGGCCTCGCCGCCAGTGGCGAACTGGGGAGCATCCTTGCCGGGGAGATACTTACCACGTGCCGCGACCACGTTGAGCTGGACGTGCAGACCCGGCTCGTCGGTGTCCTTACCGAGGGTCTTGTCCATCACCGGGATGAATTCGCGCGCCGCCCTGAACAGGCACGGGAACTGCTTGGCGTAAGGCGCGGCGGCTTCGAGTGCAGCCCGGCTGTCGCCGGCGAGAATGTCGATCGTGTCCTGGTTTTCGTCCACCCAGCCGTTCGTCGTGTCGGAGGAAGTGATGACGCTGGCGTAGAGATCCTTGAGCAGGGTGCGCTTGTCCACCATTGTCCCGGCCGTCGTCGTCATGGAATCAAGAGCCCCAAGCAGGTCGGGTGCCGCCTCGCTGTAGCTGGTCGCGACCGACCCGAGCTTTGCGATGTCCTCGGTCATCGTCGGGACGTGGGGATTGAGCTTATGGAGGTAGTCGCCCCACTGCACCAACGTGTCGCCTATATCGGCGCCCTGGCCTCGCAGCATCGTCGACAACTCACCAAGGGTGGCGGCGAGCTTGTCCGGCTGGATGGATTTCAGCAGCGGCAGCAGCTCGTCGAACACATCCTCGAGCTCGACGGCCTCGTCGGAGTCGTCCTGGCTGATCGTGTCACCGGCGCTCAGGCCACCGGCCGACGCGTCGTCCGGCGTGATCAGCGCGACATAGCGCTCGCCGAACAAGGTCTTGGGCAGCAGCCGCGCGGCGGTGTCGGGCGACAACTTCTTCGACGTCTCGGGGTCCAGCGCCAATGTCAGTGTCGCACCGGTGTCGGCGGCGCGGATCTCCGCGACCTTGCCGACGGGGACTCCGTGCAGTTTGACGTCGGAGCCCTTCTGCAGTGCGTTGCCGATCGTGCCGGTTTCGAGTTTGACATCGACACTGGTGACGAAGGTCCGGTTGTAGGCCATCATCGCTCCGACGAGGAACGCCCCGGTGGCAAGGACATAGCCGACCCCGATCAGGGCGTCGACGAGCCTGGACGTTTTCTTCCTCATCCGGCAATCCTCACGGTGGTGGTGGTGCCCCATAGAGCCATCGACATGACCAGGTCGAGGCTCGCGACGGTGACGATGCTGCGGCGCACCGCGGTGCCGACGGCAAGACCGACGCCGGCGGGGCCGCCCTGCGCCTTGAAGCCGAGTCGGCAGTGGATCAGGATGATCAGCACCGAGAAGACCAGCACCTTGATGAAGGAGAGCAATATGTCAATCGGTGGCAAGAACAAGTTGAAGTAATGGTCGTAGGTGCCCGCGGATTGCCCGTAGAAATAGACAGTCACTAACCGCGAACCCGCATACGACGACAGCAGTCCGATCACGTAGAGCGGGATGATCGCGATGAATCCGGCGATCACCCGGGTGGTGACCAGGTAGGGAACGCTTGGCACGGCCATCGCGGTGAGCGCGTCGATCTCCTCATTGATGCGCATGGCACCGAGTTGGGCGGTGAAGCCCGAACCAACCGTTGCCGACAACGCAAGTGCGGCCACCAGCGGCGCGATCTCGCGGGTGTTGAAGTAGGCCGAGATGAAGCCGTTGAGTGTCGCCGTCCCGATCTGGTCCAGTGCGGCATAGCCCTGCATGCCGACCACCGTTCCGACGAACAAGGTCATGCCGACCATCACGCCGATGGTTCCGCCGATGACTGCCAGCGCTCCTGCACCGAAGCTGACTTCGGACAGCAGCCGGGCGATGTCACGCGGATAGCGCCTGATGGTGGCGGGAATCCAGGCCATGACCCGGCCGTAGAACCGGATGTCCTGACCGGCCGCGACGAGCGTGTCGACAGGTCGGTCCCACAAGTGCGATTTTCTGTGCAAGATGTCGGTCATGTCAGGCTCCCTTGCCGGGCACCAATTGGAGGTACAGCGTGGTGATGACGAAATTGACGAAGAACAGCAGCAGGAAGGTGATGACGACCGACTGGTTGACCGAGTCGCCGACGCCCTTCGGCCCCGGCGCCGTGTTGAGGCCCCGATAACAGGCGATCACGCCGGCCAGGAAGCCGAAGATCACCGCCTTGACCTCACCGACGTACAAGTCCTGGATCTGTGCGAGAGCGGTGAAGCTCGCGAGGTAGGCGCCTGGAGTGCCCCCCTGCACGATGACATTGAAGAAGTAACCGCCGAGGACACCGACGACCGACACGAGGCCGTTGAGCAGGACTGCTGCGGCCATGCAGGCCAGCACGCGAGGCACGACGAGTCGTTGTACCGGGGAGATCCCCATGACCCTCATGGCGTCGATCTCGTCGCGGATCTTGCGCGATCCCAACTCGGCGCAGATGGCGGCGCCACCTGCTCCGGCGATGACAAGAGTTGTCACAATCGGCGCCGCCTGCTGGACCACCGCCAAAACGCTGGCAGCACCGGTGAACGACTGGGCACCGATCTGGACGGTCAGGGTGCCGAGCTGGAGGGCGATGACGGCGCCGAAGGGAATCGCCACGAGCATCGCAGGAAGCCACGAGACACTGACGACGAACCAGAACTGCTCGAGCACCTCACGGGTTGCGAAAGGCCGCCTGACCGACATACGCACGATGTCGAGGCCGAGGGCGAACAGGTCGCCGATGGAATTGAGCGCGCGCTTGATCACCCCGTGAACGGGGACAGGTCGTACTCGTTCCTTGTCCTCGTCGTCGGCGACATACAGCTGGTTGCCCCCGCCGGCGACCCGTTCGTGGTGGCGCCCGGCGGCGGCGCGGGGCGAGCCGGAGCGGGGAAGGAGCTGCCGGGGCAGGACCTCGATCGAGCGTGCGCCGGCGTGGCGGGTCAGCAGGTCAGTGGAACCGCCGGGATAGGTGGGGATCTCGTCGTAGTCGATCGGCGCGTTGCGACCGTGGTCGACTTCTTCGCTCATACCGATCGGACCGTCGGGGTCACCGCTCATGAACTGGGAGACGACGGGATGGTCGGTGAGCAGGAACTCCTCGCGCGGCCCGAACATCACGAGCTCGCGCCGGTAGAGCATCCCGAGGTTGTCGGGCAGCGTGCGGGCCAGCTCGATGTTGTGGGTGACGACCAGCATCGTGGCGTCGGTCGTCGTATTGACCTCCATGAGCAGCTGCGCGAGGTTCGACGTACGCACCGGGTCAAGACCCGAGTCCGGCTCATCGATGAGGATGATCTCCGGGTCTGTGACCAGCGAGCGGGCAAGTCCGACGCGCTTTCGCATACCGCCGGAGATCTCTCCTGGCAGTTTGTGCTCCTGGCCGACGAGCCCGACCATCTCCAGCTTCTCCATCGAGATCTTGCGGACTTCGGACTCGGACTTGCGGGTGTGCTCGCGCAGCGGGAACGCCACATTGTCGTAGACGTTCATGGAGCCGAAGAGCGCCCCGTCTTGGAACAGCACACCGAACTTCTTGCGCATCTCGAGCCGGCGGGACTCTTTGGCCGTGACCATGTCGACGCCGTTGATGAGGATCTGGCCGGCCTCCGGCTCGACCAGTCCCATGACTGACTTGAGGAAGACGGACTTGCCGGTGCCAGAGGGGCCCAGAAGCGCGGTGATCTCTCCCTGCGGCAACGTCAGAGTCACGTCGCGCCAGATATTCTGGCTCCCGAAGCTTTTCGTGAGGCCTTCGACCTCGACTGTTCCGCCCATGAATCCTCCGTGTCGCCGATTGACGCGGCGTTCGCGCTCCATCGATCAGTTGGCTGTTCGTTGTGTTGGCTGACGGCACCGAACCGCCCCCTCAGATGGTCGGTGCATGGCCGAGAACTTAGGCGTGTTGTGGATCACACGGCAATGCCTGCAGCCGCCTCGGCGGGTTTTGTCACCGCTTCGTATCGATTTCTTGTTACCCCCGTGACAAGAACGTGCCCACCTCAGCGCGACGCCGCAGATTTGCTTGCCGCTTTGCCCGAGGCTGTGGCTTTATTGTTTTGCCGCCCCCTCACTTCGGCGCGAGTGTCTGGCTGCGCCGGATCTGGGAGTGGAGGTCGAGTATGACGCTCGTCGCAACTGAGATGTATACGGCGGAACCGCCCTTGGCGAGTATCCGCGAGCTGATGACGCCAGCGCAGTTGGACGGACTTCGGGCGCAGATCAGCCGTGCGCTCAGAACAAAGGAGGCCAGCGACAACGTCCTGCTTTTCCGTGTCGTGAATGAGTCGATCGAGGCGTTCATCGCCAACGACGGCTCCCCGCGTGACGCGGCATCGAAGGTTGCTCCGCTGCTGTGGGAGATCGGCGAATGGCTCGCCCGGCACGACTTTGACGCCGACGACGTCGCCGAGTTCTTCCGCCAGGCACAGGCGGCAGCGCAGCGTGGTCTCGCCTGCGCCATCGGCCCGTCGATGACCGGCGAAAGATTCACTCAGTTGCGTGAACACGTGATCGTGTATCTGCAGCATCTCCACCGCCATGCGTGGATCGGCTGGGAACGTACCCGGGTGATCCTCGCAATGCCGGACACCGAACGCCGCCATCAGCTCGCCTCGTCATTGCTCGGTCCCACCGACCAGTCGATGCTGGAGCAGCTCGAAAGGCTCGCCGAGTCCTCCGGGATCGACCTGGCGTCGGCGTATGCCGTCGTGGTGTCGGCGACTGGCGACATACCCCAGAGCATGTTGGACGATCCGGAAACCCTCGCGGGCGACAATTCATCCGAGGTGCTCGTGCCTGCGGGCTGGAGTCTCGCCAAGCTGTCCGAGCACGCCTTATCCGCTGACTCAGACCAGCGGGTCCAGTGCGTCCTGGGGCCCTCGGCGCCGCTGGGCGGGATCGCCGGGACGGCCGCGCTGACCCGCCGCGGAGCCGAATTGTTGCGCGAGGGCCTGACCTTTGACCCGCGCTCGATCGTGCCGTGCACCGACCTGCTGGCCTCCTTGGTCGTCGACGGGAATCCTCGACTGACCGATCTCCTGGTCGCCAAGCACCTCGAAGGTTTCGACGCGATGACACCCCTCCGACGGGTCAGCACCGGCGAACTGTTGTTGATGTGGCTCGAACGTGGCATCCCGGTCAACCAACTGGCTCGCGATTTGGGCATTCCGGCCCAGACGGCGCACAGCCGGATGAAGAACATCCGCGTCATGTTCGGCGACACGATCGAAGACTCCGACCAGCGCCTTGAGCTGATCATCGCCCTGCAAGCCGCACTCCCCCGTTGGCGCGCCGCGGTCGACCAGTAACCAAGCCAGGCGCTGCCCGCTCAATCACTTTATTCGAGACGCCGCTTATCCTTCCGGACCCTCCAACAGCGTCCGGAGGATTGCCGAAAGATCTGGAAGTCGGGAGGTCGCGACTTCCCAGACCAACTCGTTGTCGATCGTCGCGTAACCGTGCACGAGCACATTCCGAAACGCGATGATTCGAGCCAGATCTGGAATCTGCGCGGCAGTGTCGGGATCGACTCGCCTGAGTTTGTTGAGGGCGTCGCCGATGATCTGGAACTGCCGCTCCACCGCGGAGCGAAGCATCGGATCGCCCTCAAAGTTGCGCCAATCGTTACCAGAAACAAAATCGGTGACAAGTGTTGCTGCCTTTCGGGCATCCCAGAGCAACGCGGATGCTTCAGGCTGCATAGAGCTCCAAGGCGTTTTCCGCCACCGATGCCGCGAAGTACGGGTTCTCGAGTGCAGCCGGTGCCACAAGGTCCACGGGCCGACCCAATAGGGCCTCGAGCGTTTCTTTGAGCCCGAAGTAAGAATCAAATCGGTTCACCACGTCTTCGCGGAACTCCACGAGGAAGTCCACATCGCTTCGCGCACTGTCAAAGCGGTCCGTCACAGCGGAACCGAACACGACAAGTCGCTTGACGCCGAAGCGCTGGCATGCCTCAGCGATCGGGACGCGATCCAATACAAGTGGGGAAGCCATGCGAACCTCCTTCCGCGCCAGTGCGGTTCCGCTCCAGTCTGGCACAAAAGGGATGCCCCAGACAACGAATGCGTGCGCTTAGCTGATCCGCCGCCAACGTGACCCAAGGGCAGTTGCGCAACAGCTCGCTGCGCAATTGATATAAGTGTCGTGCCACAAGCCGCTGCAGCAGTTCTGGCGCCCGCCGCGCGTCTCTCAGACGGTGAGCAACGCAAGCGAGTAAGTGCTTCGGCGCGAGCGCAGCCCGTGACAGGAGCTTCTGGCTGGGCGACCAGGCGTCGACTTGGGCGAGCAGATAGAGGCTGCTGAGGATGACACGGTAGGTAATCGACGCCTTCTTCGTCGGTACTGTGGGTTCACCGGGCCGAGGACGCATATATAGCAAGTGTTATACTTGCATTTGTGACGACCCTGCTGACGGCTACTGCGCGTGACTCAGATGCACGTGCCGCAGCGGCGCGCGCCGACTTGGTGCGGGCCGTGCGACAAGCCGCAGCCCAAGGGATGACGCAGGCGCAGATCGCTGCGGCGATCGGGAGAAGCCAGCCAGAGGTCTCGCGGCTGCTTCGCTTCCACGGCACTAGCCCGTCGGCGATGCGGCTTCGGCGCTGTCGAGCGGAGCTCATCGCGCTGGTAAAGAGTGCTGGAGGCAGCAACGTGCGTGTGTTCGGCTCCGTGGCCACCGGCAGCGATCACGAAAAATCGGACATCGACCTGTTGTTCACGATGCGGCGACCGCTGAGCCTGATGCAGCTCGGCACCCTTGAGCAAAGTCTCGCTGAGCTCGTTGGGGTCACCGTAGATCTGGTGCCCGATACTGCAATCCCGCCCGTGCTACGCGACCGGATCCTGGCAGAGGCAGTACCACTGTGAAGCGTGATCGCGACGAACCTTGATGCCGACATTCGCGCCGAACTTTTCGCCGGGCAATGGTCCCTGATGTGGGGGATGCGCAACCGCATAGCCCACGGCTACCTACTCGTGGATCCGGCCATCGTCCGCCAGACGATCGACCACGACATGGTGTTCATTGTCACCAGCATTCAACAAGCTCTCGCATGACCTAGCTGTAGCCGCCAGGATGGGAACCCGCCAGCCCGTCATCTCGGCCATCGAGGGCGGTGGTCAAGTGCCAACCGTGGCGATGTTGGCCCGTGTGGCGAGGGCGACGGGGCAGACGCTTCGGGTCGACATGCTCGACGAAGCCAGCTGACTCAGCTCATCCGTTGGCGCGCCGGGGTCAGCCAATAACAAACCCCGGCGCCAAGTTCATCGACCGTTTTGGTGGCTGAGGAGCCAGCCAGGAGGAATCTGCGCGGCCGCCCAACTCGATGGTTGGACGGCCGCACAGATCGTCATGTCAATCCCGACGGCTCAGCTCATCCGGCGTCGCGCCACCACCAGAGCCGTGCCACCGGCCACCAGCATCAGCAGGCCCAGCGGCACCAGCATCATCGGAGCGTCCGCGCCCGTGTCGGGCAACTGTGCGCCCCGACCGGACACCGGAACGGTGCCAGCGCCGGCGGAATTGCTGGTCCCGATCGTCACGTTCTTCCAGCCGATCAGGTCGCCGTCCACGTCGTACACCGCGATGCGATGCTTGCCGAGTTCGACATTTGCCGGGATGGTCAGAACGAGACGGCCGTTTGCCTTGACCGTATGGGCGCCCAGGTTGAGCGGCGTGGAGTACAACCACACCGAGACCTCTTCGCCGGCAAACTCTTCGCCGACCACGATGGTGATCTCGTCACCGGGTTGGATGACGCCACCGGGCAGAGCATCGATCTTGTCCTGCATGTTCGCGGCACCCGGTTCCTCTGCTGGAGGCTCCTCGCCTGGGTCGGGCACCGGGTCCGGGTCGGGCGCCGGGTCAGCGGCCACCACAGCAGCGGTCACATCGGAGACCGACACGGCGGACTCGTCGCCGCGCGTGGCGGTCGACCTGAAGGTGATCTTCTTGCCAACGTGAGCCTCGGTCAGGATCAGCGTCGTTCCGGTGGCACCGTCAATGGCGACGCCATCGATGAGCCACTGGTTCTTGATCAACGTCGGACCGCCGATGAACTCGGCCTGCGTGCCGGTCAGGGTCTCACCTGCCTTCGCAGTGCCGGCGATGCGCGCCTCCTCCGCAACGGTCAGAAGGGCAAGCACCGGGCCGGCGGCTTCGGACACCGACTCCAGGTTGTCGTCGCCACGGGTGGCGGTCGACCTGAAGGTGATGTTCTTGCCAACATGAGCTTCGGTCAGCGCCAACGAGTTGCCGGTCGCACCGGAGATGGCCACACCGTCCGCGAGCCACTGGTTGTCCACAGAATCCGGATCGCCGGTGAACTCGGCCGGCGTACCGGTCAGGGTCTCACCCTGTTTGGCCGTGCCGTCGACGTTCGCCTGCTCCGACACACCCAGGGGAATGTCCGCGGCCTGCACCGGACCAAAGGCCTCGGAAACCGATTCCGCCGTGTCGTCGCCACGAGTGGCAACCGACTTGAAGGTGATGTTCTTGGCGAGCATCGCCTCGGTCAGCTCCAGCGACGCACCGGTCGCGTCCGCGATGGGATCACCGCCGGCGAACCACTGGTTGGCTACTGAGGTCGGATCTCCGGCAAACGTCGCCGGTGCTCCGGTCAGAGTTTCGCCGACCTTCGGCGTTCCCGAGATAACCGGCGCTGAGATGACTGCCAGTTCCGGTTCCGGATCAGCGGCCACGACAGGGCCGGCCGGATCAGAATTCGAAATCAAAACGTCGGTTGAGTCCTTGATCGCCGTGGTCGTAAAGGTGATCTCCTTACCCAACTGATCCGCAGTCAACACAAACGTGTTTGCCCCGGCACGGGGGATCCGCTCACCGTCGGCATACCACTGACCGGTCGCAACGTCCGGCTCAACCGTGAACTCCGCCGGCGTCGCCGTCAACGTCTCACCCACCTGCGGCGTGCCACTGATCACCGGCTTCGCCGAAACCTCGAACTCCGGTTCCGGATCAGCAGCGGTGACCGGGCCGACCGGATCAGAATTCGAAATCAAAACGTTGGTTGAGTCCTTGATCGCCGTGGTCGTAAAGGTGATCTTCTTGCCCAACTGATCCGCGGTCAACACGAACGTGTTTGCCCCGGCACGGGGGATCCGCTCACCGTCGGCATACCACTGACCGGTCGCAACGTCCGGCTCAACCGTGAACTTCGCTGGCGTCGCCGTCAACGTCTCACCCACCTTCGCGGTGCCGCTGATGACAGGCTTGTCGGTCAGCTCAAATGCGGGTGCAGGGTCAGCAGCAGTGACCGGACCGACCGGATCAGAGTCCGAATCGAGCGAGGTCGTGCCGCTGACACCCGTGGTCCGGAAGGTGATCTGTTTCTCCAACTGCGCTTCGGTCAGCTCCAGAGTCGTTGCTGTCGCGTCCGCGATCGGCGCGTCATCGGCGAGCCACTGACCCGTGGTCGACGCCGGCTCGAGCGTGAACTCCGCCGGGGTCGCGGTCAGGGTCTCACCCACCTTGGGAGTGCCACTGATCACCGGCTTTGCCGAGACCTCGAACTCTACGTCGGGTTCAGCATTCACGATGACAGCGTGATGCTCGGTGCCGGCGGCGATCGCCACGATCGGGGCGCCCTGCAATTCCTCAGGCACGTCCCGCAACGACGAATCGGAAAAACCGCCCCACGCGATGAGTTGCCCAGCCTTGGTCAGGCCAAGACAGTATTGCAATGAGCTCACGTCGATCGCGACAAACTGTTCGTCAACATATTCGCTGGGCGCAGGCGTCCCCCCAAAGCGCCCCCACGTGATGACCTTGCCTGCCTCGGTCAACGCGAAACTCTGATTGGTACCGGCAGCGACCGAGATGACGGTCTGGCCGTCGAGCTCTGCAGGAAGCGACGATTCCCCGTATCCATCCTCACCCCAAGCGACCACGGTGCCGTCGCCCTTGAGGGCGAGCGCATGCTCGGCGCCAGCCGAAACAGCCGTGACGCCGCTGAGTCCTTCGGGCACGTCGAGGACACCGCTCGTGGACGCGCCCCAAGCGAACACGGTGCCGTCGCCCTTGAGGGCGAGGGCGAACATCTTGCCCACTGCGACCGACTCAGCGCCGGTCAGCGCGGCCGGGCTGCCATTGAAACCACCCCGTGAATTCCCCCAGGCCGTGACCGACCCGTCTGCGGTGACGGCGGCGGCGTTGAGGCTGGACGCGTCGATGGCGACCACTGTCTTGTCATTGAGCGAGGCGGGTATCTCTTGGACATTGGCATTGTTGGTGCCGTCGCTGACGATCCGCCCTTCGGTGGTGACAGCGAGCGTGACGCGAGTCGAGGAGGCCGCAACGTCGATAAACGGAGATCCGTCAGGCGACGGGATATCGACCCGCCACGGCGGGTACGCCCCGTCGACGAAGCTGCCGTTTCCCCAGCCGACGATGGAGTTACCCTCTTCGGGCTCAACCGTGAGCGCGTGCGCGGCCGTCAAGCCGCCGAGCGCGAGCGCACCGGCCAGGACCGCCACGGTGCTTCGTCGCGCGAGTGTTCGGATCATTCATCTCTCCTTGGAACGGGATTGGGCCGGTAACGCCAGAAGGCGGCATGACCAGGGCACAAGGGGAGCAGACCACATTTGCGCTTGGTGCGTGAGGAGCGAGGTGGATACAGGCCGCTTTTTCATACGTCCGTATGAATAACAGCCGAATCCGGCCGGTTTTCATACGTCCGTATGACCGCGACATCGATTTCGAAGTCAGCGCGGCAGGGGTTCTGACAACTGCGTAGAGTCCCCGATCTCCACCAACCAAATGAAGGGGCAACATGAAAACCATCAGGAAACTCGTCGCTACGGCCAGCGCCGTCGCACTCGTCATCGTCGCGTCCCCAGCAATGGCCGCAGCCCCATATACGGTGACCGCCGGTTCGCAGACCGCCGGCACCGTACCGATCTACGGCACGACCGATGCAATTTACTTTTACACCGACTTCATCGGGTTCAGCTGTGATTCGGGGTCATTCACGGGCACTGCCAACCTCGGCACCAACCCCACCGGCCTAGGCGTCGCCACCATCGACGACACCGAATGGAACGACTGCCTCGGCCCGCTCAGCATGCCTTTGGCCTTCGACCAGATCGGCAGCTGGGACCTCAATGCCGTCGGCGACACGGTCGGCGGCGTCACCGGAACCACCATCACCGACATTGCGATGCGTGTCGCGTCGGTCACGGCGGGACAATGCGAGTACACCGTCACCGGGCAGGTGGGCGGCTCGTTCAACGAGAACACCCAGCAGCTCACCATCGATGACCTGTCGCCGGACAACAATCTCGTGATCAGCGATGTGCTCGGCTGCTTCGGACAGGTGCTCGCCGGCGATGCGGCGTACCTCGCCATGACCTACGACATCACCAACAACTCAGACGGCGAACTCGCCATCGCCTCGTCCTGACCGAGCAGCGTCTTGATTGAAACGTGATGTGGGGTGGGCGCGCCGTTGAAGCGCTCCCACCCCTCATCTCAATGTCTATTCGTGCCACTTGTCGGGGAGAGGCAACGGATCGTCCACGCATGGCAGCGGCGCGTTCGCTGGGAAGCATCGACCGATATCCGACTGCCGGACCGAGAGCTGATTGCCCGGTCCCGACGCCATAGCGGTGAGCAGCGGGCTCAGATCGTCGCCGCCGACACCGCAGCCGGTGAATGCCGGGATGTCGATGGTGCCCGAGAGCAGTCCGCCGAGTGCCGCAGTGTAGTAGGGCGTCGTGCGCCAAGTCTCTCGCGTGGGTAGTTCATCAGCGGGAGCAGAACCTACCCCCTTATCCCAAAAGCCCTTGCCGCGCAATCCGGCAAGCGTCGCCGGCTCGACCGTCTTGCACTCGGTGCCGAGGTCGACAGGCACACCGTCGACAATAAGGTCGGACAGGCGAACGGACACCTCTCCCGTCACCTTGGTGTCGAAGGTCCGGCTCGAATCAAGACGCTCACCCCCAGTAGTGCCGTAATAGCTGCTGAAGGTTGTCGCTACCAGGGGCACGGGCAGGTTCTCCTCATCCCGAAGCTGGCTGATGTGAATCGTCACCTCAGCTGGGATCGAGCCGAACGCCACTGTCCTTACCGTTGTCGGCGGAAAATCGCCGAAGTTGTTGCGAGAACCTTCGGGGGAAAGGGCATAGACATAGTTGTTCCACCGAATGACCTTGGTGTTAGTGTTTTCGAGATGCGCCACGTCGTAGTCATCCAAGCCAAGTTCACGCAGTAGTTCGATCTCCGCTGCGGGAAGGGTCGACAGGCGTTTATAGATCACTGATCCGACCAATGCCGCCGCGCCCGCTGCTGTCACGTGCGCCCACTGGCGCGCCCGCTCGACCCCGACGAAGCCGACCGTCGCCACGCCCGCATATTGGGTGCAAGCCCCCCGTGTGCACATATATTGCGAGGGGTCGGGCAGACCGGGATTGTTGGGGTCTTCCGCTGCGCTTGCCGCCTGCGAGGCGAGCAGCCCGCAGACAAGTATTCCGGCGACGAGAACACGACGTAAAGCCTTCTTTGACATGGGCAGAGCGTGGCACGGAGCGCGATTCGGGTCAATCAAACCCTCGGATTCGGGCTCGTTTTCATACGTCCGTATGAAAAACGGACCCATTTCAGAAAGCTGGTGGCGTAATTCGCCAGAAAGCCCTAGCGTCCTGAACTCCAAGGCCAGTTTGCCGTCCGGCGATTGGCTGACACGTGAGAGGGAACAACACATGAAGATAGCAATGAAACTCCTCGCAGCGGCTGGTGCCGCTGCCCTGGTCATCGTCGCCTCGCCGGCCATGGCCGCAGCCCCATACACGGTGACCGCCGGTTCGCAGACCACCGGCACCGTCGCATTCGACGGTGCCACCGATGCCATCCAGTTCCACACCGACTTCGTCGACATGGGCTGTGACTCGGGCTCAGCCACGGGCGATGCCAACCTCGGCACCAACGCCACCGGCCTTGCTGTCGCCAACATCGACGACACCGCGTGGAACGGCTGCCTCGGCCCGCTAAGTATCCCGATGAATGTGGACCAGATCGGGATCTGGGACCTCAACGTGAAGGGTGACAATGTCGGTGGGGTCATCGCCGGCACCATCACCGGGGTTAACGCGCGCATCGCATCGGCCACGGCGGGACAATGCGAGTTCACCGTCACCGGGCAGGTGGGCGGCTCGTTCAACGAGAACACCCAACAGCTCGCGGTCGATGACGCGTCGCCGGACAACAATCTCGTCGTCAGCGAAGTAGTCGGCTGCTTCGGACAGGTGCTGGCCGGCGATGCGGCCTTCTTCGCCGCCACGTATGACATGACGAACAGTTCAGACGGCGGCCTCGCGATCGCGTCGTCCTGATCTGGCAGTGTCCTGATCGAGCAGTGACCTGATCGAAATGTGATGCCGGGTGGGAGCGCGCACGAGGCGCTCCCACCCCGGCTCCCGCTACACCCCCAGCCCCATCTCCCAAGGAGAAACCATGTCCACCTCCGTCTCCCGCCGGCGCAGCCTCCGCACGCTGGCGGCCACCGGCGCAGCGCTCGCCGTCGTCGCCATCCCCGCCGCGGCCTACGCGGTGACCATGGACGTCACCTACGACGCGGTCGGCACCACGCACATCGCGTCAACCAATTCGTCGATCGACCTCGCCTCCACCCAGCTGCACACCACGATCGATGCCGACACCGGCGCGATCACCGGCAGCATGCCGCTGACCGGCACCCGTACCGAGTTCAAGGTCGCCGGGCTCGTCCCAGTCAGCGCGAACGTCAACTTCGTCGAGGCAGCGCCGATCACCGGCAGCCTCAACCGCATTGGCCGCACCACCACCGTGACGGCCGAGGCTTCGTACTACATCCGGCTGTCCAATGTCTGGATCGGCGGCCTTCCCACCTTCAACGGATTCGGCTACTGCCAGAGCGAGGAGCCCGTGACAATCCCGGCCAACACCCCCGAGGGCGAGGTCTTCAACATCACCACCGGCGGACCGCTCGAGGGAACATTCTCGATCGACGACTTTGAAAACTGTGGGTTGAACACCTTGCTGATCAACCTGATCATCCCCGGTGATGGCAACACGGTCGAGCTCGAGGCCAGCAACGGCCGGCTCGGCTGACAGTCGACTGGCAGTAATGACGGTTTTGGCGTCGTTTTCATACGATCGTCTGAAATAGCGGCCCGTTCGCGCCCGCCCGTTGGCCTCCACCGCACAGTCGTGCTTCTCTGTAATCTGCGGTCCGGTCCACTGCTCCCACTTCTGAGCCGGGCCGCATCAACAGCGTTCGCGGGACGGCCGATTCTTATACCCTCAGGTCGCCCTGCGAGCGCCATTACGCCCGACTCATTGACCGCGACCCCCCGAAAGAGGTATGCATGTGACTCAGAACACACCTCGGGGGGGGCTAAAACATGGCGCATCAGTGGCACGCAGAGCCGGCCGCAGGCGCAGTGCGGTGATCGAACTCCGCAAACACCTGGCCGAGTCGGGGCCCCCGGTCGAGCTGGTCCCTCACCTTCGAACCGGTGGCCCGCGACTGGTCGACACCATCGTGAGTCAGATCCAGCGCGAGGTCCCCGCCTATGCCGGCCCGACCACAGGAAAACGCCGCCGCCTCATCGCACTGGCCGTCGGCGCCGCCTTCAATCTGTTCCTCGACCTGATCGAGGGCAAACCCACGACCGAGCGCAACGTCGACGACCTGTTCCGCAGAATGGGATACGGCGAGGCTGTTGAGGGCAACGACCTCGACTCGATGCGAGCAGGGTTCCGCATCGCGACGCGCGACTCGTGGGACAGCCTGCGAGCATTCGCAACGGAGCACGAAACCTCCGCGGCCACCCTCGGCCAGGTCGGCGATGCGCTCCTGGCCTTCATCGAGCACTTGGTCGAACAAGCCGCGATCGGTTTCGACGGCGTCCAGCAGTCACTCGACATCGATGTCGACGAGGCTCGCAGGCGCACGCTTGACAGCCTGCTGCTCAAGGCGCCGATTGCAGAGATCCAGACCCACGCCACCAATGCCGCTTGGACGCTGCCGACCTCATTCGTCGTCATGAGCGCAAGCTTCCACGGCACCTTCCCCGCCGTGACCGATCTCCGATCAAGCATGCTGCTGCGCGCCGATGCCAGTCCGGCGTTGATCATCTGCGACGCCTCGGATGCGGACGAGGTCAAAGCCGAGCTCGGCCGCACCGTGACCGGCATCCGCATCGCCTGTTGCTGGCCGGTGCCGATCGAGGGGGTGCCCGATGCCCGCCGGTGGACGACCAGGACCCTCCAACTCGTCGACCAGGGAGTCATCGCCCCGATCCCGATCATCGATTGCGCCGACCACCACACCCAGCTGTGGCTCCATTCCGAGCCTGCCCTCCGTCGCCAGCGCTGCCAGGAACTCCTGCGGCCGCTGCTCGCCGAGACCCCCAATTCGCGCGAAATCCTCTCCGAGACACTGCTCGCCTGGCTCGAATCCCGTGACAGCGCCCCGGCCATCGCCGCCCGCCTCAGCGTGCATCCACAGACGGTCCGATACCGCTGGAAGCGCATCAACGAACTTTTCGGCGAAGACCTGCACGACTCCGAATTCGTCGTGGAGGTCACGATGCTGCTCAAGGCCAGCATTCCGCTGTGGCGAGCAGGCGACCAGAGCGATTTCGACCTTTCTCGCGAAGCCGAGGGCGCATGACCTCCGGCACGACCGTCAGCGGCAACAGGTCCGAGTCACGCGAACCCCCTACACGTCCAACCCGGCGAGACCGCAACTCTTACGCGTGGCTTGCCACCGGGATCGCAACCGCTGCCCTGACGGTGGCGGTCGCGGTGACGCCGCTCCTTCATTTCACCGGCTGGCGCTGGCTGGCCCTGGCCCTTGCCACGGCGCTGGCGGCGTCGGGCGGATCGGCAATGCACAAGTCGGCCCGAGCCAAACCCGACCGCGGATTCCGGCACGTTGACATGCTGTCCGTCATTGCCATCGTGGCCACCTATGTATGGATGCTCGCCACGATCGGGTCGGACGAGGCCGGCCATCGGATCGCCTTGACTGCTGTTGTCGCCACCCTTGTCATCACGTCGCGCCATGTCAGCGGGAGGGACCATACGCCGGACGGTGGCGCCGCGCCGCGCTGGCTGCTGCCCGGTGTTCTGTGTCTTGCCCTCGCCAGTTTGGCGGCCTGGTGGATCCTCGAAGATCTATCCGCCGCATGCTCGGCCGCCGTCGCCGTCCTGATCATCGCCTGCTCGGCGGGTCTTGCCCTCGCGACCCCTGCCGCCCTACTGGTCGGACGAAAGCGCGGAACCGGCATCGGGCTCCACGTCGGCGGCATGGCCGCCCTCGACGCGGCCCGCCGCATCGACACCATAGTGATCGACAAGGACCGGACGATCACGACGGGCGAGCTGGGGGTGAAGTCCATCGATCCCATCGATCCGGACCACGAAAGGAACCTTCGCTGGTTCGCCGGCGCGCTCGAACACGGCTCCAGTCATCCTGTCGGGCGGGCCATCGCCAAGCTCGCCGGGCGGGGACATCTCACCAACGTCGAGCAACAACCGGGTCTGGGAATCAGCGGCTCGGTGGACCGCCATCCAGTGCGCGTAGGCCGACCGACCTGGGTCGGGCTCGAGTCTGTGACAGGCGTGGGAACGACCGTCGGTGTCGAGGTCGACGGCCGCGCACTGGGGCACATCACGGTCACCGACACCGTTCGCCCGCACGCCCGCGACGGGATTGCGGAGCTGCGCCAACTCGGGCTTCAACCGATTCTCGTCTCGGACGGCAACCTGCTCGACACAGAGCACCTGGCCACCCTGGTCGGGATCGACGCGTATTTCGCCGAACTCGGGGATGAGCAGCGATCGGACCTGATCCTTGAGCTGCAGAAGGGCGGCCATACCGTCGCGCTGGTCGGTGATCGCAGCACGAACGCCGGTGCCCTCGAATCCGCCGACCTTGCGATCGCGCCGTCGACCGACCCCGGCGGCTCGGTCGCGGATACGGGGATCGGCGTCGCGAAGCTCGATGTCTCGGTCGTCGCCCGTGCCATCAGGCTGTCACGCGAGACACTCGCGAAAGCCCAGACGAACCGACGTTTGGCGCTCGCCGCCATTGTTGTCCCGGCACCGTTTGCGGCGGTTGGACTCATCAACCCGCTGTTCGCGACGCTCATCGCCGTCGTCACCACCGCGCTGATCGGCGTCAACTCTTTGCGCCTGCGCCCGCCCGGTCCGCGCTGACCTCCCGCTGATTGAGGTGCGAGCTCGCGAGCCTCGAAATCTAGGGATCCAAGTCACCTGGTTTCGAGACGCTCGTACCGGTTCCTGAGGAGGCCGCCCGCGGCCGTCTCGAAGGGCGCTCCTCAACCAGCGGGTCGCTCACGATGTGCTCCGTTGTGGACAGCAGCATTATTGGCGTGAGCCAGCGAATCGAATACACCGAACTTACCTACGAGCACGCGAAGTCAGCTCACGATCCGCTTCTGGCGATCCCTGATTCTGTTGCCTGGGCCTGGGCCAAAGGTGGCGATTGGCGCCGGCGCTCGGAGCCCAAAACGCTGACGTCGAGGAGTCACTCACTGGGGTTGAGGAGTCACTCACTCGCGCTGTCAGTGACTCCTCACCGCGAGTAGGTGACTCCTCACCGCGAGTCAGTGACTCGTCAGCGGGTGCGATGCCAGAGCATGATGTGCTGGTCGGCGATGAGGGCCGGGAGGTTTTGAGTCGTGCTCATCGCGTGATGCGCTGCGGCGAGTTCGACCTGGAGTTCACCGATGCGCTCGCGCAAGGCATAAACCTGGTGCTCGAGTTCCAGAACGCGCCTGACACCTTCGAGGCCGAGACCCTGACCCGTAAGCTTGGCGACTTCGCGCAAGACTTCGATGTCGCGGATCGAATAGCGGCGGCCGCCGCCACCGGTGCGTGCGGGTTGGACGAGGCCGAGGCGGTCATACGTGCGAAGCGTCTGGGGATGAAGACCCGACAATTCGGCGGCGACGCTGATGACGAAGACCTTGGCTTCGGGTCCGGGTGGGACAAAACTACTCATTTTTTAACCGACCCGAACAAGGCATCGCGCGGATTGACTCCGGCTTGCGCCTCGCGATAAGCCTCGATCGCGGCGTGCGCCTCTTCGGACAACTCATCGGGAACCGACACCTCAACGGTCACCAGCAGGTCGCCGATGCCACCACTCTTGTGCGGCGCACCCTTGCCGCGAGCGCGGAACGTGCGCCCATTGGGCGTGCCCGCGGGTATGCGGATCTTGACCGACGTGCCACCGAGGGTAGGCACCAGGATCTCGGCACCGAGGACGGCTTCGTCAAAAGTGACGGGCACCGTGATGGTGAGATTGTCGCCCTTGCGGCCGAAAAGTTTGTGGTGTTCGACGTGGACGAGCAACAACAGGTCGCCGTTGGGGCCGCCGGCCTCGCCCTTTCCGCCTTTGCCGCGGAGTCGGATGCGTTGACCGTCCTTGACGCCGGCAGGGACCTTGACCTGCATCGTGCGGCTGGAAGCCGCCCGACCCGAACCGCGACACGTCACGCAGGGGTCTTCGACGACGAGTCCGCGACCACGGCATTTTTCACACGGTTCGGTCATGGCGAAGAGCCCACCCGAGGCGCCGGTTTGCATACCGCTGCCTTGGCATTTGCTGCAAACCTTGGGGACGGTGCCGGGGCGGGCACCGGTGCCGTTGCAGGTCGGGCACGCTTCGTCGCTCGTCATACGCAACGGAAGCGTCGCGCCTTCAACGGATTGCTCGAACGTGATCGTGGCTTCGGTCTCGACGTCACCGCCGCGGCGCGGCTGGGCCGCACGGGGACGCGGACGGCCGCGACCGCCGCCACCACCGAAGAGACCGCCGAGAAGATCGGAGATGTCGAAGTCGTTGGCACCGCCGCCAGGACTTCCACCAGCGCCGCCGCCTTGCCGGTAACCGCCGGAGAACTGTCCGAACAGCGTGCGCTGTTCGTCGTATTCCTTGCGTTTGTCCGGCGAGGACAGCACCGAGTAGGCCTCGGAGACCTCCTTGAACCGCTCCTCGGCCTGCTTGTTGTTGGGATTGGAGTCGGGATGGTGGGCGCGCGCAAGAGTCCGATAGGCCTTCTTGATGTCGGCCGCCGTTGCGTCTTTCTTGACGCCAAGTGTCTTGTAAAAGTCCTTTGACGACCAGTCACTGCTGCTCACGCGCTGTCCACCTCCCTACTCAGTCTTGATTATTCTGCCGATTTTTCGGCAACGTCCGAGGTTTCGACAGGCTCAACCGACGGCTCGTCGGCCGGGTCGATGACGCTGACCTGAGCATGGCGTATGACATCCTCGCCGACGCGATAACCCGCACGCAGGATCGAATCAACCGTGGTCGTGTCGACGTCCGGCGACTCGCCGGCATGGAACAACGCTTCGTGCAGTCGCGGATCAAACACGTCGCCCTTGACACCGAAAGCCTCGAGCTTGTGACCCTTGACCGCTTGCTGAAGCGAATCGGCAACGGCCTTGAAACCGCCGGAGAGTTCGCCGTGCTCGTCGGCGCGGCCGATGTCGTCGAGCACTGTCAGCAATGACCTGAGCACGCCGGCTTCGCCTTGCGCCTTGATGAGCACCCGATCACGGTCGACCCGCCGCTTGTAGTTGATGTATTCGGCCTGCAAGCGTTGCAAGTCGGACGTGCGCTCGGCGAGTTGCTCCTCGGGCGTCGGCGGTGCCGGCTCCTGGACCACCGGTTCTTCGCGTTCCGCCGGGGCGTCGGAGGCTGGGGCCTCCGACTCCTCGGTGGGTTCTGCCGAAGGTGTCGGCTCAGTCTGTTCGGGCTCTTCGGCCGTCACTTGTCGCCGCCCTCTTTGGCACTACCGTCCTTGGCGTCCGCTTCGTCTTCTTCGACGATCTCGGCTTCGACAACGTCGTCGTCACCCTCATCATCACCGTCATTGCTCGGGGCGCTGCCCGACGGGTTGGCGGCTTCAGCGGCGGCAGCAGCTTCATACATTGCCGTGCCCATCTTCTGGCTCGACTCGCCGAGTTTGGAGACCGCGCCCTTGATGGCGTCGATGTCCTCGCCCTTGAGCGTTTCGCTCAATGCCGCCGTGTCGGCTTCGACTTCGGTCTTGAGGTCGTCACCGATCTTGTCGCCGTTTTCCGCCACGAACTTTTCGGTCGTATGCACGAGCGACTCGGCCTGGTTGCGGACCTCGACTTCGTCACGCTTCTTGCGATCCTCTTCGGCATAGGCCTCGGCGTCCTTGACCATCTTGTCGATGTCGTCCTTGGACAAGGCCGAACCGCCGCTGATCGTCATCGACTGCTCCTTGCCCGTGCCACGGTCCTTGGCGGACACGTGCACGATGCCGTCGGCGTCGATGTCGAAAGTCACCTCGATCTGCGGGACGCCGCGGGGCGCCGGAGGCAGGCCGGTGAGTTCGAACGTCGCGAGCAGCTGGTTGTTGGCAGCCATTTCGCGCTCGCCCTGATAGACCTGAATCGCCACGGACGGCTGATTGTCATCAGCAGTCGTGAAGACCTCGGACCGCTTGGTCGGGATCGTCGTATTGCGCTCGATGAGCTTGGTCATGACGCCACCCTTGGTCTCAATGCCAAGGCTCAGCGGCGTGACGTCGAGAAGGAGTACGTCCTTGACTTCGCCCTTGAGCACGCCGGCCTGAAGTGCGGCGCCGACGGCGACAACTTCATCGGGGTTGACGCCCTTGTTGGGCTCCTTGCCACCGGTGAGGCTTCGGACCAGGTCGGACACGGCAGGCATACGTGTCGAACCGCCGACGAGGACGACATGGTCAATGGCAGCAAGCGCAATGCCAGCGTCCTTGATGACGTGCTGGAACGGTGCCTTGGTGCGCTCGAGCAGATCGGAGGTGATCCTCTCAAACTCCGCACGAGTCAGCGTCTCGTCGAGGAACACGGGGTTCTTCTCCGAATCCACGGTGATGTAGGGCAAGTTGATCGACGTCGACTGGCTCGACGAAAGCTCGATCTTGGCGCGCTCGGCGGCTTCCTGGATGCGCGGCATCGCCATCTTGTCCTTGGTGAGGTCGAGGCCGGTGTTGGCCTTGAACTTTTCCACGATCCAGTTGACGATCTTTTGGTCCCAGTCGTCGCCACCGAGGTGGTTGTCTCCGCTGGTGGCCTTGACCTCGACAACGCCGTCGCCGATTTCGAGCAGCGAGACGTCGAACGTTCCGCCACCGAGGTCGAACACGAGAATGGTCTGCTCTTCGCCCTTGTCCAGGCCATAGGCGAGGGCCGCGGCGGTGGGCTCGTTGACGATACGGCTCACGGTGAGGCCCGCGATTTCGCCGGCTTCCTTGGTGGCCTGACGCTGAGCATCATTGAAATAGGCGGGGACCGTGATCACGGCATCGGTGACGGGCTCGCCGAGGTAAGCCTCGGCATCGCGCTTGAGCTTCTGCAGCACGAAGGCCGAGATCTGTTGAGGCGTGAACGTCTTGCCGTCGATCTCGACAGTCCAGTCGGTGCCCATATGGCGCTTGACCGAACGAATCGTACGGTCGACGTTGGTGACACCCTGACGCTTGGCGACTTCGCCAGCGAGAACTTCGCCGTTCTTGGCGAATGCCACGACCGAGGGAGTGGTGCGAGCGCCTTCGGCGTTAGCAATGACGGTGGGTTCTCCACCTTCGAGTACGGCGACGACCGAGTTGGTCGTACCGAGATCAATTCCGACCGCACGGGCCATGGTGTTCCTCCTACTTGTTGTTACAAGGTCTATGAGTAGTTAACCAACTCAGGTCAACTGACTTGAGCCTGATCTTATCAACTCCGCAAAGAGCCGAAAGATTCCGGGGTGCGTAAGAAAACTTCCGCCTCCCACGAGTGGCGCAGATTTGGGGATTTCGCGGCGGCAAAGTCAATCGGTGTGAGCAACGGTTGGGTTTTCACGCTGCTGTTTTCAGGAGCGCGTTGAGCCGTATGGCCGGGGTATCGAGGTCCAGGGTAGGCCGGGGTCGGGCGTTGAGGGTGTCCTGGACGCGTTGGAGGTCCTCGGCAGAGTGGATCGATAAATCGGTTCCCTTTTCGAACCAGAACCTCAATAACCGGTTGGTGTTCTCGTTCGTGCCGCGCTGCCAGGGCGAATGCGGGTCACAGAAGAACAGCTTCGTCTCCAACGCGATCTGGATACGTTCGTACTCGGCCAGCTCGGTCCCACGGTCCCAGGTGATCGATCGCCGCAGATGCTCGGGCAGGTTCTTCATCGCGGCGACCATGGCATCGGCAACACTGTCGGCGTCGTGACGATCGGGCAGATGCAACAATAGCGTGAACCGGGTTGAGCGTTCAACCAAGGTCCCGATCGCGGACCTGCTGGCCGGCCCCACAATCAGGTCACCTTCCCAATGCCCTGGCACCGCCCGGTCCTCGACTTCGGGTGGACGGTCACTGATTTTGAAGGCTTCCTTATAGGGACTGTCGCTCTTACGATCGGTTCCCCGCGGTACTCGTTTGGGTCGCTTCAGACTGAGCTTCTGGCTCAAATCGGCCCGTAACTGCCCGCGTGTCTGAACATAGAGGGCCTGATAGATCGTCTCGTGGCTCACCCGACCAGTGTGATCAATGCCAGCATTCTTGGCCAACACGGTCGCGATCAGCTTCGGCGACCAGCCGTCGTCCATCCGTTGGCAAAGCCCCGAACTTGCACCACTCGGTGACAAATCTGCGCCACTCGAAGTTGTCACCGGCGGTCGTTAGAGTTGGCGCGTGCCCGTTCAGCGATTTGAAGATCTCTGCGTCGCCGACTTGTCCCACGTCTTCGACGCGGGCTCGTTGGCGCGCGGCATGGCATACGCCCGCGAGAACCGCATAGACAATGTCGTCTTCAACGAGGCCCATTCAATGCTGAGCGGCGAAGTCCAGGGCAATCGTGCTCAGCCATATCAGACGCTCGTGACCTGGTCGGCGAACACGAATTCGGGCACCTTGGACTTGAGGACTGTCTGCACGTGCCCGGTCGGCAGCGAATGCAAGCACGCCGTCGCCTTGATTCTTGAAGTTCTCAATGATCGGACGATTTCCGGTGAGCCGGCGCTTCGCAACTCATCGAGTTGGCGGCGGCCACTGCAACCGCTGCTCGACGCCGCGTCGTCGCAAGAGGCCACCGACGCCGCGCCCCTCGCGTTGCAATTCACGCTGACTCAGCCCAGGCCGCCCGCAAACTACCGCCGCACTGAGGTCCCGATCCAGCTGAAGGTCCGGCCGCTCGTACGCGGGGCCCGCGGCACCTGGGTCAAGACAAGAGCCTCCTGGCAAGACATCTCAAACCGTTACAACCATTTCGGTCAGATCGAGGAGCACCGCGAAGCGTTGCGAGCACTCCTCGCCGAATGCCCGCAATCGGGTTATGGCTATTACAGCCAACCTGCTCTCGATCTCGCCGACTTCGGGTCCGGCCTCTGGGCCGTACTCGAGCGCGCGGCCGAGGCTGGGGTCGAGTTCGTCGGCGTACGAGTAGCCGATGGCCCCATCATGTTGGACTCACGCCCGGCATCGGTGTCTCTCGACGTCACACGTGACCCGGCAAACGGTGACCTCTTTCTCGAACCCACCGTCATCATCAACTCCGAGACACCCATCTGCCTGGCTACCGGTGACGTCCAACTTCTCGGCATTCCGGCACACGGATTTTTTACCTGCGTTCCCCTCGATGCCGCCAGCGGACCGCACATCACGCTCTTTCGATTGGACCGGCCACCCGTTCCCGAACTTCGTACGTTCGTCTCAACTCACCAAAAGGTGGTCATTCCCGCTGCTGACGCCGGCGAATTCATCCGCGACTTCTATCCTCGCCTGGCCCGCTCGGCCTCGCTCACCTCGCATGACGATTCGGTCAAGTTTCCCGAAATCGCTCCACCTCAGGTGGCGTTGACAGTCACTTATGCCGACGATGGCGCTGCCTCGCTTGCCTGGGGATTCACCTACCGGCAAGACAGCGTCATCCATCGGGTCGATTTGCACTCGTCGGCTGATGAACCACTGCTCCGCGATGTTGTCGCCGAACGCGTGCTCTTGCGTGACCTCGATGTTCCCGACGATGAACTGCCTGCCCTTCGTACGCTCGTCGGGGGCGTCCCGACGCTGGTGCCTCGGATTGAATTCCGTGGCTACGACGTGGTCCTCCTGACCGAGGACGTGCTGCCCAAACTGCGCAGCAACGGCCAGGTCGACATCGACATCTCCGGCCAGCCCCCGGTGTTCAATTTCAACGAATCGACCCCGATCGTCGCCATGTCCGTGGCCGACACCGCAGCGCGCAACGACTGGTTCGACCTCAATGTCGCGATCACCATAGACGGCGAGGAGATTGGCTTCGAGGAGCTGTTCGTCGCCCTTGCCGCCGATCAAACCCACCTTGTCCTGGCCAGCGGCACCTATTTGCGCATTGATCGCCCCGAGTTCGACCAGCTGGGCCGGCTGATTGCCGAGGCCCGATCCTTGCAGGACACCACGGGCGACGGACTCCAGATCAACCGCTACCACGCCGACTTGTGGGAAGAGTTTTCGCGGCTCGGCATCGTCGAACACCAATCACAGCGCTGGGCAAGCAACGTCCAGGGTTTGCTGAACATCGATCAGATTGCCGCACCACCGCTGCCGGCCGGCCTCCACGCCGAACTCCGTCCCTACCAGCGCGACGGCTATGCCTGGCTGAGTTTCCTCTACGACCACGGCCTCGGTGGGATTTTGGCCGACGACATGGGTCTCGGCAAAACGGTGCAGGCGCTCGCGTTGATGTGCCGGGTGTGCGAGCAGGCCGTCGAAAACTCCGCTCGACCCCGCTTCCTTGTTGTCGCCCCGACCAGCGTGGTGGAAAACTGGGCCCGCGAGAGCGCCAGATTTGCGCCGGGTCTTCGGGTCGCGACAATCCGCGAAACGCAATCGCGGCGAGGCACCACGCTCAGGGCCGAGATCGGCGAGGCGGACCTGGTGGTCACCTCGTATGCGCTGTTCCGGATCGAATTCGACGCTTATGCCGACCTGGAATGGTCAGGGCTGATTTTGGACGAGGCGCAATTCGTCAAGAACCACCAAGGCAAGACCTACCAATGCGCCCGCAAACTGGACGCCCCGTTCAAACTCGCCATTACGGGCACTCCGCTGGAAAACAGTCTCATGGACTTGTGGGCTTTGCTCTCGATCACCGCCCCCGGGTTGTATCCGAACCCCCGACGGTTCGCCACGATTTATCAGAAGCCGATCGAGCGCGGAACTGCTCCTCACATGCTGGCCAACTTGCGGCGCCGAATCCGGCCGTTGATGCGGCGCCGGACCAAGGAAGAGGTCGCCACCGACCTTCCGCCCAAGCAGGAGCAAGTTGTCGAGGTCGCGCTCTCCCCCCGCCACGCGAAGATCTACCAAACGCATCTTCAACGCGAACGGCAAAAGGTTCTCGGCCTGCTCAAAGACGTGGACAAAAACCGATTTGCGATCTTCAGGTCACTGACGCTGCTGCGACAACTGAGCCTCGACCCCGCGTTGGTCGACGACAAATATGAAAAGGTCGGTTCCAGCAAGGCCGATGTTCTGATCGAACAGCTCACCGAGCTTGCCGCGGAGGGCCACCGCGCCCTCGTGTTCAGCCAATTCACCGGTTATCTCAAACGCATCCGTACGCGCCTCGACGCTGCGGGCATCGCCTATTCCTATCTCGATGGCCGCACCACCAAACGCCAGGCAGCGATCGATGGGTTCCGGGACGGCGATGCGCCGGTCTTCCTGATCAGCCTCAAGGCCGGCGGATTCGGACTCAACCTGACCGAGGCCGACTATTGCTTTGTCCTCGACCCGTGGTGGAATCCGGCATCCGAGGCACAGGCCGTAGATCGGGCCCATCGGATCGGACAAACCAAAACCGTCATGGTCTACCGCTATGTCGCCGCCAACACCATCGAAGAAAAGGTTATGGAGTTGAAGGCTCGCAAACAAAAACTGTTCGCCAGCGTCATGGACGGCGACGGCGCCCTGTCCTCAGCCCTCAACGCCGAGGACATCCGAGGGCTGCTGGGCTAACCGGTCCGTCGCGTCTCGGCGTGAACCGGGCAGGCCGGCAATGACTTGGCCACGCAGTCGTCACAGACCACCAACTGCTCAAGACAGGAGTCGCCGCGGCAATCCTCGATCCTGCTGGTCTTGCTTCCGCACAGGTGGCACTTGCCGATGACGGCGGCCCTGTCGCTGAACGTCATGGTTTTGCGGTTGTCGAAGACATAAAGCGAGCCTTCCCAGAGGCCCTCGTCCTTGAAGGCCTCGCCATAACGGACGACACCGCCTTCGAGTTGGTAGACCTCCTGGAAGCCGCGATTGATCATCAACGAGGTGAGGACTTCGCAGCGGACCCCGCCGGTGCAATACGTAACGACCGGCTGGTCCTTGAGGTCGTCGTACTTGCCGCTGTCCAGTTCGGCCATGAATTCGCGAGTGGTGTCGACGTCGGGGACGATGGCCCCCTTGAAGCGGCCGACTTCGGCTTCGACCTTGTTGCGGCCGTCGAAGAACACGAGGTCTTTTTCGGCCGCAAGCCTATGAAGGTCCTCGGGCGTTAGCTTCGTGCCGCCGCCGACGACGCCGGTCTCATCGACCCTGATCTCTCCGGGGACGCCAAACGTCACGACTTCCTTGCGGACCTTGACGCTCAGCCGCGGGAAGTCGGCGCTGCGGCCCTCGGCATCGGCATTTCCTTCGCTCCACTTGAAGTCGATGCCCTTGAACGGCAGGAATTGCTTGGTGCCCTTCACATACTTCTTGAGCTCGATGACATCGCCGCCGAGCGTGCCGTTGATGCCGTGATCGGAGACGAGGATGCGTCCGCGCAGGCCTAGCGAATCGGCAAGAGTGTGCTGCCACAACTTGATCGCCGTCGGGTCCGCCAGCGGGACAAAGGCATAGAAGAGCAGGATTTTAGGGGTGGACACAAAGCAATTCTAGTGGCTGTGCACTCAGTCATTGGCAGCGTCCCCGAGTAGCGCTAAAATAGCGCTATGCCCACGATTCAAGTACGCGACATTCCCCAGGATGCCTATGACGTGATCGTCGCGCGCGCGAAGGCGAATGGCCAATCCATTCAGCAATACATGCGGGCGATGATCACCGATGTGGCGGCGAAGCCGAGCAAGGCCGAGGC
>JACMOZ010000332.1 GCA_014377785.1 Aeromicrobium sp.
GCCCTGGCCGAGATTGACGGTGTGATTGCCGCGATTGGTGTCTCGGGCGCGAGCGTGACTGTCTACTCCGTCGACGCCGCAGTGCACGCGACCAAGACCCTGCGCAGCGCCAGAGAGGCGCAACTCATTGGAGCCGGTGGCACGGACTTGCGGATCGGCCTTACTGCCATCGAGGACGAGCGTCCACGCCCGGACGTGGTTCTGGTGCTTACCGACGGCGATACGCCCTGGCCCGAGAACCCGCCGCCCGGTTCGGTAGTGATCATCGCCATGCTCGGACGCAAGGGCGAGCAGCCATTGCCACCGTCGCCGCCGTGGGCCGTGCGCGTCGAGTGTCTGCTGGAGGAGTGGTGAGGGGGGAACTTGCGCTGGCTTTGGACGAGATCGACTCGATCCTCGAGCTCGCCGAGCTCGACTCGTCGCGGTGGCCGCGGCGAGCTACGAACCTCACTGATGTTGCCTACGTTCTGGCAACGGCCTTCCCCGAACAGTTTGAGATGCGGTTCGGGTCGACTGGACGTATTCTCCTGGAACGGCTTCTCGCGGGGCGCCGGTCATGCGGGAGTCTGGCGCGTGCCAGGGCGCTTCTCTCCGCCGCGCATTCCATCGACGACGCCATCCGCCTCTTCCATGAGTTTCTCGCTTTCCCCGACATCCTCACCAGGGAGGTCGAGATGGAGATGGTCGAACGAAATCTTGTCTCCGAGATCGAGGACCGCTTTGTTTCCTATCGTCACACGCCCGACAGTGTGGTGCTCGACCAGCTATATGTTCTTATCGGGACTCTCAAGATTGTGAAGCTAACGGAGGCGCACGAGGCAACGAAGAAGACGCTAATGACCCTCCGGCCCTAAGCCTTCTGCGGCATGCTTCCTTCCGATCTCGAAGTATCACGAAGATGCGGTAGTCAGGGTTGTTTTGGTCGTTGGAATTGCCGTCCGCTGTCACTAGCGCGCGATATCCTCGCGCTCGCAGCATAACGGTATGGATCAGAAGTCCCTTCTTCGCTCGGTCTACGAGATTGCGCCTACGGTCGATCCGGCGACGGCGCTGTCAGTTGGCGAAGCCGAGTGGCCCGCCATCGATGCTCGCGCGGCGAATGCTGAGGATGCCGAGACGTGCCGACTTCTCTCGCTGAGTGCCAGCGAGGTTGGGGACCGGATGACAGCGGATCTCTGGCGGGGCCGAGCCCGAGTTCGCGCACAAGAGATTGGATGGCCGGAGATGATCACGGCGCTTGAAATGACTCGAGCGTTCAAAGCGCTTTCCGTGCGCAACGACGACTATGCGCGCGGTCGCACCCTGGATTTCATTCAGGGCGAGCCATCTTCAGTGAAGATCATTCAGCAACTTGAGCCAGTTGCTTTCGGCCCCGATAGTGGCATTAGCGTCAGGCCGAAGTCCGCGTCGATCGCCTTGATCCGGCGATTCGTTCTGGAGAAGCGCGGATCCTTTCAACTTGCGATGAACCAGTGGGATGAGGCGGTCGACAGCTTCACAAAGGCGATCGACGCAGCGGAGGGATCTCGCGGATTCCTCAAAGCTCGTGGTGGGCTGGCGCTTGCGTAGTACAGCCGAGCACTCGATGCCGACGACCACGCCGCGATTGACGCCGCGCTCAATGGGACGCAGGCAGTTGCCGACGAATCGGAAGCCATTAGCGAGGCGGATGTTGCAAGCACGGCACGCCACAACGCTGACGCTATGGCCCGGTGGGGCAGGGATCTCCTCCTATACGAGATTCTGTGAAGGGTTAGTTTGCCGGGATCGGAATATTGGGGGACGTGCGATACCGATTGGAGAATCCCATGGCTGACAAGGACCGCAAGTGCCCCCACCGCCGGACAAGTTCAGTGACAAGTGCGCAAATGAGTGTCCGCGCTCGGGAAGGAAAGTGTGAGCCTCGGGCAAGAACGCACGCTAATCGGTTGGTTGCCCCAGGGTCTGCGGAAGGGTTGGTCGGCTGCTAACGGGTTCTAGAGTCCCCGGCCGGAGACGCGGTCAAGGTCTCACTGGTGAGGATTCGGGAAACCTGTTATGTGTCAGGACATCGGTGACGTTTCTGCCTCAATAGATCGGTGACAGTCCTGGGGATTTTGGTGGTGACACTTGTCCTTCAATGTTTGAGGGATGAGCCCACTTCAACCTGTTGATCCCCGTGTCCGTCTCGCAATCGCCCAGTGGCCTGATGATGCGCCGCGCGGGTCGGTGACGACCTTCTGTCTCGAGCACGGCCTGTCTCGCAAAACGTTTTACGCGATCCGGAAACGCGCGCAGCTGGAGGGCCAGGCGGCAGCGCTTCAGCCTCGCTCTCGCCGGCCGGCGGTCAGCCCGAACCGAATCTCCGAGGACGTGAAGGCTCAAGCGATCGGGGTTCGTGCAGCGTTGGAGCAGTCGGGGTTCGACTTACGGGCGCTCGATGAGTTGCTAATTTCGAGGGTCAACGGTCGCACAGATCGCCCTCTACGACGACGCGGACTCGAGGAACTCCAGCCGATTGCCGAACGGGTCGTGCGCGTAAACACGCCGGAAGCCGGTGAAGTCAGCGTTCCAGCTGACGGTTTGGCCTGCTTCGACCAGTCGGCGCACCACGTCGTCTAGATCGGTAACCAGTAGGCCGGGATGACCCTTCCGGGCCGGTCGGA
>JACMOZ010000333.1 GCA_014377785.1 Aeromicrobium sp.
CCATGGGCGATGCGCTGATCAAACGCCTTCAAGCCGCCGACATCACCTTCGAAGTCGTTTCCTAACTGTCCCGACCCGAGCCCGGTGGGTTAGACACCACCGGGCGCAGTGCTGTGGTGCGTAAGTCACCGGCCAACGGTCAGCGTGGTGCCTAACTCACCGCCCCGGGCGGTCAGGATGTGGCGAGGGTAGCGCCACTGACCAAAACAGCCTTGCCTCCGAGCAACATCATCGCGCTCCCTCTGAGTAGAACGCAGGGGCTGGTTCGAGCAGAACCTGTTCGACCGTGCCGGACTCGAGCGCGCGGACACCGGCTTCGGCGACGAGGTTTGCCATGTGTCCGTCCCATGCACTCGGCCCCGTGACGACACCGTAGAGGGCATCACGGGTCCACGCCCGCAACTCGTTCTGGTAAGCCGTCGCGAAACGGACCACGAAGTCCGCGCCCACCGGCACCCCTTCGGCTCCTCCGATCCGGGTGCTCACATGAGCCGGCGGGACCAGTGACGCGGTGCCAGACGTGCCGACCACTTCGCAACGGATGTCGTAGCCGTACTTGGCGTTGACGAAAACCTCGGCAGACACGAGAGTGCCGCGCATCATGACGATCGTGGCCAGTTGCGGGTCACGGAAACCGTCCCGGATCGGCGACGCAACCGCAATACTTGCCACCTCGTCGTCGAGAAGCCAGCGCACCAGATCGAACTCGTGAATCATCGATCCCGTGATGAGGTTGGCATCGGTGGTGCTCGTGTTGCTCGTCGCGTTGCGGTGCACATGGTGCACGAGTCGCGGCTCGCCGAGGCGACCATCGGTCAGCGTCTGTTTGAGCTCTCGGTAGCTGGGGTCAAAGCGACGCATGAAGCCGACCTGCACCAGCTGCTGCCCGCCGGCGACCTCGGCCTCAACGACGCTGCGGGACTCCTCGGCGGTAAGGGCCAACGGCTTCTCGCACAGCACCGGCTTGCCCGCGGCGATACAGGCCAGGGCCAGCTCGGCATGGGTGAAGTCCGGAGCGGCGATCAGCACGGCATCGACTTCGTCCGACTCGACGACGGCAAGCGCAGAAGGGGCGGCCCGGCCTGAGACCGACCCGGCGACTTGCCTGGCTCGCGCGGCGTCGGCGTCGAAGACCTCCGACACCCGTGCCGACGGCACCGTCTCGTGCAGCATGTGAACGTGCGCGGCTCCCATGGCGCCGGCGCCGATAACGCCGATCCGCAGGCTCACAGCGTGACCCACTTGCGGCCGGCGATGGACTCGAGCATGGCGTCGACAACCTCGGCGGCCACGACCGCGTCGTGAATCGTGGCGCCGTGCGGTTTGCCTTCGGCGATCGAATCGACCAACCGTTTCGCCTCGATGACCTTGAGGTCGTCATAACTCATCGTGATGCCAGCGCCAGGCTGAAATGCGCCCATTTCACCCTGGCCCGGTGACATGTACAACGTCGAGTAGGAAGCGTTTTGATAATCCTGATCGAGGCAAACCTGGAGTTCGCCCATACGGCGGAAGTCCCAAGACAAGGCACCTTTTTCACCGTGGACCGAAATGCCGTACGTGCATTGCTCGCCCACGTCGCAGCGGCTCGATTCGAGCATGCCGCGAGCACCGTTCTCGAAGCGGAGCAACGCCGCCACGTAGTCCTCGTTCTCGACCTCGAGAAGCGGGCCGTCACCACCGCGCGAAAAGTGCGAGGCAGCGCCGATTGCTTCGGGACGCTTCGGGATGAACCGCGCATTGTCGACGACGAGTTCTGCCAATTCGCCGACCACGTATCGGCCGAGATCGGCCGCATGACTCACGAGGTCGCCGAGAACGCCGCTGCCGGAGTATTCATTGAGGAATCGCCACGACAACGCTCCCTGCGGATGCGCGGCATAGTCAGCGAGGAACTTGATCGAGACGTGATTGATCTTGCCAAGTCGATCCGAGGCAATGAGTTCGCGCGCGTATTCGACTGCCGGCGCGTTGCGATAATTGAAACCGACCGCCGACTGAACGCCCGCGGCCTCGACTGCAGCCGCGATCTCTCGCGTCTCAGCCGAGTTGCGGCCGGCCGGCTTCTCCACCCAGAGGTGCTTACCCGCCTGTGCAGCGGCGACCGCGACGTCACGATGTATGAAGTTGGGCCCAGTCACGCAAACCAGATCGATGTCATCGCGAACCACGAGTTCGCGCCAGTCCGAGAACAAATATTCGATCCCGAATGCCTCGGCCGAGCGCTGGAGTCGGTCATCGGTCGCGGTGTCGGCGACCGCGACCAATCGCGGGCGAAGCGGCACGTCGACATAATGCTGGGTGAGCCTGCTGAGAGCGCGCGCATGCACCTGGCCCATCCAGCCGAGTCCGACGATTCCTACCCGGAGCTCGCCTGAATCCAATGGAGTTTTCATGGTTTGACCTCTGCCTTGATCTTTTTGGCCAATTCGGAATCCGGGCCGAGCGAGCGCTCGAGTTCATGGCTCAACGCTTCGAGTTCGGCGCTGCCGGCCATCAGCGACGTCAATTCACCAATCGTCATTTCCGCCTTGGGGAAATTGCCGATGCTTTTGCCGCGGCGAAGCAGCATGAAGTGATCGCCGACCGGGTAGGCGTGGCGCGGGTTGTGAGTGATGAAGACGACTCCCAGCCCACGTTCGCGGGCCTTGGCAATGTATTTGAGCACCACACCCGATTGCTTCACGCCAAGAGCGGCCGTCGGTTCGTCGAGGATGAGGACGCGGGCGCCAAAATAGACAGCACGCGCGATCGCCACACACTGGCGCTCACCACCGGACAGTGTGCCGATGGGTTGGTCGACGTCACGCAAGTCGATGCCCATGGCGGCCAACTCTTCCTTTGTGGTCTTCTTCATGAACTGAACATCCATCGCCGTAAACGGACCCCACCCTTTCGTTGGTTCTGAACCCAGGAAAAAGTTGCGCCACACCGGCATCAGCGGCACCACCGCAAGGTCCTGATAGACCGTCGCGATCCCCGCTGCAAGTGCTTCGCGCGGGTTGGAGAACGTCGTCTCCTTGCCGTCGACAAGCAGCACGCCATCGGAATGCTGATGTGCACCCGCGAGGATCTTGATCAGCGTCGACTTACCGGCCCCGTTGTCGCCGAGAACGCAGATCACTTCACCGGAACGAACTTCCATCGTCACATCGCTCAGTGCGATGACATTGCCATAGCGTTTGCCTATCCCGCGTACGTCAATAATTGGTTCGGTGATGATCGCCGTTTCCTGCGGCGTGGATGGTTCGCTCATAGTGAAGCCTCCGCCCGTTCCCGCACCCAGTTGTTGACGAAGACCGCGCCGAGCAGCATGACACCGAGGAAGGTCTTGAGCCAGTTGCTGTCCCAACCCGCAGCGATAATTCCCTGGTAGGTCATACCGTAGATGAGGGCCCCGAAAGCCGCGCCGACCGCGGAGCCGTAGCCACCGGTCAGCAGGCAACCGCCGACGACCGCGCAAATGATGTAGATGAATTCCTGGCCGACACCGGTGTTGCTGCCGACGGTCGAGGTCCGAAAAAGCGAAACCATGCCGACCAGCCAACCGGCAAAAGCCGTGGTCATGAACAGTCCGACCTTGGTCCTGAATACCGGCACGCCAACCTGACGGGCCGAGTTCTGGGCGCCGCCAACGGAGAAGATCCAGTTCCCGAAACGCGTACGCAACAACACCCAGGTGGCAATCGCCGTGACGAGCACCCACCACACCACGGAGATGTAGATGTAGCCACCACCACCGATACCGAATGAGTGTCCGAAGATCGGCTGGATCGAGTCGTAGCCGGGAACTTTGGACATGCCCTGGATCTGAACCTGGCCGATGATGGCCTTGACCAGGGCGAGGTCGATCCCCTGGAGCACGAAAAACGTACCGAGCGTGACGATAAAGCTCGGCAGCCCGGTTTTCATGACGAGGAAGCCGTTGAGCGCGCCCACCGCGAGAGCGAGGACGAGCGCTATGACGACGGCCAGCCAAATGCTGAGCCCATAATGCGTGGTGAGCACGCCGACGATGAGTGCGGAGAATCCGGTCATTACGCCGGCCGAGAGATCGAACTCGCCGCCGATCATCAGCAATGAGACTGCGACAGCCATGATGCCGAAGGTCGAGGCGGACTCAAGCCACGGGCCAACGCCTCTGGCTGTCATGAATGAGTCGGTGTAGAGCGAGAAGAAGGCCATCACGGCAATCGCAGCGACGAGGGCTCCCATCTCAGGGCGTCGCAAAATCGTGGCGAGCCACGGCGAAGAGGCGACGCGCTCGTCGGGCGCTTTGGTTGCCGTCGACATGTCAATCCTTTCGGTTCGTTCTCAAGTGGAGTTGTCGGACCAGGGGTTGGTGCGCAGAAGCCGTGGGAGCGGACGGTTGTCCGCCCCCACACTTCCTTTTGACGATGCGTGTTCAGACGGTGCTTGTTCAGACGGTGCTTGTCAGCGAGTGCCCTTCTTCGCGAACTTGGCGACTGCTGCGGCGTTGTCCTTCGTGATGAATGCCGGACCGGAGTTGATCGGTTGTCCACCACCGACGTCGTTGCCGTTGATCGACTTCAGGTACAGGGTCGTGATGCCAAGGAAGCCCTGCACGTATGGCTGCTGGTCGACCGCGAACAGGATCGTCCCGGCTTCGATCGCCGAAGTGACATCCTCGGAAAGGTCGAAGGTGGCGACCTGTGCCTTGCTGCCCGATTCCTTGACCGCACCGACCGCGTCGATGGCGTACTGACCGCCGAGTGTGAGCACGCCGTCGATGCCGGGGTCGGCCTGCAATTTGGACTTCAACGTCGTCTTGACTTCGGCGTCGTTTGTTCCGTCGACCTGGATGTTGGTGAGCTTGCTGCCAATAGTCGATGCCGCCGCCCTGCATCGTTCCTCGAGACCAACGTTGCCGGCCTCGTGGACCACGCAGATGGCGTTCTTCCAACTGGCCGCCTTGAGCTTTTCGCCTACCGCCTTGCCCGCGATGGTCTCGCTCTGGCCGATGTGGGTGACGGCACCAAATTCCTTCGAACGCTCCAGTCCGGAGTTGACGGTCACGATTGGAATGCCGGCGGCGACAGCCCTCTTGATGCTGGTCTCAAGCCCGTCGGGATTGGCCATCGACACGACGATGCCGTCGACCTTCTGCGCCACCGCGTTGTCGATCAATTGAGACTGCTTCGCCGGGTCGGGATCGTTGGTGTAGTTGACTTTGGCGCCGTAATCCTTGCCTGCCTGCTCGGCACCGGATTTGACCCGGTCCCAGAACGCGTCGCCCGGACCGGAGTGGGTGATCACCGCGTAGGTGAGGTTTTTGCTCGTCGTGACCTTGCCACTGTCTTGCCCCGTGCCACTGCACGCAGCAAGGAGGGCTGCGGCAACCACGAGGGCACCAACGGTCTTGATCTTCATAGCGATTTTCCTGTCTTTTCCATGGGCCCCGCAGCCATTGTGCCGTCGGGAAATTAGTGTGCCGTCGGGAAATTGAGTTGGGCGAGTGATTCCCCGCTGACGTGCGGCCAACGGGTAGTGACCACTTTTGCTTGTGTGTAAAACCTCACGCCTTCGGGACCGTGCATGTGGTGGTCGCCGAAGAGCGAGTCTTTCCAGCCGCCGAAGGAGTGGAAGGCCATGGGCACCGGGACCGGGACATTGATGCCGATCATGCCGACATGGACGTTGCGCTGGAAGGTGCGGGCGACTTCTCCCGATGAGGTGAACACAGCGGTGCCGTTGCCGTAGGGGTTGGCGTTGATCAGGCTAATCGCCGTCTCCAGCGTCGGCACCCGCAACACTGTGAGAACGGGCCCAAAGATTTCGTCGGTGTAGACCGACATGTCCGTCGTTGTGTTGTCGAAGAGCGTCGGTCCGACGAAGAAACCGCTTTCATGGCCTTCGACTGTGTGTTCGCGCCCGTCGACGACGAGGTCCGCACCCGCTGCCTCACCTTGCGCCACATAGTCGAGGACGCGGTCGCGCGCCGCGGCCGTCACCAGCGGGCCCATGTCCGCACCGGGGTCGTTGCCGGCACCGATCCGCAGGGCCAGCGTGCGCTCCTTGACCTTGACGATCAGTTCGTCGGCAACCGGGCCGACAGCAATGACGGCCGAGATCGCCATACAGCGCTGACCTGCGGAGCCGTAACCCGCCGCGACGAGGTGGTCCGCCGCGTAGTCCAGGTCGGCATCGGGCATGACGACGGCATGATTCTTTGCCCCTCCGAGGGCCTGAACGCGTTTGCCTGCCTTGGTCGCGCCCTCGTGGACGTATTTGGCGATCGGCGTCGAGCCCACGAAGGAGACGGCGGCGATGTCAGGGTGTTCGAGGATCGCGTCGACGGCCACCTTGTCGCCGTGGACGACGTTGAAGACGCCGTCGGGCAGTCCTGCCTCGGCATACAACCGGGCCACCATGTCTGAGGCGCCGGGCACGCGTTCACTCGGTTTGAGGATGAACGTGTTGCCGCAAGCGATCGCGACCGGATGCATCCAGAGCGGAACCATGATCGGGAAGTTGAAGGGCGTGATGCCGGCGACGACGCCCAGCGGCTGCCGGAACGTGTGCGAGTCGACTCCGGCGGAAATCTGATCGCTGAATTCACCCTTGAGCAATTGCGGGATCCCGCAGGCGAACTCGACTACCTCGCGGCCACGCATCACTTCGCCGCGCGCGTCGCCGATCATCTTTCCATTCTCCTGCGAAATGAGTTCGGCGAGTTCGCCTTCGTGTTGGACGAGCAACTCGCGGAACGTGAACATGATGCGAACCCGCGCCGACACCGACGTGCTGCCCCACGTCTCGAAGGCTGATTGTGCGGCGGCCACGGCAGCATCGACGTCGCTCGCGGTGGCCAGGTTCACCCTGCTTTGCGGCGTGCCGAGTGCCGGGTTGAAGACGTCGCCGAATCGATCTCCCTGTCCGGGAGTGAACTTTCCGCCGATCCAGTGCTCATACGTCTTCACCGAGTGCTGTGTCATGAATTTGCTTCCTTGCTGTCGGCCGTCTTGCCGTTGGTCGTCTTGTTGTTGGTCGTAGGGGGCGCCACATGCTGACGCTGCGCGCTCTTGTTCTTTTCGTAGGTGCGTCGTGCGTCTTGAGTGCTGGCAAGTTGCGAGACCTCGGCGACCGGGACATCCCACCAAGACTGGCTGTCTGACGCAGAAACGAGTGGATTGGTTTCGACATGGATCACCGTCGTGCGCGTGGAGGCCTTCGCCTTGACGACAGCATCGCGGAACTTTTCGATGCTGTCCGCGCGGAGCACATCGGCGCCCAGGCTTGCCGCGTTGGCGGCGAGGTCGACCGGCAACCGGTCGCCATCGAGGCCGGTCGCGGTGCGGTAGCGGTATTTGGTGCCGAATCGTTGCGAACCCAAAGACTCCGACAAGGCGCCGATTGATGCGAAACCGTGGTTCTGGACCAGCACCACTATGATCTTGACGCCTTCCTGAACGGCCGTCACGAGTTCGGTGTTCATCATCAGATAGGAGCCGTCTCCGACCAAGACGAAGACATCGCGGTCGTCCTCGCCGTTCAACCTGGCGGCGTCGAGCACCGCCATCTTGACGCCCAGCCCGCCTGCGATCTCATAGCCCATACAGGAAAAACCATATTCGACGTGATAGCCCTTGCGGTCGCGGGTCCGCCACAACTTGTGCAGGTCTCCGGGCATCGAACCGGCGGCACATACGACTACATCGCGCGGGTCTGACAATTCGTTGACGACGCCGATGATCTGTGTTTGGGCGGGCAACGGTCGCTCATCGCGGTCGTAAGCGGCCTGCACGACCGCATCCCAATCGGCGGCCAGAACTGTCGCGCGCTGGGTATGACTCTCATCGGCGCGCCAACCGCTCAGACTCTCCGCGAGTGCGAGGAGTCCCTCGCGCGCATCGGCGACCAGCGTCGTTGCGGACTGCTTATAGGCATCGAAAGACCCCACGTTGAGGTTGACGAACTGGACGCCCTCGGCCGCGAAAACCGTACCGGAAGCAGTGGTGAAGTCGCTGTATCTCGTGCCGATGCCGATGATCAGATCGGCTTCGGCAGCCAGTGTGTTTGCGGCGACGGTACCTGTTGAACCGATGGCACCGACTGCTTGTGGGTGGCCATAAGCGAGAGAGCCCTTGCCGGCCTGGGTTTCCGCGACCGGGATACCCGTCGCTGCGGCGAAGTCGCGCAACACGTCGTTGGCGCCCGAATAGATAACACCACCGCCAGCCACGATGAGCGGCTTGTTCGCAGCTCGAATGGCGGCGATGGCCCGTACCAATGCCGCAGGTTCCGGGACAGGTCGGGCAATGTGCCAGACCCGATGGCCGAACAACTCTTCGGGCCAGTCCCAGGCCTCCGCCTGCACGTCTTGGGGAAGGCACAGCGTCACGGCACCGGTTTCCACCGGATCGGTGAGGACCCGCATCGTCGCAAGAAGAGCCGACGGCAATTGCTCGGGACGGTTGACGCGATCCCAATAGCGCGAAACGGACTTGAACGCATCGTTGACAGTGCGGTCCATGCTGGTCGGGTCTTCCAGTTCCTGCAGCACGGGATTGGCCGCGCGGGTGGCGAAGACATCGCCTGGCAGCAGCAGGACCGGAAGCCGGTTGATGGTGGCCAGCGCGGCGCCGGTGAGCATGTTGGTCGAACCGGGTCCGACCGAGGCGGTCACGGCGAAGGCTGCGAGCCGGTCACGCTGACGCGCATACGCCACGGAGGCATGGACCATCGCCTGTTCGTTACGACCCTGAAAATAGCGCAAATGCGTTTTGTCCCCGGATTGTTCGCGTTCGAGCAGCGCCTGGCCGACGCCAGCGACGTTTCCGTGGCCGAAGATTCCCCAGCAACCGGCGAAGAAGGCGTGTTCCTCGCCGTCGCGTTCAACGAATTGCGCCTCGAGGAACCGCACGAGGGCTTGAGCCACGGTGAGTCTGATGGTCATCGCTGTCCTTCCCCGCTGCCGAACGGCACAGTGCCGAATGGGAGGCGGGAATCGATATCTTGTCCTGACCAGGTGTCACGGATCCAGGCATGTTGCGGGTCATCGCAAATGAGCCACGATCGCTCTTCCCCGGGACCGGCCATCACATTGAGGTAATAGAGGTCATAACCGGGTGCGGCGATTGAGGGTCCGTGCCAACCGTGCGGGACGAGCACAACGTCGCCGTCCCGGACCTCGGCGGTCACGTCGATGTCCGCACCTGCGTGTCCATAGACGCGCTGATAACCGATGCCCGGACCCTGAGGGCCGCTCGCAACCTCGAAGTAGTAGATCTCCTCGAGCCTGGCCTCGCCAACGCGCTCTTCGTCGTGCTTGTGCGGCGGGTATGAGGACCAGTTGCCGCCGGGTGTAAGAACCTCACAGGCGATGAGGCGGTCGGCATCGAGGACGCCGGGCACGCCGAAGTTGTTGACCTGGCGGCTCACCTGACCAGCCCCGCGCATTTCGACCGGGACATCGGCGGCGCGAAGGTATGCAGGCGCGAGCCGGTTTTCGCAACGGGCCGACGGCAATGCGAACCGGCCTCCGTTGTCGCTGCTGATGATGCAGTGCGCGTCCCGCGGCACATAGACGACGTCGCTGATTCCGTTGAAAACGCTGTCGCGGCCAATAAGCGTGAATTTTTCACCGTCGACGTCCACATGGGCCGAGCCCGCGAGCGACAGGACCAGGATTTCGGCGTCCACGCTGTCGAAGGACTGGCTTTCACCGGGGCCAAGCTCAAGTAGCCGTAATCCACTGAATTTCCATCCGGCCGACTTGGGCGAGATGTCCAAAGCAAACGGTGGCGTCGAAGACTCGCCTTTGCGAAGAACGTAGCGGTTCACAAGGCCATCATCTCCACAATCGCGTCGACGGCCGCTTCGACATTGCCGCCGGGCGGATAAAGCAAGGAACGTCCGACGACCATGCCGCGAACCATGGGGCTTGAAAGCGCCTTCGACCACGCGGCGAACTGCGCGTCCTGATCGGAGCAAACTTCGCCGCCCAGCAGGACAACAGGCAGGGTCGTGGAGGCGAGTACGGCTTCCATGTTTTCCACGACAGGCAGCTTGAGCCACGTGTAGGCCGAGGTTGATGCCAGACCGGCGGCAACCGTCGCCGACCTCACGACCGCCTCGGTCGACACATCGTTGCGCATCCGGCCATCGCTGTCACGGCGGGAAATGAACGGTTCCACCATCGCCATCAGTCGGTGCCCCGCCAACGAGTCCACCGCTTGCGCGCATGACTCCATGGTCACTGGAGTCGCCCGATCGTTCGGATCGATGCGGAACAGCATCTTGCCGCCCTGATAACCTGCATCGGCGATGGAAGCGGCGTTGTAGCCGGTAAAACGGTCGTCGATCTCGAACACCGTACCGGCGAGGCCACCGCGATTCATCGAACCGATGACCACTTTGCCCTCGAGAGCGCCAAGGAGTAACAGGTCTTCGATGATGTCGGCCGTGCCAAGCACTCCGTCCACGCCGGGGCGGCGCAAGGCACACACCACCCGGTCAAGGAGATCGGCGCGATCTCCCATCGCGAGGGAATTGTTGCCCGCCCGCAGCGCACCGCGAGCCGCATGATCGGCGGCAACGAGGAGCATCCGTCCGGTACTGCCCAGGAGTCCTTTGGGCTGGGCGCGCGAGGTCGCGAGTTCGGCGACGCGCTCAGGATGAGCGGCCCTGATGTCGACGATCGAGCGGATGTCTTCAGCTGTCACCGTTTTCATCAAACCGCGCTCCTGTCCATCATCGCTTCGACTTCGGCGACGGTCGGCATCGCATCGGCGCAGGCAAGTTGACCGGCGACATAAGCCCCGGCGGCGTTGGCGAAGGCCAGTGTGCGGCGCAGGTCCCAGTTGCCGAGCAGTCCGTGACACAGTGCGCCTCCGAACGCGTCGCCGGCGCCAAGTCCGTTGACGACCGTGACGGGAACGGGTGCAACTGTGACACATTCGTCGCCACGCATTCCCAAAACGCCGCCGGGACCTTGCTTGACAATGGCCAATTCTGCTCCCGCAACACGCAGTGCCTTGGCGGCCGCCTGCGGATCGCTTTCACCGACAGCAACCAGGCATTCCTCGCTGTTTCCTGCCGCGACAGTAATGTAGGGCAGCGCCTTGGCAATTTGTTCGGTCGCTTGTTCGGGTGAGCCCCAAAACATCGGCCGGTAGTCGAGGTCAAGGATCGTGATGCCGTTGCGTCCCCGCGCTTCGAGGGCGGCTAGGTGTGCTTCGCGACTCGGTTCGGCCGACAGACCGGTCACCGTCACCCAGAACAATTCGGCGGAGCGGATCGCGTCGAAGTCGAGTTCATCGACCTTGATGTCCAGGTCGGGCGCCTTGGGTTCGCGATAGAAATAGATCGGGAAGTTGTCGGGAGGGAAGATTTCGCAAAACGTCACAGGTGTCGGAACGCCGTCGACAGCGCTGACAAAGCTGTCATCGACGCCGAATCCCTTCAACGCCTGGTGGATGTAGTTGCCAAAAGGATCGTGGCCCGTACGGGTGATCACAGCAGTTCGATGACCCAGCCGCGCCGCCGCAACGGCAACATTCGTCGGGCTGCCGCCGAGGAACTTCGCAAAGCTTTTGACGTCTTCGAGGCCGACTCCGATCTGCTGCGGATAGAGGTCGACGCCGACTCTCCCCATCGTGAGGAGTTCGTACGGCGTCGTGTTCACGCGGAAATCCCGGCCAGGAATTCGAGCGACGCCCGTACGTTGGCGATCGGCCCTACGCCGTTGGGCTCCCCCGCGGTCAACTTGACGTCCTGTTCAAGCACATACCAACCGTCATATCCGGAGGCGTCCAACGCCCCGACCATCGAGGCGATGTCGACACTCCCGGTGCCCAGCACACAAAAGAGGCCGGCCGCGACGGCATCGGAAAAGGTGATTTCCTTTGCGAGGAACGATGCCGCAATCTCACTGTCGACGTCCTTTAGGTGTACATGTCCGATGCGATCGGTGTTAGCCACCGTGATCGCGACGGGATCCGCGCCGGCGGCGACGAGATGACCGGTGTCGATGCACAAACCGATATGCGAACCCGTGAGAATCCGTGAGACATCCTCGGCGTTTTCCACCATCGTGCCGATATGCGGGTGCACGACAGCGCGCACGCGTCGCTTCACGGCATGATCGGCGATGCGATCCAGGTTGTGGAGCATGTGCTTCCACTGGAGTTCGTCCAAAGCCGGATGATCGTCATAGCCCTCAACACCGGTGACAGCGGCAAGCACAACGACGCTTGCGCCTGAGGCAAGGCAATCGTCGATGAACGCATCGACCTCGGGCAGCGGTTCGTGCCCGGAGTCGTGAAGGAGCAGAGGAAGGAAACCGCCGACCGCTTTCAGATCGAAACGGGCCAGGAATTCGCTTTTGGCCGCGGGTCCGTCCGGCAGAAAGCCTTCGGGGCCGAACTCCGTGGCCTGAAGTCCGAGTTGCTGCATCTCGTCCAGAACGCGCCCGGCCGACAGTTGAAAACCCCAATCGGGCACTTCGCATACTCCCCAGGAAATGGGGGCACCGGCAATCCGGCGACTGGTTTTGGTGTTGTTGTCCAACGCCATATGAGGATCCTCCGAGAGACATCATTTGTCGTTACAAACTTGTTACAGGAGAGTGTGTCGTGGATCACATACCGTTGTCAACTGTTTGTCCTGACATATTGACGTATTAACAATCCCGGCTACATTGACAACCATGGATCGCAAGCCGAACATCACCCTCGACCGGTCGAGTCGGGTGCCACTGTACTTTCAGGTGGCCGAACAATTTGAGCACGCGATCCTCAGCGGGGCGATCGCGCCCGGCGAAAAGATCGACAACGAAATTTCCCTGGCGAACTCCCTGGGCTTGTCCCGGCCAACGATGCGACAAGCCATCCAGGTACTGGTCGACAAGGGCATGCTGGTCCGCAAACGCGGTGTCGGCACCCAGGTCGTCCACGGAAAGATCAGCCGCTCGGTCGAGTTGACGAGCCTTTTCGACGACCTCAGCGCCGCCGGCCAGAAGCCGAGGAGCGACGTGCTCTCACTCAAACAAATCCCGGCGACCGAGACGGTCGCCCAAGAGTTGCAGCTCGAGGTCGGCGACCTTGTGTGGTCGCTGGAACGATTGCGCTATGTCGGCGATGAGCCTCTCGCCCTGATGCACAATTATCTTCCGGTTGACGTCATCGATCTGGGCAGCATCGACCTGGCCAAGACCGGTCTTTATGCCTCACTGCGCCAAAGCGGAATCTTGATGCGCGTCGCGCGCCAGCGCATTGGCGCGAGACGAGCCGAAACGCGCGACGTCCGGCTGCTACACGAAAAACGCGGCGCTCCCCTGCTCACCATGGCGCGGACGACATACGACAACTCCGGCCGGGCCGTCGAATACGGCCAGCATGCCTACCGTGCCGATTTGTATGCCTTCGAGGCTACGCTCGTCGACCGTTAGCCATACCCCAAGATGTGGGCACTTTCCTAGGGTCCGCCGACCCGTAACCCCAAGAACATGCCCACATCTTGCTAGTCGGTTTCGACTTCGCTCTTGATGCGCGCCAATGTCTTTTTGATTCCGCGTTCGAGGGACGCCTCGAATTTGTCGATTCCGCCCATGCCGCGCTCGGTGGCAAAGTTCGAGGGGCGCGACACGCCGTTGGGGGCCTTGCGGCTCTCGGTGAGTTTGGTGCCGGTCGCCGTCGGTTCGAGTTCATAGGTCCAGATGGTGCGGTTCTCGACGATGCGGAACGCAAGCTTCTTGTTGGGCTCGAATTCGGTGACCTTGGCAGTCGTCGGCCAATGCAATTTGCCGGCCCTGTTGATGTTCAGGGTTCGGGTGCCTTTTTTGACTTCACGACCGAGAATGATCATCTTGCGGCATTGCGGGCTCCACTCGCCCATGCGCTTAAGGTCACTGACGACGTCCCAGACCTCGTTCGGCGGTGCGTCGATTTCGATGCTGGCTTCGATGACGGTGCGGTTCATGAACATCCTTGACCTGTCGTTGCCGCAGTGCCCGATAGCAGCGCGGGACGGTTGTGGTTCCTGGCATTGAGCCATTCGACCAGCCAGTCGCCGATCTTCGGGTGATTGAGCAGGGCAAAATGGTGCGCGCTGGGCACGTATTCGAAACGCGCGCCAGCGACCACAGGACCTGTACGCCCCATCCCCGCGGCCGAGGAGAAGTGCACGAGCAGGTCGCCGAGCACCGCGCTGAACGGGTGGTGTCGGGTCGCACCGAGGGTCGAGCCGACGAAGTGGTACTCGGCATGCGCGAGTGGTGCCGCGGCGATGCGATCGAGTCCCCACTGTGAGGTGAGATCCTGACCTTCCCATTCGTCCTGACTGATGTAGCCGTGGCGCAAGTCGACGATTCCGGGCGAACGGGCCTCGAGGATGGCACTGAGAGGTGTCGATACGGGCCAGAAACGCAGCAGCCGCGAGCCCAGATGAGCAACCTTTTCCAAGTTGGCACCGGTATGCGGAGTGCCGAGGCAGACGATGTCCTTGACCAATTGCGGCCAGACTTCGCTCGCGGCGGTCGCGTAGTTGGTCGCGGCGCGGACCACCAGTCCGCCCATCGAATGGCCGACAAGCGTCACGCGCGTCACGCCGACGGGCCAGGCATCAACGAGCTGGCGGATGAGAGTATCCAGGTGCTTGCCGTTCTCCGAGACATGGAGACCGGTGTTGTAGCGCACCAGCACCGGCGTGCCATCGGTTTCTTCGGCGATCCGGGCGACATAAGTCGTGCCGTTGATCTTTTCACGTTGGAACCAGGACTCGTCGCTTTCGCACAGACCATGCACGAGGATCACCAGGTGGCTGGTGCCGTCACGATAAGCCTGTTTGATGGGGAACGGGGTCGCCGCGATGTCTTCGCCATCTTTGCGGACCGCCATCTTGATGGCTTGCGGATCGTCGAGCATCCGGAGTTCGTCGCCGATGAGTCCGTTGACCGTGGCGATGATCCGTCTGCCACCGGCGTTGGACTCGATCGGGCGACCGATGCCGCGGGCAGACAGCGCTCGCACGGATCCGCTGGAGACCCGCAATATTCCCGACAACGCACCGTAGACCGAGGTCACAACCGCATCGTGCAGAGATTCGGGCAATTGACCGCCCAAAAACCGGGTTGCCCCGAACGCTCGTTTGGACAGCGCCCGGTGCACGTCGCGCACCGTTCCCACGATCAGGCGGTCACCGTAGTCGAGGGCGAGTGCAGCGACGTCAGTAGTGCGCGCGGGCTCGGCTGTCATGCGTACATACTGCCGGTATCCGAACGAGAAAGAAACCTCAGCGGTGCGAGTCTTTGGTCACTCTGGTGTGGCGGTGGACTTCGCTTCGGCCTTCTTGACGGCCGCTTTTGCAGTCTTCTTGGCCGCAGTCTTCTTCGTAGCAGCCTTCTTGGCAGGCTTCTCTTCAGCTTCGTCAGGGGTCGCATCGTCCAAGTAGCTGCCGTCGGCCTGAAGCTTGGCGAGTTCAATTACGTTGCCGGACTTGTCGACGACCTTGGCGGCTTCGACGAGCGAGGCGAGTGCCTTGCCGCGGACGACTTCGCCCATGAGTTCGGGCACGTGGTTGTGCTCCATGGCGTGCTGGATGTAGGCCTGCGGATCCTGGCCGGACTGCTGCGCGCGGCGCATGATGTGCTGGGTCAGTTCGTTGTCATCGACGGCGATCTCTTCGGCACTGGCGACGGCGTCGAGCACGAACTGGGCGATAAGCGAGTCACGGACGCGCTTGTCGAGGTCGGCATCGAATTCGTCGATCGTCTGTTTCTCGGATTCGAGATACTGCTCGAATGTCAGTCCGGAATAACTGAGTTGCTGCTGGATCTGTTCGCGACGGGCGGCGACCTCGTCGCCGACGGCGCTGTCGGGAAGCGGCGCGTCGACCTGGTCGAGGATCTGTTCGAGAACGGCGTCGCGGGCTTCGCCGGCCTGCTCGATGCGCTTGCCACGGGTCACGCGCTCGGCGACATCGGCGCGAAGTTCTTCGACCGTGTCGAATTCGGAGGCGGTCTGCGCGAACTCGTCGTCGAGTTCGGGCAGTTCCTGTTCCTTGACGTCGGTGACCTTCACGTCAACCTCGACATCTTCACCGGCGAGTTCGCCGCCGACGAGCTGGGTCGTGAACGTCTTGGATTCGCCGGCCTTGAGACCGGTGACGGCCTCGTCGAGTCCTTCGAGCATCGTCGCCTTGCCAATTTGGTAGGGCATTCCCTCGGCCTGGGCGGCTTCGATCTTTTCGCCGTCCTTGGAGGCCGACAAGTCGATCGTGACGAAGTCGCCGTCAGCAGCGGCGCGGTCGACCTCGTTGAAAGTCGCGAAGCGTTCGCGCAGTGCGGCGAGTTGTTCGTCGATGTCTTCATCGGTCACGACGGAGTCTTCGACCGTCACCTCGATCTTGCTGACATCGGGCAAGGTGATCTCGGGGCGTACGTCGATTTCGGCGGTGACTTCGATGTCTTCGCCGTCAACGAACTTCGCAAGATCAATTTCGGGCTGGCTCAACGGCTGAATCTTGGTTTCTTCGAGCGCCTGGCCATACCAATTCGGCAGTGCGCTGTTGATGGCCTCGTCGAGGACGGCGCTGCGGCCGACACGCTGGTCGACTATGGCTGCGGGGACTTTGCCCTTGCGGAAGCCGGGGATCGTGATTTGCGAACCGATGGTCTTGTATGCCGCGTCAAGACTGGCCTTGAACTCCTCAAAAGGCACCTGAATGGTGAGCTTGACTCTCGTCGGGCTCAAGGTCTCGGTGGTGCTTTTCACGTGGGTGACTCCTACGTTGATCGTGGGTGATTCAGGCGACTGGTCGGGATGCGACCTCCGCTCAATTGTACGAGCGAAAAATCAAGCCGACGACCCAGAATACCAGCGAACGAAAGGGCAGAAGCAAATCGGGGTAGGGGACGCCGGATTCCCAATTTGCGTGTGCACACATGCTCGCGCACTTAATCCAAAGCTATCTCTCAGACGGTATGGATCTGGCCGCTGACGCTCTTCGCCCCCTCCTGCGTTTCGGCGTCGGGCTTCCTGGTCGTACTGGTGTACGGCGCCCTGGTCTGGCTCGGTGCCGGTCGACCCGGTCGGCACCAAAGAATATGCGCGGCCGGCCTGAACGGACTGCCTGCACAGCAGCAGCAGAAAGACCCACCCAAAGAACGGGTGGGTCTTTCACATGGTCGGGATGCTCCCCACCGCGAAGCGGCGGGGCCCCGGATTTGAAAAATCCGGGGTTCCTCCAAAATTGTCGGGATGACAGTGTGGTGGTTCAGGACATAGGAAACCCATGTCTCGGGTCATAGGAAACTGATGTCTCAAGACATAGGCGACATTTCCTTGGTCGGATTCAGGCATGTCGAAAGCAC
>JACMOZ010000334.1 GCA_014377785.1 Aeromicrobium sp.
AACAGGTAGCCAGCGATTCCCGACGCCGGCGAAGCGGGGGAGGAACGCAGTGACGACGGAGACGACGAAGTCGGCGCCAGAACACGAACCAGAACACACCACGCCACCACCACGCCAACACCCGCGAAGCGGAGGAGGCCGCCCGCGGCCGACAGCATGCGTACCGCGCCACACAGCTCCGCGGGCACGAACAGCCACCAGCACACACGAAGTGTGGGCAGCAAACGGCTTGGGAACGCGCAGCGGACAGCGAGCGCGCCAGCGCGAGCTTTTAAAGGGTCGGGGGCAACGCTCCGGGTCTGCTCTGGCTGGTGGTGTGGGGCTCGGCTAGCGCCGGGGTTGAGACGGTCCGCAGGGCGGCCGTCGGTTTGGGTTTCGGCTAGCGCCGGGCGGGCGGGCCGCGCCGTCAGTACGGGAAGTCGGTTCCGCTTCCGGCGTTCGGCAGTGGTGACGGGCAGAGGGCTAGCTGCTCAGTTGTCGGCCATGCAGCGACGAGCGATCCGATGTCCGGGCTGGCGTAGAGGGCAACGACCGCGTCGAGTTGCTGCTGGGTGACGGTCCAGGCGGTGACGTAGTTGAGAGTCTCGCCGGGTTGGATGGCGAAAGTGTCCCGGGCGGTGTTCGCCCAGGTTCCGGACAGCTCGATGATCGAGACCCCGCCGGTGGCGTCATACCCTCGAACATCCGGGGTGCCATTCCGGAACAGGATCACTCGGGTGTTGCTGTCGTTACGAACGTAGGCGGTGACGGTGATTCGTGATTCCGAAGGGATGAGCCCCGGTCCAACGGTCGCGCCGATGACACCGCCGGAGAGACGACCGACTGGGCAGACCACTGCTGGTTTCGTCGGTGCGGCCGGCGCTGGTTTTGGGACCGGAGCGGCGGGAACTGGATCCGCGACTGGATCCGCGACCGGGTCAGCGGGTTCATCCGATGGTGGTTCGTCGGTGGACACGGGCACCTGCGGCGGCGTGTACACCGGCAGCAGGGTCGCTTTCGCCGTCGGCGTTTGATGGCTGAACCCGGCGGCTACCGCCACCCCGGAAACGGCGACGGTGAGGACGGCCGCCGCGGTGATGAGCGCCCACCGGGGGAGGGACACCACTACCCGTTTCCCGTCCATTCGCTGAGCTTATCTGGGGGCGGCGCGATCAATGTTCTTGACCACCGGTCAGCTTTCCGTGAGACCTCCCGTTAGTCTCTGCAGCACGTGAGGTGCTCGGCGGAGACGTTCGCATGTCCGGTTTCAGATTCGAACTCGTCAGGGTGGGTCAGGAGAGGTCGAAGGCGGTTGCGGTCTTGCGGGGCCTATGGGGCGGGATCCTGACCGGCTGGGACTTATATGAGGGAGACGTTGCGTAGGCAATATGGTCCGACATGTGGCGATCAGCGAGCCCCTGAGCGAGCGACGCTTAATTCGTGCACCGAAACCCTTCATTGGGAGCCAGAGCTACTGATTCGGCCGATCGTGCGTGCACTGATCACCATCAGGCTGTTCGCGGCGATCTGAGTTGGGTCCGCCATGCAATCGAAGTTCGACAACGACGGCATCTGCTGTGATCCGACGCTGAGACTCTCGTGCACTGCCGCCGAACAACCCGAAAGATAAACTACCGGCTACTGGCTGGCATTCCTTTGCGGTGTCCCTTTCGTCGTGGCCTTTGGCATGACCGTTGCCTTCTTGGCCCATTGGAAGGAAGCCATCCGTCGTTGACGGTTGCTAGATCGCCGTGGCGCTCGGGGTTGGGTCGCCGAGGTCGTTGGCGCGCGAGTGCTGCCACCGGCAGTCTGTTCTCGTGCTGGTGCCGAGCGACGCGACGGGGGTGAATTTCGGTGCAGCTGCTTGTGCAGGCTGATATGTTCAGCGACACCGCGTGCGCTGCCGCGGGACCTGCTGAACTGACCATTGAGGATGCCGATGAGGACTTGAATTGCTCAACCTCCGATCGCGGAGGGCACGGTCGGCACCGGACCGGTCGACCTATCGATTGCCACCGGCGTGCTCACAGGCCCTCCGGGTTTTGACATGCCGGGCGGAGCGGGGAATATACTCTTGCGAGCTCAGGGATGGTTCGCCGAGCAAGCCAACAGTGCAAGCTCTGAAGCAGAACGGTACGAGAACGTCGTCGGGATGGTGAGAGCGATCAACAACCTCGGCGTGTGGTGCATGACCAGGTACGACGCACCAGACAAGGGCATTCAGGCCCATACATGGCTTAGTCGCGCTGAGGCGATCGCGCGCAAGCAGCTTGTCGGAACCGAGATACTCGGCGGAATTCTTTTCAACCTCGGGGAGCTACTACGAGAGGCTGGCCACCCCGATCAGTCAGCAGCCCTATTAGCGGAGGCCGCCAGCCTCGGGGTGCGGTAACGCGCACCGTTCGGTCGGGGGCCGGAGCTATTGGTTAGGGCGATTTTCCTTGAACTGATCACTATTGGTCCGGCGGTCGTACCGTTTTGGGCGTAACACTGGTCTACCCCGCAGAATCCGAAGATGCCGCCACGCGCGAGTGCGGGCATTCGGGCCGCCCCGGCGCGCCGTACCCGCTAGTCAACCTTCCTGAAACATTCACATCGGAAGGCCATATTCACATTCGCTCCGGCTCGCCGACTGCCAACCTTCTTGCGTGTGCGCCCATTGATGACTACCCTGTTGGGCGCCACCCCGACAAAGGAGACACGTGGACGAAACCGGGCGCAACCCTCCGTTCAGACTCGTTGCCGCTGCATGGGAATCAGGACTCATCGCCGGACTGACCGAGGAGTTCATGCACTTCGACCCCGAGGCCTACGTCCGTGGCGACCTGGCTGCGACCAACGACGCGAGCAGGGGCCGCGGAGACGTCGTCGGGCCCGAGTACTCGGTGCGGGTCCGAATGGTCGGAGTGCCCGTTGCGATGGAGATCGCCCTCCAAGACCTTCCGGGCCCAGCGATCGACCCGACGAGGTTCGGCAGCGTTTTCGTTGTGCCGCTCGCCGACGAAGAGCTCGTTGAGCTTGCCTCCGTACTTCGCCTGACTCTGGGGAGGGATGTCATCGAGGCATGGGATAACGACGACGATCCGGAGTCGGTGTTCGCCCGCGCGCAGAAGGTGGCGCGAACGAACGGCGTCGACCTCGTGCTGACCAAAACCCTAGGTGGCGCTACGACAATGACTGTGACGCGTCGGCTTGATCAGAAGCAGCTCAACTACTCAGTTTCTGCACAAGATCCAGAAAGCTATCGCACCTCGAATCGTCAGTTACGGAATTTCCGTGACGCGATCCACGCCATCGCGGCGGCGTTGGAGCCCACCACGCCGGCCCCGAAAGCTGGCTGCTACATCGCGACGGCCGTCTACGGCTCCTACGACGCCGACGAAGTGGTGACACTGCGCCGGTTCCGCGATGAGCGCCTCGCTCCGCATCTGCTTGGACGGGTATTCATCACCAGCTATTACTGGATCAGTCCGGCCCTGGCCAAGTGGTTCGCTGGGGCGACCCGGATGAACCGACAAGCGCGTCGGGTCCTCGACCGAATTGTTCGCGCCATCGAGCGCGCCTAGTTCCTCCTAAGTTGCGCGCGGCCTCGGCGACCGCGGCACGGGGCTACCGGTCGTAGTCATTGAGCGATGAAGCCTGGTCTTCCCAGCGTTTCCGCAGGCTCGGCCGGGCTCAGCTCAAGGTGACGGCTTCCTCAAAGATCACCTGCCAGGCAACGACGCCGTCGACGCGACTGAGCATCACAACCCGTCAGCGGGTGACTGTCGAGTCCGTATACCTCCGTCGATCCGTCTCCGGTGATCACCTTCTGCTGGTCGCGATCGAGAAATGGATCGAGGTCACCCAACGCGTCCTGGCTGCTGTAAGGCGGATCAACGGAGAAGTCCTGCAAGAAGATGTCGAAGCTCACCCGCCAATCATGTCGTCCCCGGGAGCCCGCCGCGCGGATCTCGGTGATCAAACCTCGGGGAACATCGACACAATCCTCACTAACGCTAGGAAGCACGGATTCCCTTGCACCGACTGACCTGTGGATATCTTCGTCCACGCGTGCCTCCATGCTGCCAGTGTCGGGGCACTCGAACTACCGTCAGACGACTTGCTTCGTGGTTGCGTCATGACGAGGGCGACGTCCCCGGCTGGGTGCTCATTACCCTGATGACGGCCGGGCTGACAGTCAGCACGTGAAGGGGGTATTCCTCATGAGACAGGTCGGGTGCAGGGAAAGCTCATCAGATATGACGTGCCTCCACCGCACGAGGAATAGTCTGGTCGAAGCGGGCTACACCCCAACCGTTAGTTGGAGAGTCACTCGGTTGCGCGACTAGCTCTCCTCGCCGCCAGATGTTCGGCGATGAAGCAAATTTTCAAGGCCCATTAGGTCATTCTCGGCTCGTTGACTCAAAACCTCGTCGAGAGTGACCCCGCCGACAATGTCGTGGACCGAGATTCGTGGAAGACGGACCTCTCCCGCTGCTGCCAGCCCATCCTTCATGGAGTCGTAGAGAGCGCGCTTCTTCCATCGTGGGGCAACTGCTCCGGTGAGGTCCTTGGGGCCACCTGCGAGACCGAACTGAGCTTTTGTGCTTGTGGTTGCCCAACACTTTCCCCACGACCCCGCACTGACTCAACTCCCTTCATGCTCAAAAGAAAACGCTCTGTACTCAGTCGCCCAAGGGAGCACCTCGCTCCAGTCCTGTGACAACGTCACCAGTCGGTAGCGATTGAAGTGAAGCTCTTCGTCGAGTTCGACAACCAGGTCGCGAAAGGACAGATCCCACTTTCCAGGAGCTAGACGCGGTTGGGTTTGGATACCTTCGAGCTTTCGGTAGGTTTCGATTTTGCGGGCGGACTCCCGATCTCCTTTACCTGGCCAACGGGGGACTGCCGGAGCGCTCGCGGTCTTATAGCCGAGGGTGAGCATTGCTTGCATAAGGGTCGATGCCCTGTTTCCGTTGTTAGCACGCGAAGATCTTGTTCAACTTCGGGCAGCTTCGAAGGCGGACGCTTGAACGCCCATCATCGGCCCAGGCCAGACGGCGGCAATCGCCTCGGATATGTGGTTCGACCTAGCCTTGATGTCGTCCTCGGTCCAGTCGCTCGGGTGATCTTGAACGATCTCCTTGTTGAGCACGAGGAGGCTGAAGGCGTTAATCAGGTTCTTCTTTCCCTTACCGGCCTCCCCGCCATCCTTCAGCCCAGCCGCCTCGGCGTCTGTCCATGGCCGATTGGACAGTGAGCCATTCAAGGACTTAGTGACCAGAGTGAGATTTCCCAGCGTGTTCACGAACTTGTCTCGCTGCGCTGCGGCTTCTTGGGTGAGCGGCGGCGTGGTGTCCCAGTGCGTGCGCCAGCCCTGCGGCATTACGTGCTCGATCTCCAGGCCTTGCGGAAGCTCCACTGCCTCGTGCATCCTGCTTTGCTCACGGAGCTGCTGTTCGACGGCTCCGAGGACGACACGGAGTCGCCACTGACGGATGTTTCCATAAAGCTTGAGGTCGGGCAGTTGCGCGAGCACCTCCTGGTCTGATGGCCAGTACCGCGAATCTGCGGTTTGTTCCGACAGAAACACTCTGATTGCATCTCCGGCCTCGCTCGGGTCGATTCCTGAGAGCGACTTAAGGGTCGCGACCATGAAGCGGTTCACGTCCTTCGAGGTCTTGCGCAAGAGGGTGCGCCGAATGACCCAGCTCTCAATGGCATCAAGGGCAATTCGGAGTTGGTCACGTGGGACGGAGTGATTCTCGGAAAGCAACCAGAGGAAGACCGGAGTCGTGGCGGCGAGTTCCATCGTCTCGATAACTCGTGACCGGAACCGCCCTTCAGGTGTTGCCTCGTCCAGCTCGCTCAGTCCACGGTAGGTGTCGGCATCCTTCCGCAGTTCGGTGAGAAGCGCCTCCGCACCTCCAAGCGTGGTCAGGCGCGGTTCCGCGTAGTCCGCGAAGATCCGAAACACCAGCTCGGCCTTGACTTCTTCTTGGAGGCGCATTGTTAGCCAGTACTGAAGGAAAATGTCAACGCGCGAGCGGCTCTGGCGGCCTTGCGAGATCTCCTCCCGCCACCACTCAGTATCGAAGTCAGCCCAATGCGTCCTGGACCACTTGTCCACGTCAGCGCCCACACGTTCGCCTCGGCGGAACACCCAGTTCTTGATGAGGTCAGCTTTGAGGAGAGGTGTTCCCCGGTCGTTAAGTGTTTCGAAAATGAGCTGAGAGTCCTCGTGCCCTGACAGGTCGATGGCGACGACAACCAGTCGGTGCTCCAACGTTGCGCTGAGTTCTTCAGCGCGGCGCTCTTCACTCCCTGGAGGTACGACACCATCGTCATCAGGGGCTCCCGCGAGCCACCGAGCCGTCTCGCGGCGGAAGAAGTCGTGGGCTTCGATGATTCGGTGCTCACCCTCCCACGCCTCCTCGGGATCCATCGCGTGAGCGAAGGCTCCTCGGTCAGCTTGCGAGGGCCAGAGTTTGAAGCGTTCCACCTTGCCCTTGAACGTCGATGCCTTGTTCAGTATGAGTTCTTCGAGC
>JACMOZ010000335.1 GCA_014377785.1 Aeromicrobium sp.
CGGAAGCCGCAAACGTACGGACAGCACCGGCGACATCCGGGTGAAGAGAAAGGCTCGCGAAACCCTGCATGATGTAATCGACGGCTTCTTCGACGCTGCGGTTCAGGGAGAGCCCGGTGAGGTTTTCGCGGAGTGATTCAGCGGCGATCGTCGCGAATTTCTCGTTGGTGCCGGCCACGGTGAGAGCGAAGCCGTCTCGCAGTAACCCGGCGAACCAGACTCTGGCCATCAGCCCGGGCGCCCCGACATCGGCGAACCGATCGGCCATGGGCGACATGTCGGAGAGAGTTTCGTTGACGTCGAAGACGATCACTGCCAAATGTTTAATCACGCTGGCTTCCTTCACATTGGAGTAGGGGGCATGTTACGACGGGACGCTGCCAGTGACCTGGCCGCATCCCGCCCCGGCGATGACACCGCATCCTCGAGGGTGAGCGGGAAACCTGCGTGTCAGGGAAGCCATACGGTTCGCTCGCGGTGAGCAAAATCCGCAAAAGATGTTGGCGGACGTCCCGTCACCGTGCGAACGTCATCCGTGAGCCCGGATGCCCGGTCCAGCCGAGCGACGGTGTAAATGGCGGCGGTGATCAGGACCATTGCCCACGGCATCGCAAGATCCCGTCGCGCATGCACTGCGTAACGACCAAGCCCCGGTCGCAAGTATCGGATTGTTCGGCTGAGTTCCCTGCTGAGAATCTCTGCCACCTCGGAGTAACTGTTGGCGGCAGGGCCTGTCAGCGTCCAGGCGCGCCCGATGTGGTTTTCAGGATCGGTGAGAACCTCGAATGCGACAGCGGCAATATCAGCGACGTCAACGAAGGCGGTGCGTCCGTTCCCGGCGGGAATGATGATCTGAGAGTGATCCCGAATTTCCGCCACATGGGTTGTGGAAAGATTTTGCATAAAAAACGAGGGACGAAGAAAGGTCCACAGCAGCCCGGAGGAGCGAAGCCACTTCTCGATCTTCGCGTGAGGGACAATCGCGTTCGACTCGGCGCCCTGCAGCGACAGAAACACAATGTGTTTCACCCCCGCCCGCTTGGCCGCTTCCAGGGGGGGAGGATATCCCGCGGCACGTTCGACAACGCCGGCGGGCGTACAAGAAACAGCAATTCCACCCCCTCGAATGCCCCATCCCAGGTCGATGGATCGAGAAAGTCGAACGCTACTGGTGCGGTATCGGTCTCCGCAAGACGGATCTGATCTGTCGATAACCCGGGTCGAACGGTGCCGTGAGCAGGAATATTCGCCTCGTGAAGCAGCGCGAGCACAGCTGATCCGACATTCCCCGTTGCCCCGGTCACCAGTACGGTCATGCCTCCCAGCCTATGGCCGGACTTTTACGCTCAAGCATCCACCCACGTCGATGCGGATGATCGAGGCGACCATGTCTTGGGATCCTTTTGGCAGCGCAGAGAGCACTTGGCGGAAGAGATGAATCCGGCATTCCGGCCAGCTGGCACCCCGGAACGGGGGCACAACCGGTTTTTTCTCTCGTTCCTTTTTCGCGAAGGGTCGCCTTTTCGGTGCCCGCACCCGGTCAGCCAAGCCGACTGGTCCTGTGTAGGCGCGCGCGTATACCGCCGCTGATGTGAACGGAAGCCAACACCGGCTGTCCGAGCAAAAGTTCGAGGGCGTGAATGGTGGTTTCGACCTCGCCGAGGATGTCTTTCGGGGACATCCCGCGGCGGGCGCTGACGGACACTTTTAGTACCGGATGGCGTCTGACCAGATAGGTGGAGACGCGCGAGCCCACCAGCGCGGGCTGAACGCGTAGCGCGTCTTCGAGCAGCTGTTCGGGGAGGCGGGAATGAATAATCGTGATGCCTGCATCCGTACGGATGCCAGAAACGAAGTGGGAAGTGCGGCCGTGGCCCTGACGGAAGATGAATACCACCAGGGCGATGACGATCAGAAGGAGACCGCCGAGAAGTGCGATCCACCACCAGCTGGTGTGGGTGCCGGGGACGCGGGCGGCCGCCACCCACCCTGCTGTCGTTTGTCGCACTGTCGGCCACGTGTCGCTCCACGCTCGGCCAAAAGCGGGCATCGTGGCGAGGACAATTGCCGCAGTCCCGAGCAGCAGCAAAATCATGCCGGTGAGGAGTATGAGCGCCCGGTTGAGGAACCGGTTGGTGTTGTTCATGCTTCGACCTTTGCCCGATCGCGGAAAACGATGTGGGTTCGCAGAGGGGCATTGAGGCTATAGGCGCGCAGTTGAGTCTCGACCGCGTCGGCAATTGCCGCGCGGTCGACCACCAGTCCGGAGACCGGTGTCACCCTGACGATCGCTTCGCGACGGGAAATGGTGACGCGGACGTTATCCGCGTGAAGGTTTCCAGCGGAGGCGGCATGGCGGGCCAATGCCGAGGCGATGGCTTCATCATCAACGATCGCCGCTGTGTTGGTCGACGCCATAATACGGCGTCCCTGCCGACCGGGGGAGAGCGCCGCCCCGATCAGAATCAGGCCGGCGAGGGCGGCGACTATGCCGAGACCGGCGACGAAGAGCCCGGGTTGCTTCGGCAGGATCACAAGGGCATCCGCCAGACGGGGCAGCGTGATGAGCAGCGGCCGTCGCGACAGGATTGCCAACACAATTTCGGTCGCCGTGTAGGTGCAGATCGTGATGAGGATGATGGCAAGGGTGATCGCCGCCGTGGAGCGGGGCGAATGCGTTTCGCGGCGGCGAATCCGCCGGTAAATTGCCGATGGGATACTCATCGGACTCGGGCTTCCGTCCGAATGCTCGCCCTGGTCATAGTGACGATGACCTGCGCGATCCGATACCCCGTCATCGCGGTCACTTGACTGCGAATGTGCTGCTGCGCGTGTTCACCTCGCTCCATCAGGGTTCCGCCGGCTCGTCCAATGACATTCGGGTCAGCAACAACCCGGTCGAGCGAGACCATCCGTACCGGGCTGTGGATTGTCAGTTGCAGTCGTCCGCCGTCATCGGACAGCTCGACGCGCACCTGGTGTGCTGATACCCCGAGAATCTTGCCGCTGACGGCAGCCACCACCCTTGTCAGTGCCGTGCGACTGATGCTGGTCCGCCCGCGCGAGTGCGGCGGTATGACGGCTCCGGTCACGAGGCGGAACGCCTTCCGCGAAGCGCATCCACCAGCGCGGTCGGGTTGAGTTTCCCCTCAACGATCCGGCCCACCATCGCACCGATGGACATCGCAACAGCAACGAAGAAAAAGGCCCAGAAGCCGACCAGGACCCAGGTTAGAGCGAGGGTGGCGCCAATGAGAATCCCGGTCTGAGTGGTGCTCACTGAACGCGAGTTTCCGGGTCGATGTTTGTGTCGTCGGAGGGAATGTGGACGTCGTTGACGGTCACGTTCACCTCGGTGACCTCCATTCCGACCAGAGTTTCGATTGCGCTGATCACTGCGGAACGCACGTTGTCGGCGACAGTTTGCAACGGGGCGGGGTATTCGGCGACGATGCTGACGTCGACCGCGACCTGCGTTTCGCCGACTTCGACGCTGATGCCCTGTGTGAGGTCTTTCGCATTGATGACGTCGCGGATAGCCCCCAATGCGCGGGCGGCTCCCCCGCCAAGAGCGAAGACTCCGCTGACGTCCCCCGCAGCAATGCCAGCGATCTTCGCGATCACCGCATCATTGATCACAGTTTTGCCGCCCGAGGAAGAGGTAGCGGATGAGGAAGACGTAGCTGGAGAGGAAGTTGCGGATGCGGTGGGCGAGACGGGAGTGGTGAGGTTGGCCATGAGGTGTCTTCTTTCGTATAGACCGAACGGTCGCACCGGACAAGGGCACGCGGTGAACAGCACTGATGTGGTGTTGTTAATATGACGTTCGCGCAGGCCCATTCGTCACGAGCACTTTCAAACATTTTTGATATCCGGCTGGTGCAGAGGGAGGAGTGGCGTGGTGGCACCGCTGACCCGCAGTCATCTCAGCTCTGCGGACGACCGCACCCTTGCCGGGCGGGCCGCCGACGGGGACATTGGCGCTTTCGAGGTCCTGATCCGCCGGTACGGGCCGCTGTTGCGAACCTACGCATCCCGCGTCCTCGGCTCAACGGACGAAATCGATGATGTGGTGCAAGAGACTTACATCGCCGCTTGGCGGGAACTGCCCGCCCTGGAGGACAACTCGAAGGTGAAGGGGTGGCTTATTCGCATTGTGACGAATAAGAGCCTTGACCGGGTTCGCGCTCGCGCCCGTTTGGATCATGCCCTGCTGAATGATCAGCTGATGGCCGCCCCCGCGCACGGGAGCCCGGAGCAAGTGGTAGAGACACAGTCGCGGGACGAAGCGCTGTCGCGAGCGGTGGAGTCATTGCCGGAAAATCAACGCCGGTGCTGGGTTCTTCGCGAACTCGCGCAGTACAGTTACGAAGACCTTGCCGTGGAGCTTGAGCTGCCAGTGTCCACCGTTCGGGGGCTGCTGGCTCGGGCGCGAAAAACGCTAATTGGCCAGTTGGAGGTGTGGCGGTGAGCGATAACATCCCCCCGTTGAACCGCTTCATCCCGCCGGTCGTGGAAGAGACCAGTCCCGATCTTGACGGGCACAGCGTGGAGGAGCTCAGCGACTATCTGGACCAGGACCGCATCCCACCGAACACGTCGATCGAGAACTCCGCCGGTTGCCGTATCGCTTTAGCCGCTCTCACCCGGCTTCGGGACAGGTCGGCGGCATGGATCGAATCCGAAGCCGCACGGGAAGAATCCCGCGATGACGGTTGGGTGAAGCAGATCCTCGCCCATATCGGGTATGAAGCCCACGCCGGACGAGATATTCCCCTCCGCCATTCGTCTCCGCATGCACGCCTTGCAATCACTGAGGGGGCTGTCCGCGGTATCGTCCGGGCCGCTGGCGACCGGCTCGGTGGGATTGTCGTCGAGCGGGTGCGCCTCAACGGGGACGTCACTATTTTGGGCGAACCCATCGAGATTAGTATCGACGCGACTGCGCTCTGGGGCCACAGCATCCCCGATGCTGTGGCAGCCGTTCGCGAGGGAATCTTGGCCGCGCTCACCACCCACACCGAATTGACCATTGCGCGCATCGACGTTGCTATCCACGACATCCACATCAATGCTGACGGCGAGGATGGCTCTGGTGCAGGAGCCGCGGAGACCGTCATTGTCGAGCAGCCAAGCACGCGAAATGCTGGCAACGACGACGCCACGGGATCGCATTTCACTCACGGAAAAGGACGGTGAAATAAGCGTGCCCGAAATCATCGATTTGTCCCAGGAATTGACCCGGCTGGTGCGGACCATTCCTGGGGTGGAGGCGGTGTATGCCACACGGCCGCTGGCAAACACTCTGGTTTCGTTAGCGGTCCGCACTCTCACCGGTGCTCCCATCGCCGCAGACCTCGTTTCGGTGCAAACTGCAGACGCCGGGATCACCATATCTGCATCGATCGGCACGAGCGGTGACGAACCAGCTCCGGTGACCGCCTCCCGCGTGCATGATGCGATCGTCGAGCGGCTCACCGAATTAGGTGTGCTCCCTGTAAGCATCGACGTCCGTATCGGCAGCGTCGGATACTAGCCCGACTCAGTGCGCTACCCAACATCATCACTTTCCCGCCCCTGGTGCTTCTGATTCTCGTGATGGTGATCTCTCGACGTCATCCGCCATCCGCGTTAGGGGACACGCGATCTGTGGCTGATGAGAGATCGGATCTCACCGTCACTGTTCACCACAACGGAACGGGGGTAGACCTGAATCAAGCGA
>JACMOZ010000336.1 GCA_014377785.1 Aeromicrobium sp.
ACAAGGTGATTACGAAGGTTGTTTCAGGATGAGATTCGTCGACGAAAGGATGTCTGATGAACTTCGAACGACAGGGTTCAGGAAGCCCCCTGCTCTTGGTCCATGGTTTGGGGTCGAGTCTGCGCAACTGGGATCCAGTCGTGGCCGCCTTGGCTTTGGAACGCGACGTGATCGCCGCGGATCTTCCGGGCTTTGGAGAAACCACCCCTCTGGACGGTGAAGTCACCATTGCGACGCTGACTGATGCGGTTGAGCAGTTCCTCTCATCGGAGGGCCTGGAAAACGTTGACATCGTCGGCAGTTCGATGGGGGGTCGCATGGTGCTTGAGATGGCACGGCGGGGCCATAGCGGCACCACGGTGGCGTTGGATCCGGGCGGGTTTTGGGGCGACCGGCAGGCGACCGTCTTCGGTGCCAGCGTGCGGGCTTCCTTTGCGCTGGTCCGCAGTATCCAGCCTGCACTTCCGGTTCTCACACGTTCTGCAGTTGGGCGCACTCTGCTGCTCGCGCAATTCTCCGCCAAACCCTGGCGACTCGACCCCGACCTGGTACTCACTGAACTGCGTGGTTTCAAGACCGCCAAGAGTCTGGATGAAGCGCGTGAATCTCTGGTTCATGGTCCCAAGCAACAGGGCGCTCCGGCCGGCTCGCTGAGGGGCAAAATGGTCATTGGATGGGGGCGCCAGGATAAGGTCACGCTGCCCAGCGAAGCGAGGACCGCAACCGCACTATTCCCGGACGCGACGCTGCACTGGTTCAACGCATGTGGGCACTTCCCGCATTGGGACCAGCCTGCCCAGACGGTGCAGCTGATCCTGGACAGCACCAGCTGAGCACATCGGTGTCCACCGGTTCGAAGACATCCCATCTGGCCGGTAGCGAGAGCGCCAAGTTCGCCCGGCAGTGGACGCCCCGCACTATCCACGTTTTGATCAATACTCAGTCCCTAACCGCTCCGGTCGTGCAGACACTGTGGATCCAGGTGGCGAGGAAAGTGGTGGGTGATGAAAAGGCTCAAAATCAGCAAAGACCCCCAACCAACGTTTAGCGTTGGGTGGGAGTCTTTCTCGCGTGCGGCATCAGGGACTCGAACCCCGAACCCGCTGATTAAGAGTCAGCTGCTCTGCCAATTGAGCTAATGCCGCGAAAGCAGACCCACAGTATCAGCCCGATTGCGCTCCTTGAAAATCGACTCGGTGCGGGGCTGAGGCGCCGCGGCCGCCCCGGGACTTGAGTCCCATCCAATCCTCGACACGTATATTTTAATGGCTGCATATTGGCGGCATGAGCTGAACGCCCGGCAAAAGGAGAAATGATGGACTTGGGAACCTATATCGAATATCAGGGCAAGGCTGCCGTGCGTTTCGAGCGGATCTATCCTCATCCGATCGAGCGAGTATGGGCAGCCGTCACCGAATCTGATGAGCTCGCGCGTTGGTTCCCCTCCCGCGTCGATCATCAGGGCGAAGTCGGCGGGACCATCGCGTTCCACGGCGACCCCTACTCGAACCCGGACACCGGGACGATCCTGGAGTTTGTTCCGCCCACGACATTCGGCTTCACCTGGGGCCCCGACAAACTCCATTTGACTCTCGAAAAGCGCGGTGAAAGTTGCCGTCTCGTGCTCATCAACGTGTTGTCCGAGGCGAACACCGCCGCCCGCAACGCTTCGGGCTGGACCGTATGCCTGGCCGAACTCGACAAGGTTCTTGCCGGTGTCCAGGGCGGCGGCCCGCACAGTGAAGCGGCAGACGCGGGCTTCGAGGGAATCATGGCGAAGTATGTCGCCGCAGGCATGCCGTCCGGTGCGGTCATACCTACCAAAGACTGAGCCTCAGCCCTCGGCGAGAAGCTCGAGCAGTGCGTGCGCCGCATTGTGGCCGGCAATGCCGCTGACCGCACCGCCGCGTCGCGCACCGCTGCCACACAACAAGATGCGTTCATGATTCGTGGCGACTCCCCAGCGCCGGGCCGGATCGTGTGGCCGTTCGTCGTCCTCGAGCCACGGCCAGGCGAGATCCCCGTGAAAGATGTGGCCCCCGGGCATGCCGAGTGCGTCCTCTATGTCCAACGGTGACTTGGCCTCGATACACGGATTGCCGGCGGCGTCCGTCGCGAGCACAGACTCGATCGGATCGAGCAGGTAGGCGTCGAGACCGGCAATCGCCCGTCGCAGCGCCTCGTCCTTCGCTGCCGGATCGTCGAAGAGCTCCGGAGGCGTATGCAGGCCGAAATACGTCAAGGTCTGCGCGCCCGATGCCCGCAACCCCTCGCCAAGGATCGACGGGTCGGACAGCGTGTGGCAGTAGATCTCGCCCGGCATTTTTGTTGGCATCTTGCCTTCTGATGCCTCGGCATGAGCCGTCTCGAGGTCGTCATAGGACTCATCGAGATGAAGAGTGCCGGCGAAAGCGATAGCCGGACTGATGCCGGATTTCAGCCGTGGGAGCCGGTCGACCAACAGGTTGACCTTGAGTTGGGCGCCGCGGGGTTTGGCCGGAAGCTGCTCGCCGAGAAGACCCGCGAGGACGTACGGCGCGACGCCGCACAGCAGCCTGTCTGCCTCAATGACGAAGCGCTGATTCTGGCGGTCCCCAGTGACGGTGACGCCGTCCCCGCGGGCACTGACGCCGGTGACTTCGGCATTGGTCCGCAGCTCGACCCCGGCCTCGCGAGCGACGCGTTCGAGTTCGCTGCTCACAGCACCCATACCGCCAACGGGCACGCGCCACTCGCCGGTTCCGTTGCCGATGAGGTGATAGAGGAAACAGCGATTCTGGATGAGCGCTTCGTCGTTCATCGACGCAAACGTCCCGATCAGTGCATCGGTCGCGACGACGCCGCGCACGAGATCACTGGTGAAGCGACGTTCGATCGCTTGGCCGAGCGGTTCGTCGACGAGGTCGGTCCAGATCGCCATCTCGACCTGGTCGCGGACGTCGCCGATGTGGGGGAGCGGTTGCAGGAGCGTCGGAGCGATCGCGTGCGCGACGGTCGCCACTTCGGCATAAAACTCCTGCCAGGCCTGGAACTCACTGGCGTCGCTGGTCAACGCCCTGAACGAGTGCTTGGTGGCCTCGCCCTCTGTCGTCTCTGCGAGAAGGCCAGTGTCGCCATAGGGCGTGTATGAGGCTGTCGCGCGGGACAACAATTCGAGGTCGAGACCAAGGTCGGCGATGAGTGCTTCGGGAAACAGGCTGATGAGATAGGAGTAGCGGGAGAGTCGTGCGTCGATGCCGTCGAAGGCTCGCGCACTGATTGCCGCACCGCCAACGTGGGGGAGCCGTTCGAGGACGATAGTACTGAGTCCGGCGCGGCCGAGGTAAGTCGCCGCGACGAGGGCATTGTGGCCGCCACCGACAATTGCGACATCGAAGTTTTCGCTCATACCGACACCGTAAGCATCCCCGCGTCGCAATGTCGTCCCGACGGAATACACGACGGTAGTTGAGTGTTGAACTAGGTTGAAGACCGAGAACCTGAGGAGCGTCCCATGCCCGCTGTAACAGTCGCCGACTGGACCGTATTGCCACGCGTCATCGGCGCAGCGACCGATAACGAAGACCGCGCGCCCATCACGGTGACGACCGCGCCCAAGGGATATGAGGGCGAGGGATTCCCTGTGCGCCGTGCCTTTGACGGCGTTGACGCCCGCGCGCTCGACCCGTTCATCCACATGGACCAGATGGGCGAAGTCGAATACGCACCGGGCGAGCCAAAGGGGACCCCGTGGCACCCGCACCGAGGTTTTGAAACCGTGACCTACATGCTCGACGGCGTCTTCGACCACGCCGATAGCCACGGCGGCGGCGGCTCGATCACCGATGGCGACACGCAGTGGATGACGGCCGGTTCGGGCCTTCTTCACATCGAGGCGCCGCCGGAGTGGCTCGTCCAGCAAGGCGGCCTGTTCCACGGCCTCCAACTCTGGGTGAACCTGCCAAAGGCCGAAAAGATGTCAACTCCCCACTATCAGGACCTGCGCGCCAGCGAAGTCGGACTGGCCACGACCCCTGATGCCGGCGCCCTTATCCGCATCATTGCCGGCGAGGTCGACGGTGTGAAGGGACCGGGAAGCACCAAGACTCCGATGGCGATGGTTCACGCAACGGTTTTGCCCGGTGCATCGATGACGTTGCCGTGGCGCACCGATTTCAACGCCCTCGTCTACGTGATGGCCGGCGGCGGGTATGTGGGCACGGAACGCAGGCCGATCCAATCGGGTCAACTGGCGGTCCTCGGTCACGGCGAAACGATTACGGTCGGTGCTTCAACGCATCAGGAAAGCCGCCACCCGGCGCTCGAAGTCGTTGTCCTCGGCGGGTTGCCGATCCGCGAACCCATCGCCTGGGCCGGCCCGTTCGTCATGAACACCAAGGCTGAAGTCCTCCAGGCCTTCGAGGATTTCCAAAAGGGTCGCCTCGGCACCATACCGAGCGAAAATATCCCCCACGTCGGGGTGCAGGGCGAGATCCTCTAACCCGACCCCGCGATTTGTGCGATAACGGCGGGTTTTGAGTGAGAAAATAGCCGGTAGCGCACAAATCTCGGGGTGCGGGATGGGTAGGGTGGCGCCTATGGCTGAGTTCGTGGGTGCTATCGATCAGGGCACAACGAGCACGAGGTTCATGGTGTTTGACCATGACGGCAAGGAAGTTGCCAAACACCAGCTCGAACACGAACAAATCCTGCCGCAGGCCGGTTGGGTCGAGCACAATCCGACCGAGATCTGGGAACGCACTTCGGCGGTCATCCAGTCGGCGCTCCGCAAGGCGAACCTCGAGTCGAGTGACCTTGCCGCGGTCGGCGTGACCAATCAGCGCGAGACCACCGTCATCTGGGACAAACGCAACGGCCGCCCCTACTACAACGCGATCGTCTGGCAGGACACCCGCACGGACCGGATCGCGAGCGCCCTCGACAAAGACGGGCGCGGCGACGTCATACGTGCGAAAGCCGGATTGCCGCCGGCGACGTATTTTTCCGGCGGCAAAATCAAGTGGATTCTCGACAACGTCGACGGCGTCCGCAAAGCCGCCGAAGAAGGCAATGCGATCTTCGGCAACACCGACTCGTGGTTGTTGTGGTGGCTGACCGGCGGCTATCGCGGCGGGCGGCACATCACCGACGTGACCAATGCCGGCCGCACCATGCTGATGAATCTCGAAACCCTCGACTGGGACGACGAGCTCCTCGGCTTCTTCGATATCCCCCGCCAGATGCTGCCCACGATCAAGTCATCTTCCGAGGTGTACGGCCACACACTCGCCGACGGACCGTTCGCCGGCGAGGTTCCGCTCTCGGGCGACCTCGGCGACCAACATGCAGCCCTCGTCGGCCAGGTGTGTTTCTCGCCGGGAGAGGCCAAAAATACCTACGGCACCGGTAATTTCCTGTTGTTGAACACCGGCACCGAAATCGTGAAGTCCACGAGCGGGCTGCTCACCACGGTGGGCTACAAATTCGGTGATGAACCAGTCGTGTATGCCCTCGAGGGTTCGATCGCCGTGACCGGTTCGGCGATCCAATGGCTCCGGGACCAGCTCGGCATCATCAGCGGTGCGGCTCAATCGGAGTCCCTTGCCCGCCAGGTCGAGGACAACGGCGGGGTCTATTTCGTGCCGGCGTTCTCAGGCCTGTTTGCGCCGTATTGGCGGTCCGACGCTCGCGGGGCCATCGTGGGATTGTCGCGCTACAACACCAACGCCCACATCGCCCGCGCGACCCTCGAAGCCATTTGCTATCAGAGCAAAGACGTCGTCGACGCCATGGCGAAGGACTCCGGCGTAGCCCTGCAAACGCTCAAGGTCGATGGCGGCGTCACCGCCAATGAACTGTGTATGCAGATCCAGGCCGACATCCTCGGCGTACCGGTCAGCCGCCCCGAAGTTCCTGAGACGACCGCGTTAGGCGCCGCATACGCCGCCGGACTCGCGGTGGGTTATTGGTCCGGAACCGACGAATTGCGCGCCAACTGGAACGAATCGAAACGCTGGACGCCAACCTGGAACGACGAGCAGCGCGCCACCGGGTATGCCCAATGGCAGAAGGCCGTTGAGCGCACTCTGGACTGGGTCGTAGTCGACTGAGCCGAGTGAGCGCAGCGAGCAAGCGCGAAGTCGGATTAAGCGTGACACGCCGAAGGCGTCCCACGCTCAATCTGCGCTCATACTCGGCCGCGAGCGGCCTCGATTCGCACATGATTGACTTGGCCAATGCGATCCGTTGCCCTTTCCCCTGAAACCCGCCAGAGTGCCCTCGATGCGATGGCCGCCGACACGCTCGATGTCCTCGTCATCGGTGGCGGAGTCGTCGGCGGCGGCGCCGCTCTCGACGCCGCGACGCGCGGTTTGAGTGTCGGACTCGTCGAAGCCCGCGATTATGCCTCTGGCACATCGAGCCGGTCCAGCAAACTCATCCACGGTGGCCTCCGTTATCTCGAGATGCTCGACTTCCGCCTCGTTGCCGAAGCCCTCGGCGAGCGCAGTCTGCTGCTCGAGAAGCTCGCACCGCACCTCGTGCATCCGGTGCCGTTCCTTTATCCGCTGACCCACCGCGTATGGGAGCGGTTTTATGCCGGCTCCGGCGTCGCGCTTTATGACTCGATGGCGTTCCTCTCGGGCCGTTCACGCGGCGTTCCGCACCACCGCCACCTGACTCGCCGCGGTGCGCGCAGGATCATGCCGGCGCTCAAAAAAGATGCCCTGATTGGCGCCCTCCACTATTACGACGGTCAGGTCGACGACGCACGCCACACCATGTTCCTGAGCCGCACCGCCGCCGCATACGGAGCACACACCGCGAGTCGTACGCGTGTCATCGGTTTGCTGCGCGAAGGCGATCGGGTGGCCGGCGCGAAGGTCAAGGATCTGGAAACCGGCAGGGAATTCGACATCCATGCGCGCCATGTCGTCAACGCGACCGGTGTGTGGACTGACGAGACGCAGTCGTTCGCCGGCGAGCGCGGCCAGTTCCACGTACGCGCCAGCAAAGGCATTCATCTCGTGGTGCCCCGCGATCGCATCCGGGGCGAGTCCGGACTCATCCTGCGCACCGAGAAGTCAGTCCTGTTCGTCATCCCGTGGGGACGGCATTGGATCATCGGCACGACCGACACGGACTGGTCGCTGTCTAAGGACCACCCGGCTGCGAGCAGCAACGACATCGATTACCTCCTGCACCACGTCAACAAGGTGCTTCAGGTCCCGCTGACCCGCGAAGATGTCCAGGGCGTGTACGCGGGACTCCGGCCATTACTTGCCGGCGAAGACGAGGCCACGAGCAAGTTGTCGCGCGAACACGCGGTGTCGACGTCGGTCAAAGGACTCACTGTCATCGCGGGCGGCAAATACACGACATACCGGATCATGGCCAAGGACGCGATCGACGCCGCAGTGCACGGGATGTCCTCTCAACTCGATCGCAATGTGCCCGAATGCTGCACCGAAGACGTGCCGCTTCTCGGCGCCGACGGTTATGAGGCTGTATGGAACCAGCGACAGATGCTCGCCGAGTCGAGCGGCCTGCATGTCGGCCGAATCGAGCATTTGCTTCACCGTTACGGCTCGCTCATCGTCGAGCTGCTCGACCTGATCGAGGCGCAACCGGATCTGGGCAAGGGACTGACCGGCGCCGATGACTATCTGCGCGCCGAGATCGTTTACGCGGCCTCGCCCGAGGGCGCCCGCCACCTCGATGACGCT
>JACMOZ010000337.1 GCA_014377785.1 Aeromicrobium sp.
GGTTGTCATACAGGTAGCGCGATAACTGGGTGAGAGCTAAAACGAAGATGAGGTCGAACAGCAACTCGATATAAGTAACCCGGTCACTCTGCTCGCCGCCCTCAGGTCGAAGTAGGTTGCGGCGTAATCCGAAACGGGGCAGTCGGGGAGGTTTCGGTGTCGTGGTCACTGCCCCATTCTGCAGTGGTATCCGAGCTGTGCGCCGATGATCGTCCATGCTCCTCAGGCGGTGAGCTGGCTCACCCCTGATGCCGGGCACCTCGACTGTTCTGCGGAATCGGCTCGCAACATACGCTTTCTACAGCAGCGCCAAGAGCGCTACCAGCCAGCGCCCACAAGAAAAAGTCTGGCGCAGAAGACGAGACCGACCGCAATGAACGTGGTCGTCGTACATACCAGAATGGCTCGCATCTTGAGCCCAGCGATGGCGAGCAGAGGGGATTGCCCAACAGGGCTGGATCATGTCGGTCCACTGATCCCCGTACGAGACGGCCATGTTAGAGACTGCGGGGTCGATGCCGAGGCGATCGGCCGCATCGAGCATGATTGGCCCCTGCACTTTAAACTGGCCACCGTCAGACAGAACGGAGAAGTTCACGACCCCGCCGCGAGTAACCCCATAACTCCGAACGTCTGCGGGGCAGAGATGTTGACGAAGAAATCTGAAAACACCCCGATCAGGCCGGAACCGACCACCCTGCTAGAAATTCCGGCGTAGAGGGGAAACTGCAGAAGGATGTCGCCCACGTTGGAGGGGAGATAGCGGATGCGGCGGATGAGTTCGAACGGGTTGCGCACGAAGAGAAAAATCAATGCGTGAAACGACCAGTTGACGGTGTCGAGGGTGAGCGAGCCACCCTCGATGAAATGCACCACGAGGTAGGTCACGAGCGCCAGACCGACGAGGAGGGTGAGGATGCGGCTGGCATCGAGCCGGCCGGCCGGGGTGATGACCTTCTCATCCGGGCGCTGCGTCTCTGGTTTCCAGCGGGCGTCGAATTGCAGCTCGAAGATCGGTGCGTTGCGCTTGGGTGCGACCAGCGCGAGAGCGAGGGCCACCAGAACGATGGTGGCACCAGCCGCGGCTAGGTGCCAGGCCAAAACGTGGTGTCGCCCAGAAGCACCGTGCGGCCAAGTTGCTGAGCAAGAAAGCTGCCTTCGGTCGCTGAGGTGAGCGGCCCGGAGCTGGAATAGCCCATGTGCCACACCATCGCGTCACAACTCAACCGAAGGAGAAGAAACAATGTCCACACTCACCATCACCGGAAACCTGGCCGTGAATCTAGGGCAGTGACAGCGGGCGGTCGCCGTCGAGCTCGCAGAAGTCGCCCGAACGCTCGCGCACTCGACGAGGGAGGTGCCGGTGCCCTCCGAGTCGTACAACATGCTTGGAGAACTAACCGCTACTCTGATCTACCTCGAGCAGGTATACCGACAGCTCGCAGCCTGGCACGAACGCGTCATCGACGGTGTGCACTACGAGGCGAGGGCTCGCGCGGCGACGGGGCTACCGGAACCATCACCGCGGCCGCCGAGCTTGAACGCGCGGCGACCGCACTCGCCAGCGTAGAAAGCGCGCTGCGCCGAGCGCACTCCGCGAACGGCGTCGTCCGATGGTTCGACTGTGCGTCCTCGGCCGCAAAGTGAGTTCACCACTTCTCGACGAAGAACTGCGCCAGATGATTGTGCTGCGCTGGCAGCTGTGCGAAGCCAACCTGCTGGCGGGGGAGGGCCTGCCATACAGCGCCGCGTCGACTAGGGCGCAGCTGCACTACCAGGTGCTCGCCGAGCTTCACACGGTGACGGAGGCTTGCCGAGCAGCGGCCTGCAGGCACCAGGTGAAGTCGCGGGCATCGCCGCGCTTCGCGATGCAGCTTGATCACACGTCGAGGCCATGGCCCTGAACATGATTGCCGAGACGTGGACCCTTTCTGCTGGCGAGACGGATCAACCTCGCCGGGCGGTCTGCCGCGCCGGAGCCGTGCTTGGGGAGCTGCTCGGGGGAGCCAAGCTGGATCCCCAGCGTCCTTCTAGGAGAAGATCTCTAATGAGCGCGAGGTCCTCCCAAGTTGCTGCAGTCCGGATGATTTCGGCAAACGGGACTACGTCGCCGCGTTTCACGAGAAGGAGTCGCTGGGCGTCGATAAGTAGTCCTGGCAGGTCAAGGTCCCTCATGTAGCGAAGTAATTGCTGGAAGTCGCGGGAATCACTCCATACGCCGGCGGCGGGTCGCAAGACGGTGAGCTTAACCTCAACCGCGAGTGCTGCCTGTCCCGCGTACTCGAAAACGAAGTCGACCAACCCTGAGGGAACCCGGTGCTCTCGAAGGGGGATTGGCCCGAGTGTCGGCTCAATCAAATGCTCGTGCGCCCACTGCATGTTCGGACCCCACAGCAGTTTGATGAGCGGCTCTACGACATGCTCCGAAACCTTCGCCTCGAGGGGCAATGCACCACCCGGAATCGCCCTCCATGCATCGAGATTATCGATCCGTTCCGGCACGTCAGGGTTTCCGCTTGGCAGCTGCGCTATCTGGTCCACATCCGATTGCCGTGCCGGGTCCTTCGCGACGAACGTCAGTGAGCTGATCGTCCGCGGGGACAGGTAGTGGCCGGACCGACCGCGAAGGGGTAGATGGCCGTCGGCGGCATCCTGGAGTGTCTTGTACGGAATCGGCTCAATCTCGATCAAGGGTGATGTCACAGCCCACCACTGATGCGGGTCCACCGCATTCACCGCGTTGACCTCCACGTCGGTCTGCCAATATGGTCGCGAGGCAAGCCGCGCGACGAAGCATGCTGCCTTCCGCGGGGCGACAAAGTAAAACAAGACCAGGTCGCCGAGCTCGCCATTCTTCGGGGCCGTCCACTCCTCATCGAAGAGTCCCGCTTGTCCTTGCTCCCACTGCTCCGTCAGGTCGTCCGTAGTCGGATAGCTTGCCTCGGAACCCATCAGGAGCCAGGCGTTCCTCGGCTGAACGTCGGCAGGCCGATAGCGGTACACGCCGCCGTCCCCGTCGCCGCCCCCCAGGTCGCGATCGGGAAGAACGGTGATAGTTCGAGAATCCCATGCCTCCGCGAACAGGGAGATCAGGTCTCGCATGAAGTCGGCGAGGATCGAATCGAGGTGGGCGTCTACCGACAGCAGTGGCAGGTATTCGACGGTTCGGTCATCGCGTTGCCGGACGGCCGTTGTGAGCCTTCCGAGTGCGGGGCTTGGTTGCCGCTCGATCCACGCTTGCACCTCTTCCTCGCTGGGCCTGATGTCATCGGTGCTCAGCAGGTATGCGTCGATGCTGAGGACTGGAATGTTCATACCGAGCTTGAGCCCAGCCTCGATCTGAGCATCATCAGCGAGGAAAGTTACCCAGTTTGGCCCGCCTTCGAGGAATGGGTCTTCTCTCGCAAGCCCGGCGACCAGATGTCGCAGGCCGGCATTGTTCCCCCAGTCCTCGAGGTAGGCATTTACCTCTGGGTTCGCGAACGGTTGGTCGGGGGTGATTGTCAAGGGTTCCTGCTCGGGTTTATAGATTCGACAGCGATGGTGCCGATTATTCCGTCATCCACTGGTGTCAGTGATGAACAGTTGACGTCGCGCGTCCTGACGCCTCGGAGTCAGTGGAGCATGAAGGGCTTCGAGCCGACGTCAGCGGTCCCCGATACCATCCAGGCATGATCCTCGCCGAACCGCGCACAGATGCCGCTGTCCTACCAGACTTTGGCGCGGTCATCCCTTGCGAGATGGGTGAGCCAGTGACGTATTCTGCAGATGGTCACTCCGTCGAGTTCTTCCGCCCTTGCGGTGCTGCAGCGGAATGGCGTCTGGTACTTAGGTGGCACCACGGACCCCAACTCCCGGACGAACACCTGCTGTGCGATCGCCACCTCGGTGTGTGGCAGACCTTCCGCGCGGTGGAGAATCCTGCCTGGGACATCGCGCTTCCTGCCCGACTCTGACACGGCCACCCGCTCCAAGAGCAATTTACGACAGCGCACCACCACACTGCGTAGTGTCTGAGCCTGCTGGCACAATGTCACCATGAAGCGCTATCAGATTCTCTGGGACGGTGAGCCGATCGGCATCGTGTTTGCCGCAAGCGGCATGTCACCGTCAGTCTCTATGGTCCCGCACCCAAGCGCGACGCTTGAGGCGTACCTCGCTCTGTCGTATTACGACGAGCCCGGGCACAGCCCGCTACAAGATGGCACACGTCTCTCGCCCGGGCAGTACGCCCGCCTCCTGGGGGGCAATGGGCTTGGCACGTATCAGCAGATAGACGAGGACGGCATTGTCGTCAATGACGAAGCCGGCGACCCAGTCAGGCCGGAGGGCCCCTTGACGCTGTACATCGCGTTCGCGTCCACTTTTGGAAGGGGCGCAGGCAATCCGAGCGATTCAACCCCTGTGGCTGCTGTGCTCGCAACATCGAAGGACGACGTAGCTATCGATGCGGTCGCCTTCGCCGATTCGCCGCTAGGCAGCCAAATCGCGGCTCTCTTCCTAAAAGGTGTTGCCGGTAGGGAGGTCGCGTCGCAGCATCTGGGTGGGTTCCTCACCAAGGACCTGTCGCTGCTGGAAGTCCTTTTGCACAGGCTTCCCGCCACGCATCCAGTGTTCGCGCTTGTAACCAAGGCTGAGGGGTGGCAGGACTATCTTTCGTTGCGGCCGCCGACACAGACTCGCCGAGTTGCACATCGGTGATGAGGTCGCGCTCGAGACCCGCGGACAACGTAGATGTAGTTCTCAGACGCGGATCCGCCCAAGGTGCCGGAAGAGCCGCGAACCAGCTCGTGGCAGTGGTTCTTTGATTGTCGAACCTCGACGCCGCAAATTTTGAACTGGATCAGGATCCTCGCCACCGACGTCGATGATGGCTTGTAAAGTATCTGATACACACACAGTTGACCCGACGCCAAAGAGAGTCCTGTTGAGCACGTCACCATCACGCACAGCGCCCATCCGAGGTGCTAGCGAGGTCGCACGCGATGGGCACAGCGAGCGGCTCATTAAGTCGCGTCAGCGGGTGAAGGACCACGGCGAGGTGTTCACCCCGCGCCGGATGGTAAATCAAATGCTCGACCTCGTTCGGGCCGAATTGGAGACCGGGCCTCAATTCGTCGACAAGACCTTCTTCGAACCCAGCGCCGGCGACGGTAATTTCCTCATCGCCATTCTGCGGCGCAAGCTGCACGCCATCGAGAGGCGCTATCA
>JACMOZ010000338.1 GCA_014377785.1 Aeromicrobium sp.
ACGCACCGCACGCGGCCAGCTACGCCGCGAAAGCAATCGGGCTCCACGGGACCGGTGAGGCCGATCGCAAAACCGAACGCACCTGGCAGTGGGAGAACCTGGATCCCGAGCTGCGCACCATCGGCTTCCCCAAGGGCTTGTGGCACTACCGATGCCTTGGCGGGCGGGCTAGGAAATCGCTACCACTGGTGCGGCCTCGCCGGCTCCTGGATGGCGTTCGACCATGCCCGCAAGCGGGACCTCCTACGGACACTCCCCCGTGATCTCAGGCCCGGCGCCCGCCGTCGGCCCTCGATTTTGCGTTTGCCCCGCCCGACATTAAGCCCGGTGAGCGTGCGTCATACGCGACAACTGCCACGCCCCAAATTCGACCGATTTCGAGACGGTCCCCGAAATGTCGTAGGTGCGCAGCATCGTGCCTCAGAAGACGTCTCAGAAGGTCTGTGTTCTCGGAACCTCATTTCGGTGTTTTAGAGACAGGAACGATTGGCAGTCATTGGGTACGCGCGGGTATCGACAAGCGAGCAATCGATCGACCTTCAGACTGACGCCCTAACGGCAGCAGGTGCTGTGCGGATTTTCACCGACCTTGGCGTAAGCGGTTCGAAGGCGTCCCGTCCCGGACTGGATGCGGCGTTGGAGTTCATGCGCGAAGGCGATGTGCTCATGGTGTGGCGACTCGATAGAGCCGGGCGCTCAACGCTCAACGTGCTGCATCTGATTGCCTCTCTCGCGGATCGAGGCATCGGCTTTCGTTCGGTGACCGAGACGATCGACACCTCGACCCCCGCCGGCAGACTCCTCGTCGCCCTTCTCTCGGCGCTAAGTGCTATGGAGCGGGAAATCACAGTCGAGCGAACTCTTGCCGGCCTGGCTTCCGCCAGGGCGCGAGGAAAGGTGGGCGGTAGACCGCGCGCCCTGTCGGAGATTCAAGTGGAGCAGGTGGCGTTGATGTTCAAGCGAGGGACGTCAGCCTCCGAAATCGCAAAGAATTTCGGGGTTGGCCGCGCGACTGTCTATCGGGCGTTGGCGAGCTGATGTCAACAGACATGGGCACTGACGGTGCCGTAGAGTTCCCCGCTGGCATATTCGTGCACTGGTGTGAGTCGTGTGGCCACGAAGAGTTGCTGGACTCGCGCGATGCCTACAGGGCCGGATGGGATTTCCCTCCCCACATGGGCGCTTGGGGAGTGCTATCGCCGCGAACGTGCCCGAACTGCTCGATGAAGGACACTTCGTGGTGGGCAATCACGGTCGATCACCGCGACATCGACGAGATGACGGCCCAAGAGCGAAAGGCGGTCGGACGCATCCTCGATGAATTGCCGGCCGACAGCGGCTATAACTGGGCCGAGCTTGATGGCCCGAGCAGTCTCGACTGAAGCGAGATGCTATGCGGTCGCGGCACCTGAGCTTGTCTGCCCAGGCGGTTGGGCAAGCGATCTCGTCGGCAGAGGCGTACAGCCCGCCGACCCAAGAAGGCTATGCGTGCGCAGGGGCCACCGTCCGAGTCGATGTCGGTGGACCAAAAGAAAATTGACACATGGCCGCTTTACCTGACGATGAGATTCGGTTCATCCTGAATGCGATGCGCTGGATAGACGCTGATGTTACGTCTCGGCTGTGGACACGCGGGTGGGTGGTCGCTGATCTGGCGGTCGGCGAGGGCGAGTCGCTGGAGTGGTTTTGGCCCCCCACGGCACCCGTCGGCTGCGGCGGCCTGCCGGAAGGGGTTGATGAGATCATGCAGCGTC
>JACMOZ010000339.1 GCA_014377785.1 Aeromicrobium sp.
ATCGGTGTCCTTGAGGTGGCAAAGAGCCTGGACAAATGGCTGCGCGTAACACTCTCGAGGCGCTCGCTGCTGAATGTCCCACAGCTTGTAGGACAATTATTCAGCGGCCTGTTGGACAATTACGCGAGTTCTCAACAGGCACGCCGAGATGCCGTTCCCGGAGAGGGTTCCGCAAAGATTCAGGGGTCTAAAGCTGTTAGCAGGCGCCTCAGGGTCAAGAATTCGCGTCGTCGAGGTGCTCGAAGCCCACTGAAATCTTCCTCAGCGCGCGAATGTGGTCGTCGAGCGCGTTTCTACCCGTTGCGGTGAGGCGAAGCCAGGTGATTCGGCGGGAATCGTCGCGCAATGCTGACGCTTTCTTGGTGACGCCGACGAAGCCAGCGTCGATGAGGGCCTTCGATTGCTTCGAGAGCGTGGCGTCGCTGACGCCGAGCGTGTCGCGGAGTACAGCGAAGTCCAGCTCATCGACTGAGCGGAGGAGTCCGCATATCCGCAATCGCAGGGGTGCATGAATGATCTCGTTGAAAATACCATCAGCGGACATGGCGAAGACGCTCTCGCATCGTCGAGAAGATTAGTCTCGCGAGCCAGAAGACCCATACAAAGGCCACGACTGCTGGAACCGCAATCCACCAGATCAAGCCTGTGGCGGCGAGCCCCAGAGAGACGCGGAAGAGGGCGAGCGTGCCCAACACTGCGGCGGCGAATGCCGCCCACGCCTGCACCCCAAACCGCGTGAATTTGATGCCTGTGACCCGGTATGACAGGGCCACCAACAGAATTCCGGCCACAAGAGCCGTGCTCAGCACGAAGCCCCCGGCGCCTTCGCCGGGGAAGGCGGGTGTCATCACGTAGCTGACTGCGATGAGTCCAAATCCAGGTGCAAGCCATTTCGGGGCCCGGACCTTCTCAACAAGACGGGCCCGGTCAGCTTGGAGTTCCTCAAGTAGCCCGGATACGACTCCGGCGTCATCCGGCCCGCTCGGCACCAAGTTGTTTTCCATAACGGTAAGTCTATCAAGTCATTTTCCGCAACTGCAAGTAACTTGGGCTAGACATGGCCAAGGCTCCTCGACTGAATCCGTTACCCGCCCGTCGGCGCGATGGGGGTCTGGGCAGAGCGTGCCGAGTTGGCGATCTCTTGGAGTGCCGCGAGGTGCTGATCAAAAGCCTGTCGCCCACGACTGGTGAGAGACACATTCGTCCGCCGGCGGAAGTCGCTCCGGTCAGGTGATGAGTGTTTAGAGGTGGTGATGTAGCCGAGTTCCACGAGATTCCGGATGGTTTTGGAGAGGTTCGCTTCGCTGACTCCGAGAGTCGACGTCAGGGCGGAGAATTCAGCGGAGTCGACCGGACGAAGCATGGCGCACAGCCGCAGCCGAGTCGGCGCATGGATTGACTCGTCGAAGTGCGCGTCAGAGCCCACGTCGGAGCTCCGCGCCATAGATCCGGTCGTAGAACAGGCCGCCAGGGAACATCGTCAGAAAGCCGATAGCGGCCGTGGCCACGATCCACGCGTGCTGCCCCGCCACAGCGAGCAAAGCGGAGACAAAGAGCATGACCAGCACCAGGACGCCGATACCGATCAGGATCAGCAAGCTCCGCGGGCCAGGAATACGGTTCGTGGAAAGTCCGGTGCTTTTCCTGTACGCGTATTCCAGGAACACGATCACGGCGCAGGCGCCAGCGATAACACTGGCCATCCAGCCAGGGCTATTGATCGCCGGGGAGCTGACGATCGCAGCAGTGACGATCCCGAGCACCGGGTAGTACCAGGCAGGAGCTCGGGTTCGGCTAGCCAGTTTCTGCCGATCGGCACTTATCGCCTCAAGGGACGCTTGCGCCACAGCCGGAGTCTTGTGCCCGATCGAATTACTTTCCATACAGTTGAGCATGTCACTTAACCATGAGTTAACCAACTAGCGGGGGTGCACCGGTTATGGGATGACTTGATAATCGGAAGAGCAACTGCTTCCTGCGAACGTCCGTCTGTAGCTTCCCTGTGACGATGAACCGACCGGCGACTAACTCAGCACACCACAAGCCGACGTTCACTAATAAGCGCCCGCAAAGCGTTCCGTCATCAAGGAATGGGGAGGCGGCGGCGAGCATCTGATAGGCGTCACCGCCCGAATTCTGCTGCACCTCTATGAGCCAGCCTTCCGTGGCGTCCGCCAGAAATGCCTCAATTGCGGCAGCGCCGCGGCCGACTAGTGTGCATTCGCGCGCGGATCGTCCTTCGGGGCATCGTCCGCTGAGGGCCTTGACCGGAGAACCTATTAAAGGAATGAGACCCGGTCTATTATGACCGGGTGAGAGTACAAATTTGTCCTAGCTGCGGCAGCACTATCGAACTTGGCCCATACGCTCCGGGAACGGAAAATGGTCTGCGGGAATGGATTGATAGATGCCCGAACGAGGATTGCGGCTGGGAGAACGTTGGGATGGACATCAGCTAATTCATCGCTGAACGATGCAGAATGCATGGAGCTCCTGGGACTGTCAGCGTGTGAGGTTTCAGAGATTTCTACCCGGAGGCCCCAGGTTCATCCAGGTGCCAAGAGGGCCTACTCAGCCTTCGTCTCGATGTATCGCAGGTATTCGTCATTCACGCTGAATGTATCCGGGCCGGTGTGAGGTTCGCGGTGTTCGCTGCGGTCGCGGCAGCCGGAGAGGCCGGCGCGGAGCTTGAGCGAGTCGAGGGTGGGCCAGAGGGCGCGTTGGTGCCAGTCGACCAGCGCGGAGGAGGCTTTGGCTGAGCGGGTGTCGTACGCAGCGCGGTGCGACACCATGAGCGCGGTGAGTTCTTCGACGGCGATGGGGTGGCGGTACCAGCACTCCGGGAGCCGGTAGCTGGGGTCGGCGAGGTTGGTGAGGTATCGGCTGTCGAGCCAGGTGACGAATTTGCCGAGTACGTCCCAGAGTTTGACGGCTTGGTCGTGGTCGAGTGCCTCCCAGTAGTAGGGTCCGCCTGCGGCCCGGAGTTCGTACATGTCGAAGAGGTCGGGCAGGATCGTTTCGACGTTGACGAGGCGGGCGTCGAGTCCTTCGATACTCTTCGGATCAAGATCGTCGTCGCTCATGCGGTGATGCCCTCCAGCTTCAGCGACCATTCCTGGGACTGGTGGAGCTGGTCGGCGTCGGGGCGTTTCCACCAGGGGGTGAGTTGCACGATCGCTTCTTTCTCGCGGTAGAGCAGGAGGGCTGTCCCCTCTGGGATCTTGCGGATGTCTTCGACCTTCATCCGGCGCTCTTCCCGCTCACTGGTCGAGGTGGAGGTGGTGTCTCGCCCGGCACCGTTTCGCTGCAAGGACTTGCTGGTTTGGGTGACCTGGTGGGTGCCGATGAGGCGGGAGAT
>JACMOZ010000340.1 GCA_014377785.1 Aeromicrobium sp.
AGAGAGTCGTCGGTGGTGAACAACCAGATGGCAGATTCCGTTTCGTCGAATCCCACGTCAGCCAACAGCGTCAGGGTGCCTCCGAGCCCCTTGATGATCTTTCCACCGTCGATACAATCGGCAGGGACCCGTTGATCGTGCCCGTCAGGGACCGCGATCAGTTCGCCTTCGCGAATCCATTGCCGGACTTTGTTGGGAGAAACCTGCAGTTTGTCGGCCGCTTCCCGCACCGAAAGCCATGACGTGATGAGTTGCTCGAGTTGTTCCACGTAATAAGCGTGACACGCGCCGAGGGGGAGCAAGGACTGTGGGGCAGCGTTCTCTAGACTTGCCGACAGGGTTTTACATTCGGGCCCTGTCCGGTCAAGGAGGGGCATACGTGGCAGCGATGGGCGATGAAGCCCTGATCGGACGCGTCCTCGACGAACGCTACGTCATCGGTCAGCGCATTGCGCGCGGCGGTATGGCCAGCGTATTCATGGCCACCGACACCAGGCTCGACCGGGTAGTCGCGGTCAAGGTCATGCACAGCGGCATGGGCGACGACCGCCAGTTCACCGAGCGATTCGTCCGCGAAGCGCGGTCGGCCGCCAAACTCAATCACCCCAATGTCGTTGCCGTCTTCGATCAGGGCTCTGACGGCGAAATCACCTACCTGGTGATGGAGTATGTCCCCGGCAACACCTTGCGCGATGTCATGCGTGAGGAGTGCCCCATGCCGCCGCGCCGTTCGCTGGCACTCATCGAGCAAATCCTGATCGCGTTGTCAGCAGCACACGCCGCCCACATCATTCACCGCGACGTCAAACCCGAAAACGTCCTCATGACGCCTACGGGCGAGATCAAGGTCGCCGACTTCGGCCTGGCCCGCGCGGTCAGCGCTGCGACCACAGCGACCGGCGGCACCCTGATCGGCACAGTTTCCTATCTCGCCCCCGAAATCGTCGTCAACGACGGAGCCGACGCCCGTTCCGACGTCTATGCCTGCGGCGCTTTGCTGTATGAGATGCTCACTGGCCTTAAACCGCATGCCGGTGAGTCGCCCATCCAGATCGCCTACAAACACGTGCACGAAGACATCGCCGCACCGTCGGCGACAGTTTCGGGCATCCCGGCCTACCTTGACGCGCTCGTCGCCCGTACGACAGCACGTAACCGTGACAAACGCTCAGCCGACGCTCACGTCATGTTGCAGCAGGTCCGACAGGTGATGCGGGCCCTCGACGCAGGCATAGCCGACGACCCCGAACTCACCCAGGACCTCTTGCCCCGAGGACCGGCCGTCATCGGCGACGGTGCTGCGGGCGACTCCGAAGACACCCGGCAGGTCGTACCCCTCGCGGGCACAGGCACTCCGACCGAGATCGTCTCAACCCTGGGCGGTTTCAGCGCCACCGATTCCGAGGCCACTCTTCATTGGACCGCCCAGCCCGCCACCTCGTCGGCTGCCGGCCGGCAAGCTGGAATGCATCCGATGATGACCCCCGAGCGCTATAAAGAGGTCAAGGGCAAACAGCCGCCCGGACGGCGCGGCAAATTCCTGCTCATCGGCGTCATAGTTCTCGCTCTTCTGGCTGCCCTCATCGGTTGGTATGTCGGCATCGGTCGTTATGTCGATACGCCACCACTTGTCGGTATGGCACAAGCGCAGGCCGTCACCAGTGCCGAAGGCGAAGGTTTCAAGGTGACGTTCGCCGAGCGCAAATTCTCCGAAACGCGGCCGCTTGGCACCGTTATATCGACTAATCCGAAACCCGGCGCCAAGATCTTGCCGCAGGCAACCATCAGTGCGGTCGTGTCGCGGGGCAAGGAACGATATGACATTCCCAAGCTCAAAGGCATGACCATCATCGAAGCCACCGCAGCGCTTGAAAAAATCCATCTCAATGTCGGTGCAAAGACACCGAAATTCGACGAAAAGGTTGCCGAGGGGGACGTCCTCGGCACCAAGCTCAAGACGGGCACCGCGGTCAAGCGCAGCACAGACGTCGACCTCTATATCAGCAAGGGTCGCAAACCAATCACGGTCGTCGACTACTCCGGAAAGACCCAGGAAGTGGCCACCAAGGCGCTCCAGGATGCCGGCTTCAAGGTGGTGGTCAAGCCCGCATTCAGTGACGCGGTCAAAAAGGGCGTTGTCGTCAGCCAGGACCCGAACTCGGGCACCAAGTTCAAGGAGGCCGTCATCACTTTGACGGTTTCGCAAGGCCCGGAATTTATAGAAGTTCCCACCGTCCTCGGCGTGAAGGCCAACAAAGCAACTGCCACGCTGGAGGCAGCGGGGTTCAAGGTTCAGCGCCTCGGCGGCGGTAACTTCAGCGTTCGCGCGCAGAACCCAGGCGCTGGCCAGAAAGCCCGCGCCGGAGACACCGTGACCATCACGTTTGTGGGCTTTGGGTGAGACAACGCCTCGCGGCGCTTGCACTCCTTTCGGTTACAGCCCTCTGGGGTTCGACCTTTATCCTGATCAAGGACCTGACTGATCGCCTCCCGGTCGTCGATTTCCTCGGTATCCGATTTGCGATTGCGGCATTGGCGCTTTTCATAGTCTCGCCGCGCGCGATTTCCCGGTTGACTCCCGAAGTCAGACGGCGCAGCGCCTATGCCGGCAGCATCTACGGCATTGCCCAGATCTTGCAAACCATCGGGCTCACCCATACCAGCGCAAGCGTGTCCGGATTCGTGACGGGCATGTATGTCGTCGCAACGCCGTTGCTGGCAGCGGCCCTCTTGCGCCAACGCATCCCCGCGGCCGTGTGGATAGCCGTAGGTCTCTCCACCGTGGGTCTGGCAATCCTCTCGTTGCGCGGATTCCAGATCGGTTTCGGTGAGGCGGTCACGCTTGTCGGCGCGATCCTTTACGCCTTGCACATAGTGGCCCTGTCCCGGTGGTCATCGCCACGCGATGCTCTCGCCATGGCCACGATCCAGACGGCGGTCATCTCGGCCATGTGCCTCTTGCTGGCCTCCCCCGGCGGCATCACGCTGGCTTCGGGAACGCGCGACTGGCTCGCCGTCATCTACATGGCATTAGGCGCCGGAGCACTGGCGATGCTGGCCCAGACCTGGGCGCAAGGGCAACTGAGTGCCTCCCGTGCGGCCTTGCTGATGACGATGGAGCCGGTGTTCGCCGCAACGTTCGCGGTTGCCTTCGGCAACGAGCAGCTCGGGATGCGTGTCGTGTTCGGCGGCGGCCTCATCCTTGCGGCCATGTTGATCGCCGAGATGACCGAGGCCCGCGATGCGCTCCCACTGGAGTGACGGGCATGTCGACTCCTCGTATTGCCCCCGGCAGGCTCAAAGAGCTGGGGCTGATCAACAACACCATCAGTCTGCTTGCGGGGAGAGTAATGGGCGGCAAACGGCCCAACGTGCTCACCACGCTCGGCCGCCAACGCGGATTATTCCGGGCCTGGCTCTGGTACAGCTCCAAGATGATGCCCGGAGGCAAACTCCCCCGCCGCGAGACCGAACTCGTCATCCTGCGCATTGCCACCAATCGGGAGTGCGATTACGAATACGGCCACCACGCCCTTATCGGTCGCCGCGTCGGCGTCACGAAGGAAGAACTCGACAACATCGGCAATGCCGGTTGGTCGGGCTGGTCCGCCCGTGAACGTGCGGTGTTCACCGTCATCGATCAGCTGGGCACGGCCAAGGACATCGATGATGAGGCCTGGGCCGAGTTGCGCAAACACCTCGAACGAGCCCGAGACGATCGAGCTCCTCCTTCTCAGCGGCTAGTACGAATCCTTGGCCACCATCCTGATGGCGCTGAGGATTCAACCCGATTAGCCCGTCTTGAGGGCGTCGAGGTAGCGGCTCGTCATCCACTTCTGAAGCGCACGCCCAAGAGGTCCGAGAAGTTTCGCCGAAAGTCTTCCCGGCTTCGAGAACGCAATGACCGTCGCCGTCACCACGCCCGTATGCGCGTCCCTGTCGATGACAAAACTCTCTTCGCCGCATTCGGGATGACCCGCCAAGGTGCCGTAGGCGAACCCCCGACGGTCCGGCTCGTCCACGACGTACACCACCCGACAGGGAATGCGTTGTCCCAGCCAGTGCATGACGACCTCGGCGCCTTCGATGACTCGTGCTGAACGTGCTTCGACCTTCAGTCCGGCACCTCGATGCATATCCCAGGACATCAGTCTGTTGACTGCGCGGCCGAAAACCTCATCGCCGCTCCCGAGCACGTGAGAGGCGTGCAGGTGGTAGTAACCGGGCGGCAAGGCGCCCCGTGTGGCGCCGACTTCGCGATAATTGAAATCAGTCATCCGTCGACCCTAAACCGCCTCGAAGGACGTAAGAATCTGCATTGGGCGCGGATTCCCGCAGCTAATGCAGATTCCTTCGTCACCAGAGCCTTTCGTCAGGATCTGTTGGAAAGCATTTCTGCCACCAGGAACGCCAGCTCAAGCGACTGTGCCCGGTTGAGCCGGGGGTCGCACAACGTTTCGTAGCGATGCGAAAGATCGGCCGCGGACAGTGCCGCTCCGCCGCCGACACACTCGGTGACGTCATCTCCGGTGAGTTCGACATGCAACCCTCCGGGCCACGTGCCGAGAGCGCGGTGGACCTCGAAGAAGCCACGCACCTCGTCAATGATGTCGTCGAATTCGCGGGACTTGTAGCCATTTTCGGTCTCGAAGGTGTTGCCGTGCATTGGGTCACAGATCCAGGCCACTTCGATGCCGGCCGCGGTGACCTTCTCGACGAGGTTCGGCAAAAGGTCACGGATCTTGCCCGCTCCGAAGCGAGTGATGAAGGTGATCTTGCCGGGAATGCGGTCGGGATTGAGCTTTTCGTAAAGAGCGATCGCGTCGTCGGGAGTCGTGGTCGGGCCGAGCTTGACGCCGATCGGGTTGGCGATCTTGCTCAGCAATTCGACATGCGCTCCGTCGAGTTGGCGCGTGCGCTCGCCGATCCAGACGAAGTGTCCCGAGACGTCATAAGGCAAACCGGTCCGCGAGTCGATACGGGTCATAGCGTGTTCGTATTCGAGAATCAGGGCTTCGTGCGAGGAATGGAAGTCGACGGTGCGGAACTCGTCGGGGTCCACGCCACAGGCCTCCATGAAGGAGAGGGCGCGATCGATCTCTGCGCCGACTCGTTCATAGCGTTCGCCGACCGGGCTGGTGCGCACGAAGTCGGTATTCCAGGCATGCATTTGTCGCAAGTCGGCGTAACCACCGGTCACGAAGGCGCGGGCGAGGTTGAGGGTTGCGGCCGAGGCGTTGTAGACGTCGACGAGCCGGTGCGGATCGTGGGCACGCGCTTCGGGCGTGAATTCGAAACCGTTGACCGCATCGCCGCGGTAGGCCGGCAGCGTCAGCCCTTCGCGAGTTTCGAGGTCGCTGGAGCGTGGCTTGGCGTATTGACCGGCAAGGCGGCCGACCTTGACGACGGGCACCCTGGCGGCATACGTCAGGACGACTGCCATCGACAGGAGTACCCGAAGTTTATTGCGGACGTTATCGGCAGTGACACCGTCGAACGTTTCGGCGCAATCTCCGCCCTGGAGCACAAAAGCTTCGCCACGGGCGACTGCGGCGAGTTTGTCGCGCAGGTGATCACACTCGCCGGCAAAGACAAGCGGAGGCATCTGTCGGAGTCTGCTGACAGCGGCTTCACGCGCCACGGGATCGAGATAAGTGGGCTGCTGGGCAGCGCCGATCGCGTGGAGTTCTTCGAGGGAGGGAATGCTCACCCCTCAAGGATACCGGCGAAGCCGCACAGACTGTTACCTCGTCCGCCTGACCGGCCTCACCAACCCGTCGTTCCCGGTGCGCCCTTGAACGGGCCGGTCCCCCGCGACGTGATCCAGCCGCCGTAGAAGTCGCCGTCCTGGGCCCGCACCGTCTCGCCGTCGATCGTGCACCGGTCGACGTGACCGGGGTAAAGCGCCACATGGCCGGCAAGCGCAGCGAACCGCTCGCGCGGCGCGGCGTAGGTCCAGGCGGCTCGCACGGCGCTCCGGTCGTGAGTCACGAGGTCCAGGTAGGACGCCTCGCCTTTCCACTCACAGACACTCATCCCCGCAGCGGGGCGCAACACGCCATCGGCGAAGGCGCCGACCGGCAAGTAGTAAGTCGGAGGGCGGCTCGTCTCGCACACCCTGAACGATCGCGTGGTGTCGGCAATTATTTGGCCACCGAGCTCAACAACGATCCGCTCGTCGCTGGACTCGATGGACGGCGGGCGCGGGTAGTCCCAGACGTTTTCGACCGTTCGATCAGTGCTCACAAATCGAGCGTACAGAGTCGCCCCTCAGCCAAACAGAACTTCGGCCTCTTCGTAGAGCTCGGGAGTGACGAGCTTGAGTTTGTGCGTGCCCTCGGCGAGCGGAACCCGCTTGATGTCGGTTCCGCGCAGCGCCATCATCGTGCCGAAATCACCTTCGTTGACCGCCTGGATAGCGTGCAGGCCGAAACGGGTGGCGAGCCAGCGGTCGAAGGCCGTCGGGGTGCCGCCACGCTGGATGTGGCCGAGTACGACAGCACGCGCTTCCTTGCCGGTGCGCTTTTCGATTTCACTCGCGAGACGGTCGCCAATGCCGCCAAGGCGCACATGGCCGAACGCATCGACGTCGCCGCTGACCATCGACATCGAGCCTTCGGCGGGGGCAGCGCCCTCAGATACCACGATGATCGGCGAGTAATGCGTTGCGAACCGGCTTTCGACCTGGGCACACACCTTGTCGATGTCGAAGAGGCGTTCTGGGATCAGGATGATGTTCGCTCCCCCGGCGAGTCCACTGTGCAGCGCGATCCAGCCGGCGTGTCGGCCCATTACCTCGACAACGAGAACGCGATGGTGCGATTCGGCCGTCGTATGGAGCCGGTCGATCGCCTCCATCGCGATGTTGACGGCGGTGTCGAAACCGAAGGTGAAGTCGGTGCCGGAGAGGTCGTTGTCGATCGTCTTGGGCACGCCGACCACGTTGACGCCGAGTTCGACAAGTTTGGTTGCGACGCCAAGCGTGTCTTCGCCGCCGATCGCGATGAGGGCATCACAACCATTGGAGGCAAGGTTGTCCTTGATGCGCTCGACGCCGCCTTCAATCGCAAAGGGGTTGGTGCGCGAAGAGCCCAGAATCGTGCCGCCGCGCGGCAGGATGCCGCGTACCTGTTCGACACCGAGGACCGAGGTCTGGTTCTCCAGCGGCCCACGCCAACCGTCCCGAAAACCGACGAACTCGTTGCCGTATTCGGTGACACCTTTGCGCACGATTCCGCGGATAACCGCATTGAGCCCGGGACAATCTCCGCCGCCGGTCAGCACGCCAACACGCATGGGAACTCCTTCTGTGGACCTCATCGGTCAAAACTATTCGGGTTTGATTTCTTCCCACACTTCGTCGGCTTCTTGCCTGTCGACGATTTTGGCGGCTTCGCGTTCGGTGTCCTTGTCGAGCTTCTTGGAGTCTTGCGCATAAAGATCGACATACTCCTGATCGGATAGACGCATGATTTCGTACATGATCTCGTCGGTGATGGCGCGCAAGATGTAACGATCGCCCTGCATTCCCTCATAACGGCTGAAGTCGAGCGGTTTGCCGAATCGCACGCCGGGCCGGGCCATCTTGCCAAAAATTTTGCCCGGCGGCGCGACGATATCGGTGTTGATGACGGCCAACGGGATCACCGGGACCTTCGCCTCGAGTGCGAGTCGGGCAACGCCGGTGCGGCCGCGGTAGAGCTTGCCGTCATGAGAGCGCGTGCCCTCGGGATAAATACCGCAGACCTCACCGTTGGCGAGCAAACGCAATTGGGTCTTGATTGCGCCGGCCGCGGCGCTGCCGCTGGAGCGGTCGATCGGCACTTGTCCGGCTCCGGAGAAAAATGTCTTTTGCAACCAGCCCTTGACCCCTGAGCCCTCGAAGTATTCGGCCTTCGCAACGAACGTCACGCGTCGGGGAATGACAACCGGCATGAACAGCCAGTCGCTGAAGGACAAGTGGTTGCTGGCAAGGATGACCCCACCGTCCTTGGGAACATTCTCGGTTCCTTCTGCCCATGGACGGAAGATCAATTTGAGAAGTGGACCCAACGCCAGGAACTTCAAGAACCAATAGAACACGTCGCCTCCTTGAGCACGGCAAGACTCTACTCTGTAGAAAGCGTGTACGCCGACATCCGGATAAGAGATGATGAGAGTATGACGAGCAACCCCGCAAAACTGGCTCCAGGAGCCGAACCCATGACGGTCGACGGCGGCCGCATCGGCGTGCTGCTGAGTCACGGATTCACCGGATCACCGGCATCGATGGTCCCGTGGGGCTACGATCTGGCCGGACGTGGCTATACCGTGAGGGTGCCGCTGTTGCCGGGTCACGGTACGTCGTGGCAAGACATGAACAGGACCGGTTGGGAAGACTGGTACGGCGAGGTTGATCGCACCCTTACCGAACTCCGCAGTACATGCGACCACGTCGTTGTGGCCGGACTGTCTATGGGCGGTTGCCTCGCGTTGCGCCTTGCCGAACAGCGTCCCGGCGATGTTGACGCCTTGGTGCTGGTCAACCCGGCAGTGAGTCTTGACAACAAGGCCCTCGCCATTCTTCCCGCACTCAAATTGATAGTGCCCTCGCTCGCCGGCATCGGCAACGACATCAAGAAACCCGGAATGGATGAAATCGGCTATGCCAGAACGCCGCTCCGCGCCTTGGCATCCCAAGTGAAAATGTGGAAAGACGTCCGCGCGAATCTCGCCAAAGTTACGCAACCGTTGCTGTTCTTCCGCTCCGATGACGATCACGTCGTCGACGCAGGCTCCATGGACATCATTCGGGCTGGAGTGTCTTCCAAAACAGTCGAGTTTGTGGCTTTGCACGACAGTTTCCATGTGGCAACGCTCGACAACGATGCACCATTGATCTTCGATACGTCTGCGGACTTCATCGCCGCACAAGTCGCGGCTGCGCGTGGCTGACCCCGACGAGGAGTTCAACAAGATCGTGGAGGGGCTTGAACTGGAGTTGCCTCCCTCTTCGGAGGCCGAGGCGCCCAAGGGCAGGCATCCTTCAGACCCCACGTTTCAGCCCGAACCCAAGCGGCGTGCACCGATCGAGCACGACGAAGAAATTGCTTATCGAACGCCGCCTCCACGACCAAAGCGACCACCGAGCAGAGCGCGCACGTGTGCGTGGGTTGCCGTTTTCGGTGCTCCAGGCCTGCTCGCCGCCGCAACTCTTGCTGGAATATTGCTGCCGAGAGTTGTGGTCCTCGCCGCAGTCATTATTTTTGTCGCCGCGGTGATCTATTTGATTTCGCGGTTGCCCGAACACGGACCCTCGCGCCCGGACTGGCCGGACGACGGCGCCGTGCTCTGAGTCGAGACATGTCGGCCGCACCGATGAGTCCAGCTTCGGGCCCCAGATGCGCCCTCACGATGCGTGCTTCGGCGCGATAACCGCGTCCCGTCAGAGCTTTGCTGAAAGCAGTCCGCGCCGGCCCGATCAGCATTTCACCGGCGTCGCTGACTCCCCCGCCGATCACGAAGATGCCCGGGTCGAAAGCTGCCGCAAGGTTGGCGATGCCGACGCCGAGCCATTGGCCGACATCGGCGATCCACTCGATGGCCTCGGCATTGCCTTCCGTCGCAATCTCCGTGACGTGGCTGCCTTCGATGGCCCCAACTGCGCCACCGGCAGAAGAGAGCAACGACTTGCCCAACTCCGTGCCTTCGGTCGCAGCTGCTCGAGCCCGCCGGGTCAGGACCCGGCCACTGGCATACTGCTCCCAGCAGCCCGTGTTTCCGCATTCGCACGGATGACCATCGGGTACGACCTGCATATGGCCGAACTCGCCGGCAAGCCCGTAATGGCCACGATAGGTCTGGCCGTCGATGACAAGGGCGCCGCCGATTCCGGTGCCCAGCGTGATGAGAACAAGGTCCGATTCGTTTTGGGCGGCACCGAAGCGCCATTCGGCCCAACCGCTTGCATTGGCATCGTTGTCGACGAGGACCGGCAAACCGGTGCGGCGGAATACGGCATCCCGCAGGGGCTCGTTGCGCCACGCAAGATGCGGTGAGAACTGTACGGTCGATTGGGTCGGGTCGACAAAGCCGGCGGCGCCGATGCCGATGGAATGGATGTGGTGGTTGCGACGAAATGTCTCGGCAATGTCGGCGATCGCATTGAGGACTTCCGCCGGACTCGTCGAAGGCGTCTCGCGACGCAGCTTTTCGATGATCACCCCATCTTGGTCGACAACACCGGAGGCAATCTTGGTGCCACCGATGTCGATCCCGATCGCCAGTTTCTCGGCCACTATGAGTTCCCCGAAGCACGAGTGGAATCGGGCGCCGATCCGGCCGGTGCAGATCGGGCCAGATCGGCGGCACCGATCAGTCCGGCCTGATTGCCCAACGCGGCAAGACGGAGCGACGCGATCGGCCGGTGATCGTGTGCCGACAGGTACTGGCCGAAGGACTCCTGAATGGGCGCAAGGATAAGTTCGCCGGCTGCGGCGACACCACCACCGATGGCCACGACGCTCGGGTCCAGGATCGTGCACAAGGTCGCGATGCCTTCGCCCAACCAGTGACCGACATCGGTCAGCAAGTCGATGGCAAGCGCGTCGCCCTGCTGAGCAAGTTTGGTCACCATGGGGCCGTCGATGAGAGTCGGATCGCCGCCGACGGACGCTGCGAGAGCGGCCGCGCGTGGATCATCGGCCGTGACCAGTTCGCGGGCCTCACGCACAAGCGCGCTGCCACTTGCATACTTCTCCCAGCAGCCGAGCTGACCGCAACCGCAGAGGATGCCTTCGCGGACGACACGCATGTGGCCGATCTCGGCCGCGACGCCGAAGCCGCCACGGTACAACTGGCCGTCGTGAACGATGCCACCACCGATACCGGTGCCGACGGTGACGAGCAGAAGGTCGTCGGTGTCTTCACCGGCGCCAAAACGAAATTCGCCCCAGGCTGCGGCGTTGGCGTCGTTTTCCACGATCACCGGGAGTCCCACACGATCCCGGACCTGGGCGGCAAGTGGTTCATCGATCCAGTCGATGTTGGGAGCGAAAAGCACGGTCTGACGCGCCGCGTCAATGAACCCGGCGGCACCAATACCGATGCCGAGTATCTTGTGGTTGCCGCGGAGGCGTTCGACGAGTTCAGCCACCATGGGCGCGATCTCGGCGGCTTCGGTTGCCGGCGTCTCGTGGCGAGCCGACTCGACGATTTTGCCGTCTTCGGACACGAGTCCGGCGGCTATCTTTGTGCCGCCGATGTCGACGCCAATGGTCAAACTCATGTTCCCTCCTCGTGTGGCGCAGTCTCCTCGGGTGCCGCCGGTTCCTTCGCCGGGACGGCCTGTTCGATCAGTTCGCGCACCGAGCGAGCCAGCGTGGCCGCGGATTGGGTAACGCGTTCGATGGCCTCGGGATTGTCACGGACGTAGTTGACCATTTGGCACAACGGGCACCAAGCGTTGGTGCAACGATGCTCCTGAACGCCCCCGTTTGTAGAAAGTGCGTACAGGAGCTTCATGGCTTCTTCGGCGACGCTGCCGATCGCGTCGTGCGACTCAGCCACCGGTTTTGTCGCTCTCGACCCAGCTTTTCAGTCCTCTGAGCGCCGTGTCGATGATGACCTTCTCGGCTTTGCGTTTGAGCATGCCCAGAAGTGGAATCGAGACGTCGACGGCGAGTTTGTAGGTCACGCGGGTTTCGTTGCCACCGATGTCCTCAAGGACATACGTGCCGTCCATCGACGTCAGCATGGCGCCGGGCTCTTCGAGGGACCACGAGACGTTGCGATCGCCGTCCCAGAGGTATTCGAGGGTGTATTGGTCGCGGATCGGTGCAGCTTCCAGGACGAATTGCACTTTCGCGGCCCTGCCGTCGGAATCGACCTTCAGAACGTCGGCGACCTGGACCCCGGTGGCCCATGACGGGTATGACGCAAAGTCGGCGATGACCGTCATGATCTCGTTCGCAGGCGCTTCGATCACGATGTCGCTCGTCGTACGCGCCATTGCCCCTCCTTCGCAGGTGCAGTCTTCCCCGGCTTGGTCGCCGCGGCCTCAGCTTTGTTCGGGAATTTTACCGTGACCTGCCGGAGCGACGCCCGCTGGGCGCTCGATGTCGTAGCCGGACTTCACCTCGAGTATCCAACGTTTTACCGGTATCGCGTAGAGACGCCTCATTCGGGACTCCGAACGCCGCGATCGGGAATCGGCCTGAAGATAGACGTGCACGATGACCCCGCCGTGGGACGGCTCGAGCCAGACTTCGGCCGTGCCGGTCAACTGTCCTGAGAGGGTCCAACGTTTGCCACTGACCCCACGATCGTCATAAGGATGCAGGTCCATACCGAAGGATTTCCAAGCCCTCTCATCGCAGAAAATATCCCGCAGCTCGGCCACCGGGGCGAGGACGAACGTCTCGTCGATAACGTCCAAAGCCGGCATGACATCCCCCCTTATCAACGGTCGGTCCTGACTGTAGCCTGCCGTACGTGACTAACCTGGGTAATCTCACCGACGACGTACGCGACCGTCTCGCGGCCAACGCCGATGCCATCGCCTTCTCTCGAAACACCGAAGGCAGTTGGCGTGATGTCACCATCGGTGAGTTCCACCAACAAGTCATTGACGTTGCCAAGGGGCTCATCGCCGCCGGCGTGAACCCCGCCGATCGTGTGGCTTTACTGTCCAAGACCCGTTATGAATGGACCGTATTCGACTTCGCAATCCTGTGGATCGGTGCCATCACCGTTCCGATCTACGAAACGTCCTCGGCCGATCAGATCGGCTGGATCCTGCAGAACTCCGGCGCTGTCGCTGGCATCGTCGAGAACGCCGGACACATCGAACGCGTCCACCAAGTGCGGGGCGACGCTCCCGAATTGCGTCATCTGTGGAGCATTGACGCCGGCGCAATCGCCGAGGTCTCGACCTTGGGCGTCGACATCGCTGATGACGAGGTGGAAAGGCGACGGGCTGCCCTGACGAGCGACACCTTGGCAACACTGGTCTATACCTCCGGAACGACCGGTCGGCCGAAGGGTTGCAAGTTGACTCACGGCAACTTCCGGTTCGAACTCGGTTCGGCGATCGACATGATGCCCGAACTCTTCGACGAGGACGATGCCTCCACTCTCTTGTTCCTCCCACTCGCCCATGTCTTCGCGCGCATCATTGCGTTCGGCGCCATCCGGGCCGGCGCCAAGCTCGGCCATACCGCCGATGTGACCGACCTCGTCACTCATCTGGGCGAGTTCCATCCGACATTTATCCTTGCCGTCCCGCGCGTGTTCGAAAAAGTCTTCAATTCGGCGAGCCAGAAGGCCTATGCAGACGGCAAAGGCAAAGTCTTCGACCGGGCTGCCGCCATTGCGATCGCCTACAGCAAGGCACAGGACAAAGGCAAGCCCGGCATTGCATTGCGCGCCAAGCACGCGCTGTTCGACAAACTCGTCTTCGCCAAACTCCGGGAGGTGCTAGGCGGCAAGGTGGCGTTCGCCATTTCCGGTGGTGCCCCCCTCGGTGACCGCCTCGCCCACTTTTACCGCGGCATTGGCGTGCCCGTGCTCGAGGGTTACGGCCTCACCGAGTCGACTGCCGCGCTGTGCGTCAACACGCCGACCGAGTTCCGCATCGGCACTGTCGGCAAAGCCCTGGGCAGCACCGAGGTGCGGGTCGCCGGTGATGGCGAACTGCACTTCCGCGGCAATCAGATCTTCACCGGTTATTGGCGTAACGATGAGGCCACGAACCTGGTTCTCGACAAGGACGGCTGGTTTTCCACTGGTGATCTTGGCGAGGTCGACGGTGATGGTTTTGTGAAGGTCACCGGTCGAAAAAAGGAAATCCTCGTCACCGCGGGCGGCAAAAACGTCGCACCGGCTGTTCTCGAGGATCGTGTTCGTTCGCACCCGCTCATCAGCCAGTGCCTTGTAGTCGGGGACGGCAAGCCGTTCATCGCGGCCTTGGTAACGATCGATCCCGAGGCCTATGACGGCGACCTGGACTCCCCGGATCTTCGTGTCGAAATGCAGAAGGCTGTCGACAAGGCGAATTCCCTGGTGTCCAAGGCCGAGTCGATCCGCAGGTTCCAGATAATGCCCGAGGACTGGACCGAGGAAAACGGTTATTTGACGCCGTCATTGAAGGTCAAGCGCAATGTCATCATGCGTGACTATCACGACGTCATCGAGGCGCTCTTCACCAGATAGGCGCGCCAATCGCGGGTGATCTCGGCGACGGACAAGCCAAAAGCCGACTCGGTTGCCTTTGCCGTGGGGGTGCCACCGAGTACGGCGTTGTAGAACCCCAGAACGTCTTTATCGCCGAAGCGGGCTCCGAGCATCCGGAAGATCATCCATGCCGACTCATACGTGCCGCCCAAGCCGTGTTGAGTCGAGCCAAAGTCAGCGGCAGTCGGCAAATGATTCGGAGCGCCGTCCTTTTTGACGCTTCGCAGGATCTGGCCGGCGCTCACTGACAGCGACGCCCTGTCGTCGTGCAGGGCGACATAGTCTGCGAAGCCCTCGGCAACCCAGGACTCGATGTTCGATGTCGTGGCATTCGTCATGAGGTGCGTCGCCTCGTGGGTCAATACCACTTGGGCGGCACGGGTGTCCATCGTCGCGAAGACCGCGGGGTTGAGGACTACTACCGTCGCCGCTTTGGCGCTGGTGCTGCCGTCGATGGTGGTGGTGACGGCGGCGATCTGTCCGATCGACGTCGTCGACTGGTCGACCATTTCCGCGGCCCGCGGCCCCGTATGAGGCGAGACAACGACAAGCCGGTCTGTCGCCGTGGTCACAACCTTGCTCACGTCGTCGTAGGCGATGTTGGCTTGCTCGGCGATCGATTGGTCCGCGTTACCGCCATCGATCGAGATGACCGTGGCGCCCTCGCTGCGGGAAAGTTCAAGCTTGCCGGCAAGCCAGAGCGGGAGAGCACCCGCTCCGTGCTCGACAGCGCGAATGGCGAAGGCGCCGTTCTTCAGTGGGTCGAGGACAAGGGTGACTTCTGCCTGTTTGGTTTGCCGCTCGGCGAGCCCCGACGGAGGTCCTGGACGCCAGCTGACCTCGACGGTTGCCTCCGTCGCCCCGTCAGCGCGCACACCGGCATCGCCTCCGCTGACGAAGCGAAGTTCTATGTCGGTCGCTCCGAGCAAAGAAATGTTCGCGTAAGTTTCCTTCGCCCAAGCGCGGGAATCCTTGGAGCCGCCGGCTGCGGAAACGAATTCGGTTTCGGAACGCGCATTGTCGAGCTCGCGGATCTGGGCAGAAATGACGGCGCCCGCGTTCGCCGAAATGACCGGCTTGGCTGGGGTGGCGTCGGTGCGCCAAGGCTGCTGCCACACCGTGACAGCGATCGCCAGGACGACGAGGATCGCTCCTGCGATCAGGTTCGGAGAGAGGCGGAGTCTCTCAGCCGAATCGTCAGCCAATCCGTCCGGCCTTGCTGAAACCGCTCAGGCCGGTGATCTCGACGCTCTTGCCGGGTCGGGGCGCGTGCACCACCCTGCCGTTGCCCAGATACATACCGTCATGTGACATGTCGCCGTAGAACACCAGGTCGCCCGGCTGTAGCGAGCCCATCGCCACGGGTTGCGAGGCGGCGTATTGCGGTCCGACGACGCGAGGGATGGAGACACCGGCGGCCGCCCATGCCTTCATCACCAATCCGGAGCAGTCCCAACTGCTCGGGCCTGTCCCTCCATAGACGTAAGGGTCACCGAGCTGCGCCAATGCGAAGTCGACGGCGGCCTTGGCGCGGCCTGAGGCATCGACTTTGACGTTTTCGTCGACGTTGCTTGTATTGAATGCGGTCTGCTGCGGTGCCGTGAGTCGCGCGAGTTGGGCCTTGGCCGCGTTGTAATTCTTACGGACTTCGGCTTGTTTGGCCTTGGCCTGCTTTTGCGCGGCCATCAGATCGTTGTTGCGATCCTTGAGCTGAGCGCGGCGGTTCTTGAGCTCCTTGGCGACAGCACCGAATTTTTCGAGAGCATCGGCGCGGGAACTGTTGAGGGCCTGAACAGCACCCAAACCGTCGAGGAACGCTGTGGGGTTTTTGCTACCCAGCAAATTGACTGTCGGGCCGAGCGGAGCGTCCATCTGCTGCGACACGATGGCCGCGCTGAGGGTTTCCTTCTGGGCGTTGTAGGTCTTCTCTTCGCGCCCAATGTCGACGTTCAGATCATCGATCTCTGATTGCGTGGATTTGATTTCCGTCTTCAAAAGGTTGACGCTTTCGACGACCGCTTCGACCTTGTGGAAGGAGAGTTCTACCTCCTTGGGAGTGATCTTCGGTTCTGCCTGAGCAGTCGAAAAGGTCAACATTCCGCATGACAAAGCGGTTGCCAGAATCACGGCAAAACCGGCGCGTTTATGGCGCACACGTACTCCTACATCCTCGACGCCTACCGGGTGAGCTGACGGGTTCGGGCCAAAGGATTGCCCTACAGCACTTGCGTTAGACGCGAGCACCGATTCACCCCAAAAACTTGGGTCCCCGGCACGCTGCAGTTGACTTCTCCACAGTTGCAGCGTTTAGGCGGTGTGTAAGCGTCACGCCTGGCGGCACGACTATTACGAACACACAAGTGGACACTTTATGGCGTACAGGGGTTCAGATCAACTTTATCCGGCCTGAATCTCCGATTGTGTGACGGCCGTCACCAGTCGGAGGGGTGGCACAAGGCCCACATCGCACAAGGCAGCAAGGGCTTTCAGCTCCTCGGAATCGATTTCGATTCCAACTGGCGGCGAGCCGAGCAACACGGTGACTACACAATCACCACACGCACTCGGACTCTTCACCAGACAACGGTCACAGTCGACTACTACTGAATCGCTCATACCAATGCTCCTTGATTCGTTCAGATGAACTTTGCTCATTTTCGGAGGCTACGCAGACCCACCGACAGAACCGCGACGAGTCACGTACTGGCGCCGAGGAGTCACGTACATGCGCCCCCTCGGCGCAAGTACGTGACTCGTCGACATAAGGCGGCGACTCTGCGGCGAAGTGTCGGTGGGCCGACATACGGTGTGTCTTGTGGAAGCAGTGCAGTCATCATTCGACGAGTTGGGGCGACCACTGTCGGATCTGACGTTTTGCATTGTCGACCTCGAAACGACCGGCGGATCGGCTGCCAAAGGTTCCAAAATCACCGAATTCGGCGCCGTCAAGGTGCGCGCCGGCGAAGTTCTCGGCGAGTTCCAGACGCTCGTTAATCCCGACGAACACATTCCTGCATTCATCACCGTGTTGACCGGCATCACCGACCAGATGGTCATCAACGCCCCTCGAATCGCCGAAGTACTGCCAAGTTTTCTCGAGTTCGCCCGCGGGGCGGTGCTGGTTGCCCACAACGCGCCCTTCGATGTCGGGTTCCTCAAATTTGCCGCCCGCGGGCTCGAGATCGAATGGCCCCGGTTCGAGGTTCTCGACACAGCGATCCTGGCGCGACGCATCCTGACACGCGACGAAGTGCCCAATTGCAAGCTCTCGACCCTCGCGGCCAAATTTCAGGCAACGACAACGCCGAACCACCGCGCCCTCGACGATGCCCGCGCCACCGTCGACGTCCTCCACGCGCTTTTCGAACGACTCGGCCCGCTTGGCGTTTCGACTCTCGAAGAAGTCTCCACTTACACCTCCCGTGTCAGCCCCGCCCAGCGCAAGAAGCGCTGGCTTGCCGAACACCTGCCCAACACGCCGGGTGTCTACCTCTTCCGCGGGCCGAAGGACGACGTCCTCTACATCGGCACTTCGCGCAATATTCGGGCCCGCGCACGCAGCTATTTCACCAAAAGCGAGACACGCTCACGCATGGCCGAGATGGTGCAGGTCGCCCAGCGAATCGAGGGCATCTCCTGCGCGTCGGCACTCGAGGCCCAAGTCCGCGAACTCCGGCTCATTGCGCACCACAAACCCCCCTACAACCGGCGCTCCCGCAATCAGGACAAGGTTGCCTGGCTCAAGCTGACTCAGGAAGCGTGGCCGCGACTGTCGGTGGTGCGGGCGATCCTCGACGACGGCGCCGACTACATCGGGCCCTTCCGCGGACGCGTCGCCGCAGAAGGCGCCATCACGGCGCTGCACGACACATTCCGGATCCGCCAATGCACCCAGCGACTCTCACTCAAGTCGCGCAAGTCGCCTTGCGTCCTCGCCGAAATGGGCCATTGCCTCTCCCCATGCAACGGGTCGGCGACTTCCGAGGCCTATTTCGCCGAGGTGGCGGGGCTTCGCGAGACGATGATCGGCAATCCCGCTGTGCTCATCGCCAACATCACCGAGAAAATGGAAACGCTGTCCGCCGCCGAACGTTATGAAGACGCGGCGCTGTGGCGCGATCGGATCGGCTCTTTCCTGCATGCGGCAGCCCGCACTCAACGACTCCGCGAACTCACCGAGACCGACGAACTCCTCGCCGCTGCCCCGCATCCGGACGGTTGGGAGGTCCACGTGTTCCGGTTCGGCCGACTCGCCGCGGCCGGCGTCATGCCGCGCGGTGTCCTCACGCAAGTCTGGGTCGATGCGCTGCTGTCCTCGGCCGAATCCGTCGAAGGAGGTTTCGGGCCGGTGCCGGCCGCCACTGCCGAAGAGACCGAGTGTCTGTTGCGATGGCTCGATCAGGACGGCATACGCATCGTCCGGGGCTCGTGGCAGTGCTCATCAGCAGGATCTGCGCGGCATCTCCCCAACTTCTCCCCCGCGGGGCTAGGCTGACACGGTGATTGGACAGACAGAGTGATTACGGCAATTGTGTTCATCCAGGCCAACGTCGCGCATCTCAACGAGATTGCCGAAGAGATCGCCGACATCCCCGGCGTCAGTGAGGTCTATTCGGTGACCGGAGACCTCGACTTGTTGGCCATGGTGCGTGTACGCACTCATGAGGACATCGCGGCTGTTGTCGCCGATAAGGTCAACAAGGTCGAGGGAGTGCTCTCGACGCAGACGCAGATTGCCTTCCAAACCTTCAGCCAGCACGACCTCGAAGAGGCATTCAGTATCGGCTCGTAGGGCCCGAGTGTAGGACATTCAGCCCGGCGCACCGGCCCGCAGAGCCGGGTACTGAACGACAAGCAGAGCGCGTGCGAAGCTGCGCTACTGTTCGGCCGTTGCCCTGTGAGTGGCTTCGGCCCACGTGTCCAGAACACGCCGAGCTGCCCCCGAATCGATCGATTCGGCGGCTCGTCCGATGGCGACGCTCAGCCGTTCGTCGAGATCACCTGAGACGCCTTCATGAGCGACGAGTCCGGCTGCCGCATTGAGCATTACGGCATCGCGCACAGCCGACTTCTCACCATCCAGGACGCGAGAGAAAACCTTGGCATTGAAAGCCACGTCGCCTCCCCGCAGTGCGTCAGGAGTCGAAAAAGTGAAGCCGAAGGACTGCGGATCAAGAGCTGTCTGCGCGACCTCACCGGTCGAGCCGTCGGCGATCCATACACTCGTCGTGGTGGTCGTCGTGATCTCATCGAGGCCGTCGTCGCCGCGGAAGACGAGCGCGTCGGCACCGCGAGCCGCGAAGATGCCTGCCACGATCGGGGCTGCGCGGGTGTCGGCAACACCGACCGCCATGGCCTCCGGTCGAGCCGGGTTGGTCAGCGGGCCCAGGAGGTTGAAGACCGTCGGGATGCCGAGCTCACGGCGCGGGACCGAGGCGAAGCGAAACGAGGAGTGGAAGACTGGCGCGAAGCAGAAGGTGATGCCGGCGTCGTGCAGGACGTCGACAATGCGTGTGGCGGGCACGTCAAGCCGCACGCCGAGCGCTTCAAGGACGTCAGCGGAGCCGCTCGCACTTGAGGCCGCACGGTTGCCGTGCTTGACGACGGGCGCACCGGCGCCGGCTATCACCACGGCCGACATCGTCGAGATGTTGACGGTCTTCGCCCGGTCGCCGCCCGTGCCGACGATGTCAACGACGCGGCCTTCGACCGTCAGCGGAGTCGCATGGCGGTACATCGAGTCGACGATGCCCTGGACCTCGGCGAGGGTTTCACCCTTGGCTCGAAGGGCAACCGCGAAACCGGCGATCTGGGCCGACGTCGCGTTGCCCGAAAGAATTTCTTCCATCGCCCACGCGGTGGAGTAGGTGTCGAGATCCTCGCCCATGACGAGGGCAGTCAGGACATCGGGCCAACTTAGCGATTCCGACATGGCACTCTCCTCTTCAGCGAGATTGGCGCACGGTCCGCGCAAGGTCGATAACGGCCTCGGCGAGTCGCATGGGCTCGATCGGATGCGACACCGCCGCTTCGGCGCGTGACCAAGTCGCGAGCCAGGCATCCTGCGCGCGGCCGGTGATGATGAGCACCGGTGGCGCCTCGTAGATCTCGTCCTTCATCTGGCGCGCAATCCCCATACCTCCGGCCGGAGTGGCTTCGCCGTCGAGGATGACGAGATCGATGTCGCCCCCGTCGAGATGTTGGAACACAACCGGCTCGGTCGCGCAATGCACGTATTCAAAGGACGGAAGGTCCGGATGGGGCCTAGTTCCGAGGGCAAGAACAACGTCTTCACGTACGTCGCGATCATCGCTATAAACCAGGACACGCAGGGGCTTGAGATCATTCACAGTGGCATCGTACATAATGAACACGTGGCGACTACATCTGTGATTCCTGCATCCCGACTTCATGGCCAAGAGGGACGTCCCTCAATGGTCACAGTCGGGACCATTGTTTGGCTCTCGAGTGAGCTCATGTTCTTCGCGGCATTGTTCGCGGCGTACTTCACGATCCGAAACATCTCGCCAGAGTTGTGGTCGGTCGAGACCGCCAAGTTGAACATCCCGTTCGCGACCGCCAACACCTCGATCCTCGTTTTGTCTTCGGTCGCCTGCCAGTTCGGCGTCTTCGCTGCGGAGCGCGGTCGCGCGGGACGCACCGGGACGATTTTGCAATTCAAGCTGTGGGGGATGCGCGAGTGGTTCGTGCTGACCTACTTCATGGGAGCGGTCTTCATCGCCGGTCAGGCCACCGAGTATGCCGAGTTGATCTCTGAGAACGTGACGATTCCATCCTCGGCCTACGGCAGCTTGTTCTATCTGGCCACCGGCTTCCACGGTCTGCACGTCATCGGCGGCCTGCTGGCCTTCCTGCTCGTGATCGGCCGAACCTTCGCAGCCAGCAGATTTACCCACGAACAAGCAATCTCGGCGATCGTAGTTTCCTACTACTGGCACTTCGTCGATATCGTCTGGATCGCACTTTTCGCCACGGTCTACCTGATCAAGTAACGAAGGCATACCCAAACAACTTTATAGTCCTTTACCGCTGTAATCTAAGTCGCAAATTTAGGAATGAGGTCCTCCGTGCGGAACTTGTCGACCAAACGCCGGCATCCTCTCGCTGGTCTCGTGGTGCTCCTTTTGGGGCTCCTCGTTGCTGGTGGGATGTATTCGGCGTTTGCCCCCCGTTCGGCCACTGCGCAAGAAGCCTCGTCGCGCGATGTCGAAGCCGGCCGCCAACTCTTCCTGATCGGCTGTGCCAGTTGTCATGGCAAAAATGCCGAAGGAATTATCACCAAGAGCGGCGGCAATTACGGTCCGGCACTCATCGGAGTGGGCGCCGCTGCGGTCGATTTCCAGGTCGGCACGGGACGTATGCCGCTGGCCCAGTCCGCACCGCAGGCTCCCCGCAAAGAACCCGTTTACAACGCCGAAGAGACCAAGCAGCTCGCGGCGTTCGTCGCTTCGCTCGGACCCGGCCCCTCGGTTCCTGCGTCCGAGTACACGGACTACAAAAACGCGAGCGGCGAAGAACTCACCCGTGGTGGCGAGTTCTTCCGCACCAACTGCACCGCTTGCCACAACTCGGTCGGCGCCGGCGGCGCCCTCCCCAGCGGTCGTTACGCGCCGACCCTCACCGGGGTCAGCGCCAAGCACATCTACGAAGCAATGGTGACCGGCCCGCAACAAATGCCAGTCTTCTCCGATGAAGTGATAACGCCCAATGACAAGAAGGCAGTGATCGCCTACATAAAGTCCGTGCAGAACGAGCCACAATACGGCGGCGTGGCCGGCGGTGGCCTCGGCCCGGTCGTTGATGGGCTCTTCACCTGGATCATCGGTATCGGTGGTCTTGTTGGCTTCGCCATTTGGATCGGCGCACATGGAGCGAGAGTGAAGAAAAGATGAGTGACGAGTTAGATCGTGTACCCCGGGAACCGATCGCAGACCCGGGCCTGCCCGCACACCAATACCGCCCCACCGACGTTTATCCCGAGCAGGAACGGCGAGCCGAACGTCAGGTCGCCGGGATGTTCGGGCTTGCCTCGCTGCTTGCTGTCGCGTTCTGCGTTTTCTACTTTGCAGTCGACAAGGACCAGACATTCCTGGGCTGGTCGGCGCTCAACTTCTCCCTCGGCGCCACTCTCGGTTTGTCGCTGCTTCTCATCGGCATCGGCGCGATCCAGTGGGCCAAAAAGCTGATGGGTGACCACGAAATTATCGAGATGCGCCACCCGGCCCCCTCATCTGAGGACGATCGAGCTCAGGTCCTCGAAGAGCTCAATGCGGGCATCGACGAGTCCGGTTTCGGCCGCCGTCCGCTGATCCGCAACAGCTTGCTCGGCGCCGTCGGAGCCCTGGGACTGCCGGCCATCGTATTGTTGCGTGACCTCGGCCCGCTCCCCTACGGGCAGGCCGAGACGGTCTGGAAAAAGGGCATGCGCGTCGTCAATGACGTGTCTGGCACCCCGATCAAGCCTGCTGACCTCGAAGTCGGCGGCCTCGTCAACGCCCAGCCTGCGATCTTGTTCGAGACCGACGAAGATGGTGAAAAGGTCCTCGAGGGCACCGCCGCGTTGCAAGCCAAGGCCAAGGCGGCCGTCATCATCGTCCGTATGCGCCCCGAAGACATCACGCCGCGCAAAGGGCGTGAAAACTGGGGCATCGACGGCATCTTGTGCTTTTCCAAAATCTGCACGCACGTCGGTTGCCCAATCAGTTTGTGGGAGCAACAGACTCATCATTTGTTGTGCCCCTGCCACCAGTCGACATTCGATCTAGGCGAGGGCGGCAAAGCCATTTTCGGTCCTGCCCGCAAACCGTTACCTCAACTCCCACTCGCGGTTGACAGCGAGGGCTACATCGTCGCGGTGAGCGACTTCCAGGAAGTGATCGGCGCCAGTTACCCAGAACTCGCGCGTGATCAGAAAAGGCTGGACAATAAATCATGACCACGCCCTATACGCCGATCGAGAAAACCGGTTTCGGCAAAAAGGCCTCCGGGCCGGTCCAGTGGATCGATGAACGCACCGGCATCGCTGGTGCGGCCAAAAAGAATCTGCGCAAGGTCTTCCCTGACCACTGGTCCTTCATGCTCGGCGAAATCGCTTTGTGGAGTTTTGTGGTCTTGTTACTGACCGGTACGTTCCTGACGTTCTGGTATCAGCCGAGCATGCAGGAAATCACCTACAACGGTTCATATGCACCGTTGCGCGGCCTTGAGATGTCGCAGGCCTATGCCTCGACGCTGCACATCTCTTTCGACATCCGCGGCGGCCTGCTGATGCGTCAGATCCATCACTGGGCGGCCGCTCTGTTCGTCGCCGCGATAATCGCGCACATGCTCCGAGTGTTCTTCACCGGCGCCTACCGCAAGCCGCGCGAAATCAACTGGCTCATCGGCCTTGGTCTTTTCACCCTCGCGATCATCGAAGGCTTTGCGGGATATTCACTTCCCGATGACCTGCTGTCCGGCACCGGTCTCCGCTTCGTAGATGGCCTGATCCGCTCGATCCCGCTGGTCGGCTCATACGTCGAGTTCTTCGTCTTCGGTGGCGAATTCCCCGGCGACGTCATCATTCCCCGCCTCTACATGGCGCACATTTTGTTGATCCCTGCGCTTCTGCTCGGCCTTATCGGCGCGCACATGTTGCTTCTCGTCTATCACAAGCACACCCAGTGGGCGGGTCCTGGCCGCACCGAGGAAAACGTCGTTGGCTACCCGATGCTTCCGGTCTATGCGGCCAAGGCCGGTGGATTCTTTTTCATAGTGTTCGGCTTCACCGCCCTCATGGGCGCGATGATGCAGATCAATCCAATCTGGTCCTACGGCCCATACAACCCTTCCGAAATCACCGCCGGCTCACAACCCGACTGGTACATGGGCTTCGTTGAAGGCGCCATCCGCATCATGCCGGCACTGGAGACCACCTTCTTCGGCCTCACGTGGAGCTGGAACGTCTTCATTCCCGGCCTCATGCTCATGGGCGTCATGTTCGGCGCTCTCGGAGCCTGGCCCTTTGTCGAGCGTTGGATCACCGGTGACAATCGCGAGCACCACCTGCTGGATCGTCCGCGCAACGCTCCTGTCCGCACCGCCTTCGGCGCAGCCGGCATCACGATGTACGGCATCTTCTGGATTGCCGGCGGTAACGACATCATCGCGGTGAAGTTCCATTTGGATATTTACACCATCACCTGGGCATGTCGGATCCTCGTCTTCGTCGCGCCGGTCATCGCGTTCATCATCACGAAACGCATCTGCATTGGTCTCCAACGCGCCGACAAGGAGCGCGTCCTCCACGGCTACGAGACAGGCGTGCTTGAACGCACTCCCGACGGCGCGTACTCCGAACGACACGCCCCTTTGCCAGCGGAGAACAACTACGTCCTCACGACGCACGGCCGACTGCCCGTACTCGAGGCTCCCGCTGAGGCCGACAAAAACGGCGTACCTGCCCCCGGCGGCCGGAAGGCCGGGCTTCGCGCCAAGGCACAGAAGTTCTACTACGACGGCGCCGTGGACAAACCCACTACCGAAGAAGTTCAGGCAGCACAGGATCATCACGGCGACCACGACGGTCACCCGGGCGAGCTCGGCGAGGACTTCCAGGGAGTCTCCGAAATCGGTGTGCCCAAGTCGCACTGAACCAAACCCGCTGGCGAATCTATTACGAAGGGTTAAAGGGCAGAACGCTGCGCGAAGGCGGTGTAGGTGAGATCCCAGTCGGTCCAGCCGTTGCCCTGTTCGAGCTGGCGTGGGCTGTTGACAAAGCGCACGACGTCACCGCGCTTGGATTGGCTGAAAAACCATTGGGCATTTGCCGTGCTCATGCCGGTGCAGCCGTGGCTGACATTGGCAACTCCCTGAGAACCCACCGACCACGGTGCAGCGTGAAGAAACTCGCCGGAATTCGTCAGCCGCATCGCCCAACGGACGTCCTTGATGTTGTAGTAGCCGGGATCCTCGGAGTCGACACCCGTCGTCGCAGCATCCATGTCTATAGACGAGAACTTCTCCATGATGACCTTGGTGCCTTCGCGGCTGCGGTGACTGTTGTCGCCGGTGGTGACGGGGATCTTGCGGGCGACCTTGCCGTTGATACTGACAATGAGTTGGCGCGCCGCAACGTCGACGGTGCTGACCACAGAGCGACCGATGTCGAAACTGACGACCTGATCCTGTTGACCATAAATTCCGTCGCCCGCAGGGAGTCCGTTGACGGAGAGAACAATCTTGACCTTCGTTCCGGCCGGCCAGTAAGTCTTGGGACGGAAGTGGACTTCGCGATCGCTCAGCCAACTCCAGCTGCCCTCGACGGCGGGAGTCGACTCCACGCGCATCTTGCGTTCGTACAGGGCGCGGTTCTTGACGGGCAGATCGAACGTCACAATGACGGGCATACCGACCCCGACCGTTTCGCCCTCAAGTGGTGCCACCGACGGGTACGTCTGCTGTGCAAGTGTGAGTTGCTCAGTGGAAAACGTGCGCGTCATTGCAGAGGACTTGCCGTCTTCACCCCGGCCCTTGACCTCGAGATGATAAGTCTGCCCAGGTTCGAGGAGTTGCGAAGCGACCCAACCGGCGCCGGTCACGCGTCCCTTGACGACGTTCTTGGCCGGGTCGGTACCGGCATAGAGCGTTGCCGCGGTCAGCTCACCGTGAGTTGCTTTGGCCGTCACCACCGTGTCGACACCGACGCCCTTGGCCTTGTCCACAACGTTCGCCGCAAGTTCGACAGGCACGGAGGTCTTAGCAGGGGTCACCACCGTGTCCTGGATCGACGAACACGCGGAAATACCCAAAACTGCACTCAAGCACAAAGCTAGCGTCAATCGCATCTTCACCAGCACAGCGTACGTGAGCGGTAGCGAGACCACTTAATCGGCGCGCTCAGTGAGCGTGTACGCCGCGGTAGTACTCAAAAATCCAGCCCGCCACACAAAAGGCCAGGATGCCGGCGCCGATGATAAACAGCCACCAACCGATGGCGACGCCGACGACAACGACCGCCAACGCCATGGCGCAGAACAGCGGCCACCAGCTGAACGGAGGGAAAAAGCCCTGCTCGCCGGCGCCTTCGGCAATTTCGCCGTCGTTGCGATCTTCGGGCCGATCTGGAATTTGCTTGGCGACGACGCCGAGGTAGAAACCAACCAAGGCGCACAGCAGAAATGTCATCAGGAGCGCAACAGTGCCCGTCGGATCGCCGCTCACCAGCCAGTATATCGGTGCGATCAGGGCGAAAAAGATGCCGATGCTGATCATGACCCAGTATTCAGCCTTCATGCTTACTTGCCGTCCTCTTCGGTGCCGACAGCGTGTTTCGCACTTCTGGCGATCTGTCTGATTTCGTCGTGTGTCTCATTGTCGAGCAATTGCAACTCGGAGATCTCCGGGTGATGGAGGTCGAAGGCCGGGCTTTCAGAACGGATCCGCGGCAAGGAGGTGAAGTTGTGTCGCGGCGGCGGACTCGATGTTGCCCATTCCAGCGAACGTCCCCAGCCCCACGGGTCGTCAAGACCGACGAGCGGACCCTTGCGCGACTTCCACACGTTGAAGAAGAACGGCAGCGTCGACGCGCCGAGCAAGAAGGCTCCGATTGAGGAGATCTCGTTGAGAGTAGTGAAACCATCGGTCGGCGAATAGTCGGCGTAACGACGCGGGAAGCCTTCGACGCCAAGCCAGTGCTGCACCAGGAAAGTCATGTGGAAGCCGACGAACAGCATCCAGAAATGGATCTTGCCAAGGCGTTCGTCGAGCATCCTGCCGGTGAATTTCGGCCACCAAAAATAGAAGCCGGCGAACATGGCGAACACGACAGTGCCGAACACCACGTAGTGGAAGTGAGCGACCACGAAATACGTGTCCGAAACCTGGAAGTTCAGCGTCGGCGAGGCGAGGATGACGCCAGTCAGTCCGCCGAAGAGAAACGTGGTCAGGAAGCCCAACGTGAAGATCAGCGGAGTGTCGAAGGACAGAGATCCCCCCCACATTGTGCCGATCCAGTTGAAGAACTTCACGCCGGTAGGCACCGCGATGAGCAAGGACATGAAGGAGAAGAACGCCAGATTGACCGAGCCGGTCACGAACATGTGGTGAGCCCACACAGCGATAGACAGGGCGCCGATCGACAACGTCGCACCGACCAGGCCGACGTAACCGAAGACGGGCTTGCGGGCGAACACCGGCAGGATCTCGGTCACGATGCCGAAAAATGGCAGAGCGATGATGTAGACCTCGGGGTGGCCAAAGAACCAGAACAAGTGTTGCCACAGAATCGGCCCGCCGTTCGCCGGATCGAAAATATGGGCTCCAAGCCGACGATCGGCCTCAAGCGCCAGCAATGCGGCGGCCAAAATCGGGAACGCGATCAAAATGAGAATGCTCGTGACAAGCGAATTCCAGGTGAAGATCGGCATCCGGAACATCGTCATACCTGGCGCCCGCATCGTAAAGATCGTCGTGATGAAGTTGACGGCGCCGAGAATCGTGCCGAGACCCGACATCCAGAGGCCCATAGCCCAGAGGTCACCACCGACACCAGGAGAGTTCACCGCGTCACTCAATGGCGCGTAGGCGAACCAACCGAAACTCGCTGCTCCACCGGGAACGAAGAATCCCGAGACGACGATGGTGCTGCCGAAGAGGTAAAGCCAGTAACTGAACATGTTGAGTCGCGGAAACGCGACGTCAGGAGCGCCGATCTGCAAGGGCATGATCGCGTTGCCGAAGCCGAAGAAGAGCGGCGTCGCAAACATCAGCAACATGATCGTGCCGTGCATCGTGAACAACTGGTTGTAAGTCTGGTCGTCGACGAACTGCGTCCCCGGCTGCGCCAACTCGGCGCGGATCATCAGGGCGAGGATTCCGCCGATGATGAAGAAGGCGAACGACGTCACGAGGTACATGTTGCCTATGACCTTGTGATCAGTGCTCGTCAAAACCCTGACGATGCGACGGCCCAGTGTTCGTTCGGCGGGGACAGCGTGCGCGTCGGAAGCGGGGACTGCGTGCGCGTCAAAATTAGCCGGTTGTTCCGCCATCAGTTTTTCGCTCCATTCTCAGCTTCATCGAGTCCGGCGATCGTGTCGGCATCCTTGGCACCCACGGGCTCGCCGACATTGCCGGCTGCCTTGAGTCCTTCGAGGTGTTGGTCGAATTCGGCTCGTGAAACCACATGGACCTTGAAGATCATCCGTGAGTGGTAGAGCCCGCACAACTCCGCACATCGGCCCGTGAACGTGCCTTCGCGTGTCGGCGTCATGTCAAAAGAATTGACTTTGCCCGGGATGACGTCCATCTTGAAATAAAACTCGGGGACCCAGAACGAATGGATGACATCGGGCGACTTCAGGTCGAAGCGCACCGACTCGTTGACCGCGAGGTAAAGATTCGCAGGCCGCTCGGGCGTGCCGGCCTCGAACACCGGGTCGCCGGCCGTTGCCTTCTCATCGAGATAGTTGAACGCCCATTGCCACTTGCTTCCCAAGACGGTCATCGTGTGGTCGGGGTTGTCGACCTTTTTGAGCATTTCGTTCTCCGACGTCACCGTATGAAAGAAGAAAATCGCCACGATGATGACGGGGGCGATCGTGTAGAGAGCCTCGATCGGCAGGTTGTAACGCACCTGATCGGGCACTTCGTCTTCGCTGCGGCGGCGGTAGCGGATCATTGACCAGGCGATGAGTCCGAAGACAAGGAGGAAAACCACAAGGGAGGCAATCCAGGCGCCGAGCCACAAATTCCACATCCCTTGGGAACGGTCGCTTCCCGCTATGGGCAATGCCAAACGGCTGATGTCGTGACTATCGACTGGGGAACAGCCGCTCAATACAGCGATAGCGATGGCAATCATCGCCAATTTCATCCGACCCACGGGGTGCCTTTCTGGCTCAAGACAGGCAATTGATGACATCCGCAGCCTACTCCAGCACCTGACGCGATTGATGGTGAGGTCGGGCTGGGCGACGAGCGTGTCGTCACGGGAGGGTGAGCGCTGCATCGACATCGGCCGCGGCCTTGTCGCTATAGGCTTCGGCGAAGCGTTTGAGGAAACCTGCACGACTCAGGTCGTACTCCTGCGTGCCCTTGGTTTCGACGACACTTGCCGCGATCGTGCAGCCAACCTGAGCGGCGCGCTCGAGTCCGAGACCTGCCGCCACAGCCGCGAGGAAGCCGGCCCTGAAGCTGTCGCCGACTCCGGTGGGATCGACAGCGATGACACCTTCGATGGCGCGCACGTTGATTTCGGGGCCATCGGCGGGATAGACCTTCACTCCGTCGGCACCGTGTGTCACGATGCGGGTCCCGACGTGTGCCTGAACATCGGCTGTCGTCCACCCTGTCTTTTGCTCGATGAGGGCGGCTTCGTAGTCATTGCTGAAAAGGTAGGTCGCTCCGTCGATAAGCTGGCGGATCATGTCGCCGCCGGCCCAGGCGAGTTGTTGCGAAGGATCGGCCGCGAAAGCAAGTCCGCGGTCTCGGCATACGTTTGTATGGCGCAGCATGGCCTCGGGATCGTCGGGACCGATCAGGACGAGGTCGAAGCCACCGACCTCGTCGTTGATCTCGGACAGGTCTATTTTGCGGGCATCGGCCATGGCGCCGGCATAAAACGTGACGATTTGCGCATGGGCATCGTCAGTCGTAATGGTGCAACGCGCGGTGTGCAGCGTGGGCGACACGTAGAGATGTTCGCACTCGACCCCGGACTCCACGAGCCAGTCGCGATAGCCCAGGTCGTCGAAGTCCTCCCCTACGGAAGCCACCAGCAGCGGCTTGTGTCCGAGGGCCGCAAGGCCGAAGGCGATGTTGGCGCCACAACCGCCCCGTCGGATGTCCAGGTCATCGACGAGGAACGACAAAGCAATCTTGTCGAGCTGATCGGGAACGAGGGAATCGGCGAATTTGCCTTGGAATGTCATGAGGTGGTCGGTCGCAACCGAACCCGCTACTGCGATATGCACGGGATCAGACTAAATGATCCCCCCCGCGATGTCAGAATCGCGGAGGGGATCAGAGGTTTAGTTTCCTCAGGAACGACTTAGTGGAACGAGTCGCCGCAAGCGCAGGAACCGGTCGCCATCGGGTTGTCGATGGTGAATCCCTGCTTTTCGATGGTGTCGACAAAATCAATGGTGGCGCCGCCGAGGTAGGGCAGGCTCATTCGGTCGACGACAACGTTGACGCCGTCGAAGTCCTTGATTTCGTCACCGTCGAGCGACCGCTCGTCAAAGAACAATTGGTAACGAAGTCCCGAGCAACCGCCAGGCTGAACGGCGATGCGCAGCGCAAGGTCGTCGCGGCCCTCTTGTTCGAGCAGGCTCCTGACCTTTGCTGCGGCTCCGGGAGTGATGCTGATCCCGTCGGTGCTCTTCTCGGTTTCGGTTACCGTCTCTGTTCTGGTGCTGTCGACTGTCATGCTGTGTATCTCCCTGATCGTGGGCTCGTCACTGGCTACAACACGCCATGTAACGAATTAATTCCATGGTACGCGCTGTCAAAACGACCAGGTGCGCGCGACGCGCTCGGCGAGGCCGACGAGGCTCGTATGAGGTTCGCGCAGTGATTGGGTCTGCCCGACCATGTCCACCATGGAGTAGGCCGATTCGACTCCCATCGCCCTCGTCTCGCGGGAGCCCACACTGACGTTGCCGGCGAGGACTATGCAGGGTCTTGCGGCTGCGGCCGCCGCTTGGGCGACGCCGTAGACGACTTTGCCGGCACGGGATGAGTAGTCGAACGTCCCCTCCCCCGTGACGACCAGGTCGTTGCGGGCTGCCTGTTCGGCAAGTTTCGTCGACTCGGCAACGAGTTCAATTCCCGACACCCGGCTCGCGCCGAGGAGCAACAGTGCGAAGCCGAGTCCACCGGCCGCACCGGCGCCTTTGGCGTCGGCTGCCCTTCGATCCGACGGCGCTGCGCCACAGGCTGCGATCACAAAGGCGTCGAGAATACCGTCCACACGCATGATGTCGCTGTCGTCCAAACCCTTTTGCGGGCCGAAGGTCTTGGTTGCACCGAACATGCCCAGGAGAGGTAGGTCAACGTCGGTGGCAATGACGAGTTCGGTACCACCGAGGCGTTGACGCACGGCGGACAGATCGCAGTCGACAATGCCGGCAAGACTCCCCGGTCCGCGATCGAGCGGCACGTTGGCTTCTGCTCCGAGGGCCCCGAGCATCCCCGCGCCGCCATCATTGGTCGCGCTCCCTCCGAGACCCAGGACGATCCGGTCGGCGCCGGCATCAAGCGCGGCGTGGATCGCCTCTCCCACCCCGTAAGTCGTTGCGTGAATGGGTTTTCGCTCGGACACCAGGTCGATCCCGCAGGCCTGGGCCGTCTCGATGTAGACCGTCGCGCCGACTTTCAGCATCGACAGTGGCACCTCGACGCCCAACGGCCCATGAACGGTCGCCGCCAGGATTTGGCCCCCGAGCGATTCGGCGAGTACGTCGACAAAGCCAGGTCCGCCGTCGGCCATGGGCGCAAGAGTAAGGACGTCGTCGGGTTTACAAAGATGCCAGCCCTCGGCAATCGCCCGAGCCGCTTCGGGTGCCGTCAATGTCCCCGCAAACTTGTCCGGCGCAATCAATACCCGCATGTCATCCTCCGCTTGTGGTCACGAACTCCGTAGTTGGTCAACTCAGTTGGCGAGAGCTTGCTCGGCGGCTGCAAGGAGCACGCAGGTGGCAAGGCCGTCGATCGCCACAGCGAGGTCCGCCGGCGACGGGAACGTCGGCGCGATCCGGATATTGCGGTCGTTGGGGTCGTCGCCATAGGGGTAGGAAGCGCCGGCAGGAGTCATCGCGATGCCGACCTCGCCGGCGAGTCGGACGACCCGGTCGGCGGTGCCGTCGGGCACATTCAAACTGACGAAATAGCCACCCTTGGGGTCAGTCCAGGAACCAACTCCGTAGGGGCCGAGCCGGGATTTGAGGGTCGAGGTCACGATCTTGAACTTCGGGGCCAGAATGGCGCGGTGCTTGTCCATGAGCGCGTGCACTCCGTCAACATCGATCAGGAAGAGCGAGTGCCGCAATTGGTTGATCTTGTCGGGGCCGATCGTGCGTTTGGCGAGGTGGCGGAGGTACCACTCGATATTCTCAGTTGACCCTCCCATGAAACACACACCCGAGCCGGCGAACGTCACCTTGGAGGTCGACGCAAACAACAGCGGGCGATTCGGATGGCCGGAGGCAATGGCCAGCCCCAGAATGTCCGCGGTCTTGGTCTGCTCGTCGGTCAGGTGGTGCACCGCATAGGCGTTGTCCCACATGATGCGGAAATCCGGCGCGGCTGTGTCCATGGCCGCGAGCTCGGCGGCGATTGCCTCGTTGACGATGGCGCCCGAGGGATTGGCATACGTCGGAACGATCCAGATGCCCTTGACCTGCGGGTCGGTAACAAGGGCGCGGACCTCTTCCATGTCGGGGCCGTCCTGGTGAAGTTCGACCGGGATCATCTCGATGCCGAATTGCTGGCACAACGCAAAATGGCGGTCATATCCGGGAACCGGGCAGATGAATTTGACAGTTTCCTCTTTGCCCCACGGTCGTGGCGAGTCCGGCATGCCGTGGAGCAATGCGTGGACGAGCGTGTCATGCATCATTGCAAGGCTGGCGTTCTCGCCGGCGATGACCTGGTCGGCCGGGACCTGCATGATCTTACCGAAGATTTCGCGCAATTCGCGCAATCCGTTGAGACCTCCATAATTGCGCGTGTCGACACCGGCGGCGTCCCTGAATTCCCCCGCACCAGGCAGCGTGAGGAGCTCGTTCGAGAGATCCAGTTGCTCCGCGGAGGGCTTCCCGCGAGTCAGGTCCAGCGCGAGGCCGGCGTTCTGCAACGTCCGGTATGCGGCTGTTTGCTCTTCAAAAATGGTAGTGATCTGGTCAGTTGAAAGGGAGTCGAAAGTCACGGAAACAATCTAACCCGCCTCAACCGCATCTTTCACAGGCCGGGTGCGCCCCAGATGGCCAGCCAACGACCGAGTTCGGCCTCGATCGGTATGTCTGCGGCGACGATTCCACGCAACTGCAATTCGAGGGCGTTGTCGCGTTTGTCGCCGGGCAATGGCGCGAATGGATAAAACGTCCCGCGTTTGTAGAGGTAGACGATCGCAAACGGCGTATTGTCGGCCGTCGTGAAGTTGACCGTGGAACACAACAGCGCCTGACCGAAACCCGCGTCGGTAAGGGAGGAATTGACCGCATGAAGGTCGGTGACCATTCCGGCCACATCGTCTGTCTGATGGACCAGCGTGAGCCACCGGAAGCCGAAACGGTCGTCGAAGCGTTCGACATCGGGGCCCTCATCGGCATTCAGGAGCTCCTCGGCGTCGTCCTCGGTTTTGGAGAACGCCGCACCCTCATTGGGTCGGTAACATACGGCGCCGGAACCGGCGAAGACGAAACCGTTGGCCTGCAGTGTCAACGCTGCCTGGGGCACCGAGAAAAGCACGTCCAAGTTGGCCTTGGCCGGCTTGCTGCGCCCCAGAATCGAGTCGAAAAGTCCCATTCTCAGGCTTGCTCTGACAAGTCTGCGGACACCCTGGCGAGCTGGTCGAGTCGCTTCTCGAGCGGGGGGTGCGTCGACATGAGGGCGCCGATCGACTCCCTGTTGATCGCCGGCGCGAAAAAGAACGCGTTGAGGCCCTCGGCTTGACGAAGGTCCCGGTTCGGAATGCGTGCCATGTCGCCGGAAATCTTGACCAGCGCAGAGGATAACTTCGACGGTTTGCCGGTGAGATAGGCACCGCATCGGTCGGCACTGAGTTCGCGATAACGCGAAAGCGTCCGAGTCAGCAGGAAGCTGATCGCGTAGACGACAATGCTGACGAGGAACACCACCAGGAATCCTGGCCCGCTGTTGTTGTTCCTGTTGCGGCCACCGCCGAAAAACATGCCCCACCGGGTAATGAAACCAGCGAGAAGACCGAGCGACGAGGCGACCGTCATGACCGAGACATCGCGGTTGGCGACGTGCGCGAGTTCGTGCGACAACACGCCTTCGAGCTCCTCGGCGTCGAGACGCTGCATGATTCCGGTCGTCACGCAGATAACCGCATGGCTGGGCGAACGTCCGGTGGCGAAGGCGTTGGGCATGTCGATGTCGGCGACCGCAACGCGCGGCTTCGGCATATCTGCCAGCGCGCAAAGACGGTCGACCATGCCGTGGAGTTCGGGCGCCTGCTCGGGCGTGACTTCGCGGCCGCCGATCGACCTGAGCGCCAGCTTGTCGGAGAAATACCACTGTCCCCAGGCCATGCCGACAACAATGACCACGCCAAAGGCGGCACCCGTGTAGTTGATCAGCACGACACCGAAAACGACATACAACGCACCGAGGCCGAAGCCGACCGCGCCCATTCGCGCCGTGAGACCCCGATCGCTCCTAAATCTTGTCTTGGCCATGTTCTTCTCCAGAAGTTGAGCCCGCTTTCAAGGCGTCGAGCTGCCGGTCGATATCGGGCCCATCGATGTTGGCTGGATTGCTGAGATCCTCGAATTGCCGGTCGAAGGCCTCGGTCGTATGCGGATCCTGGCCCGGGCCGCTGATGACGCCTTCGCGGACGAGTTCGTCGACGGCGTCGGCGTGGGCTTCGAGTTCGCGAGTGTGCTGTTCGGCCGCCTTGACGGCCTGGCCGACTTCACCCATTTGCGAGGAAATGCCTGTTGTCGCGCTGTTGATTTCGGCGCGGGCGGCAGCAGCGGTATGGCGGGCCGACAACGTGTCTTTGCGGAGGCGGAACTCTTCGATCCTGATCTGAATCTGCTGCGCTGAATCTTCGAGCTTTTCTTCTTCGATCTTGAGGCCCACATGTTGGGAATCGAGGCCGACGACCGCCTTGTCGAGCGTCACTTTGCGGGTAAGGGCGGCCCTGGCCGCATCGTCATCACCATCGGCAACGGCAGCGCGTGCGACCTTGTCCAGCTCAGCGCCTTGCTGATTGAGTTGGTTGATTTGCAGCTCGACTCGTTTGCGACTGGTGGCAACGTCGGCGACTCCACGGCGTACTTGCTGAAGCAAAGCGAGTTGCGAGCGATAACTTTCATCCAGCCGTTCTTTGAGCGCCTCAATATCACCGTCGTCCCGTTTTTGACGGGAGCGGAAGATTTGCGTCAGTCGCTTCCAAGTGCTCATGCTCACAAGCCTACGGGTAGGGTAATCCGGGTGGTAGACAACTCAGCCGGGACATCAGGCAAGGGGCGTGCAACGCCGTCCCGCAAGGACGCCGAAGCCGCCCGCAAGAAGCAAATGAAGACAGCCGTTTCGCGTAAAGAGCAGACAAAGAAGCAGAAAGTAGCTCGCGATGTCGCCCGCGGTCGCACTCGTGACGCAATGCGTGGCGACGGAGACGACCGATATCTCCCGTTGCGCGAGCAAGGATCCGTTCGCCGCTTTTGCCGCGACTACATCGACCGCCGTTTCAACATGGCTGAGTTCCTGCTGCCGATTCTGATAGTCATTCTGCTGTTCAGCTTCGTCAACCGCCCCTGGGCGCAACTCGCTGTCGTCGCGCTCTGGTCGGCCACCATCCTTGCCACCATCGTCGACGAAATCGTTCTGCTCCGCGGACTTCGCAAAGAGCTCAAGGCGCGGTTCGAGCCCGGCGCCACCCGTGGTTGTCTCCCGTACTCGCTGTTGAGGACTACTCAGCTCCGACGTTTCCGGATGCCGAAGCCCCAGGTCAAGCGCGGCGAAACTCTCAAAGACCGCTACTGACAACTGAGGTGCTCCGGGACCGGTTTGGCCCGCGTCATACAGTGACGACATGGAATTTCGTCAGCTCGGCAACAGTGGACTCAAGATCTCCGAAATCGCGTATGGAAACTGGATTACGCATGGTTCCCAGGTCGAGGAGGATGCCGCCAACGCCTGTGTCAGGCGAGCGCTCGACGAGGGCATCACTACCTTCGACACCGCTGATGCTTACGCCAACACGAAGGCTGAATCGGTCCTCGGCCGAGCGCTCAAGGGGCAACCGCGTCAGGACCTCGAGATCTTCACGAAGGTCTACTGGCCCACCAACAAGCGCGGCCACAACGATTCAGGGCTGTCCCGCAAACACATAATGGAATCGATCGACGGTTCGCTGGAGCGATTGCAGACCGACTACGTCGATCTCTACCAAGCCCACCGATACGACGTCGCAACGCCGCTCGAGGAGACGATGGAGGCGTTCGCCGATGTCGTGAAGTCCGGCAAGGCGCTCTATATAGGCGTCTCGGAATGGACTGCCGATCAGATCCGCGAAGGCCACCGGCTCGCTCGCGAACTTCACGTCCCGTTCGTTTCGAGTCAACCGCAGTATTCGATGCTATGGCGAGTCATCGAGGGCGACGTCGTCCCGACAAGCGAAGAACTCGGCATCGGCCAGATCGTCTGGTCGCCGGTCGCGCAAGGCGTCCTCAGCGGCAAGTACAAGCCCGGTCAGCCGCTGCCCGCCGGTTCACGCGGCACCGACGAAAAGAGCGGCGCCGATTTCATCAAGCGCTTCCTGACCGACGAAACCCTCGAACGCGTCGCGAAACTTGAGCCGATCGCCGCCGATTCGGGATTGTCGATGGCGCAACTCGCCGTCGCCTGGGTATTGCAGAACTCCAACGTCTCGGCGGCAATCATCGGTGCTTCGCGTCCCGAACAAGTGACCGAAAACGTCAAGGCGTCCGGCGTGAAACTCGACGCCGAAACGCTCAAGGCAATCGACGAAGCGCTCGGCGATCTGGTCGTCAGTGACCCCGCGCTCACCCAGGAGCAGACCATGAAGGTCCGCCCGAGCTAGCTAACCTGCGTGCAGGCTCATCGGCCCGTACACCTCTTTGTCATCCTCGAAAAGGCGCACCTGGTCGACTCCATCGCCGACCAGATCGGCAAAGGACTCGCCGACCCAGGACTCGGCATCGCTGCGGCTTTCGAACTCTTCCGAGGTGCCAACCACTTTTGCGTCGGCGGTTTCGAGTTTCCAGGTCCAGGCCATGGTCATGCCTTTCTCGTTGAGGCTTCGACAAACGGGGGTTTGGTCACCGTGAACGCTTCGCTGCGGCCGCGAACGTCGACCGTCACGGTAGTGCCGACCTCCACGCCGGGATCGAGCAGGGCGAGAGCAATGCCCTGGCGCAGCGTCGGTGAAAAGGTGCCGGAAGTGACTTCGCCGAGTTCTGCACCGGCTTCGCCGTTGACTGTCATGCCCGGACGCGGGATGCCGCGGCCCTGAGCGGTCAGTCCGCGAAGGGTGCGCACAGTCTTTTCGGCACGCTGTTTCTCCAACGCCTCCTTGCCCCAGAATGCGGCTTTCTTCCAGCCCACGGCCCAACCGGCACGCGCCATGACCGGGCTGATCTCCAGCGACAATTCGTGGCCGTGCAGCGGATAACCCATTTCGGTCCGCAACGTGTCCCGCGCTCCGAGTCCGCATGCCCGGATCCCAAATGTCGATCCGGCCGTCATCACGGCGTCCCAGACGGCAATTGCCCCGGCGCTCGGGATGACGAGTTCGTAACCCCGTTCGCCGGTGTAGCCGGTACGGCATACTGTCAACTTCTGCCCGGCGATCTCTCCCTCGGCGAATGACATGTAGTCGTGTTCAGTTGGCAATCCGAGGGCTCGGACGACTTCGTCGCTCAACGGGCCCTGCACTGCAAGGATCGCGAAATCCCGGTGCTGATTGATGACCTCGATGCCTTCGGGCGCCTTGGCCTGAAGCCTCGTCACGACGTCAGCCGTGTTGGCCGCATTGGGGATGAGGAAGACTTCGAATTCACTTCGCAGATAGGCGATCAGATCGTCGACAGTGCCACCGCCTTCATCACAACACAACGTGTATTGCGCTTGGCCGGTCGCGATCTTTCGCAGGTCGTTCGTCAGGCAGTCGTTGAGAAAATCGGCCGCGCCGGTCCCGCGTACGAGCGCCTTGCCCAGGTGGCTGACGTCGAACAGTCCGACCGCTTCGCGCACCGCCTTGTGTTCGGCCAGCACCCCCCCGCCGGCATACTCCAGGGGCATGTCCCAACCGCCGAATTCGGCAAGTTTGGCGCCCAGTTCGACGTGACGATCGTGAAGGGGTGAGTGCAGCAAGTCCATGGCGGCCAACCTATACCGGCTCCTCGTACCGGATAAAGAGAGCCATCGCCCGCGGTTAGAGTGAGGTCATGCCCGAATTGACAGTCAGTTCCGCCAGCCCAACCACGACTCGCGCCGATGCACTTGTTCTCGGTATCCGCAACGATGACGACGCCGGGGAGTTCGCCGATCAGCTCGCGCTCCTCAACTTCACCGGCGACGACGGACAGGTCACCGTGTTTCCCTCCGGTGGCGCCGTCAATGCACCGTTGATCGTGGCGGTCGGCCTGCCGGAGACCCCCACCGGCGAGGACTTGCGCCGCGCCGCCGCCCGTGGAGTCAAGGCCGCCAAGGGCGCTTCCACCCTTGCCGTCGCCCTTCACCCGGCCGGCGTCGACGAAGTTGCAGCCATCGCCGAAGGCATTAACCTCGGCACCTACGACTTCGACCGTTACAAGACCAAGAAGAAGGGCGTCAAGGCGGCAATGGTGGTCAAGAACGCCGTCATCCTCACCGCCTTCGCCCGCAAGACAACCACTGCCAAGGCCCTCGATCGTGCGGCGACCATCGCAGCAGCAGTCAACCAGACCCGCGACTGGGTCAACAGCCCTCCCGGCGACCTGCGTCCACCCGAGTTCGCACGCCAGATCAGCGAGTATGTCCCCGCCGCAGTCAAGGCCGAGGTCTGGGATGAAAAGCGACTCGCCAAAGAAAAATGCGGCGGCATCCTCGGTGTCGGCCAGGGTTCGGACGCTCCCCCGCGACTGGTGAAACTCACGTACACGCCGACCGGGGCGACAAAACATCTCGCCCTCGTCGGCAAGGGCATCACCTTCGACTCGGGCGGACTCTCGATCAAACCCGGCGCTTCCATGCAGACCATGAAACTCGACATGGCCGGTGCCGCCGCCATCGTCGCGGCCATCGTGGCGATCGCCCAACTCGGTCTTCCCATTCAGGTCACTGCCTTTGCTTGTCTCGCCGAAAACATGCCCAGCGGTTCGGCGACCCGCCCCGGCGACGTACTGACCATGCGCGACGGCCAGACCGTCGAGGTGCACAACACCGATGCCGAGGGACGACTCGTCCTGGCCGACGGTCTTGCCCTCGCGGCCGAATCCACGCCCGACCTGATCGTCGACGTGGCCACCCTGACCGGCGCCTGCATGGTTGCCCTCGGTTTACGGACCGCGGGGATCCTCAGCAACGACGACGAACTCTCCGAACAGGTCTTCGCCGCTTCACACACTGCTGGCGAGTCGATGTGGCCGTTGCCGATCACCGAGGAAATGAAGTCCGTCGTCAGGTCCTCGAGCATCGCCGATCTCCGCCAGCACAACCCGAAGCCTTATGGCGGCACGCTGTTCGCTGCCGCGTTCTTGCGCGAATTCGTCGGCGAACTCCCCTGGGCACACCTCGACATCGCCGGGCCGTCCTTCAACGAGGGCAGCGCTTATGACTACACGCCGGTCGGCGGCACCGGCACGAGCGTCCGCACCCTCGTACAACTGGCCACGGAACTGTCCGAGGGTTGAGCGTCAAACCGATCGACACGGAGTCCTCACGACGACTGTGGGCGTCGTACGTCGAAGCTCATCGGGAGTTCTCCGACGAACTGCCTCCGACCGAACGATTCGGTGACTCAGCGGAGATGGCCGATGAATTCCTCGACGGGATAATCAACGGATCGAAGCGTGCGACTGCCGGACTGGTTGCCGATTATGTCCACGAGGGCGAAGCGCTCGACCGACCGATCTTGAGGCATTGAGGTAGCAATCGCAACCCAAAACCCTCAAGCTTCGTCGGACTCGGGTGGTGCGGCAGCAGCTAGTTCTCTACGAGGCCCAGCGCCCGCGCGGACTCTTCGACCCGATCCCATTGCGAGCGGTCTCCGGCCCGGCGGTCGGGGTGAGCCGCCGCCCGAGCGCGTTTCCACAATCGTTCGACATCGTCCTTGCCCGGATTGTCGGGCAGCGGATCGGCGCCGGCGATCGATTCGAGGGTCATCAGGGCGGCCATCTCCTTCGGCGACTTGGCCTTGGGCGAATGAGCCGCCTTGTCCCGATTCGCCGCCGTCGCGGTTCGCTGACTTTGCGACGTTCGTACGTTGTAGTCGCGCATCCGCTGCGGATAGCCCACCCGGTTGGTGTCATAGCAGGGAATTCCGAGCTTCTTGGCAAGTGCGGCGGCCGCTTCGGGCGAAGACACCCGGCGACGCGTCGACTCACCGTCGGAAGCAACCAGGAGCATCGTGGTCTGCGTGACGGACGTTTTCGGTTCGACGAACGCCTCAACGCCTTTGCGCGATGCGGTGAACTCACGCAATTGCTTCATGTCGGCTTTGGTCGAATCGCGATCAGAGACGACTGCGCCGCCATCGGTGCGCGCATTCTTTCGGCGCCAGAAGTTCCCCATAGGAACAAGTGTGCCTGACGCCTGTGAGCGGCGAAGCCAAACATCAACACGGCGCGTCACCCCAGTCACGTCCGCCTTGACGCGAGTGACAAGATGAACGGCGTACGCATTTGACACGGGAGGCCTAAGTGGCGGACGGCGCCAGCAACAACTTTGACATCGTGATTCTCGGCGGCGGCAGCGGCGGTTATGCCTGCGCTTTACGAGCGGCCCAACTGGGTAAGAGCGTGGCCCTCATCGAAAAGGGCAAACTCGGTGGCACGTGCCTCCACAACGGCTGTATCCCCACGAAAGCACTCTTGCATTCGGCCGAAGTCGCCGATGCCGCACGTGAAAGCGACGTGTTCGGCGTCAAGGCCACGTTCGAAGGCATCGATATGGCGAAGGTCAATGCCTTCAAAGACGGCATCATCAGCCGCCTTTACAAAGGGCTGCAGGGCGTGATCAAGAGCGCCGGCATCACGGTCGTCGAAGGCGAAGGAAAACTCGTCGCCACTGCGCCTGAGGGCGGGGGAACTGTTGAGGTCAACGGCGAGCGCTACACCGGCAAGAATGTGGTCCTGGCCACCGGTTCATACGCCCGCACGCTTCCCGGACTCGAGATCGGCGGCCGCGTCATCACAAGCAACGAAGCCGTCGGCATGAGCGAAGTGCCCAAAGCCGTCGTCATCATCGGCGGCAGTGTCATCGGTGTGGAGTTCGCGTCAGTATGGAAGTCCTTCGGTGCCGACGTCACGATTGTCGAGGCACTCCCGACTCTGGTCCCGCTGGAAGACCCCGTGCTGTCCAAGCAACTCGAACGCGCCTTTCGCAAACGCAAGATCAACTTCAAAACCGGCACAAAGTTCACCGGCGTCGAGCAGACCGACAGCGGAGTCAAGGTCTCGCTCGAATCGGGCGAAACGCTCGACACCGAACTCGTTCTCGTCGCTGTCGGCCGCGGCCCCAACTCGGCGAACATGGGCTATGAGGAACAAGGCATCACCGTAGATCGCGGTTGGGTCATCGCCAACAAACGTCTCGCCACCAACGTGGCCGGCATCTTCGCCGTCGGCGACCTCGTCCCCGGCCTCCAGCTTGCTCACCGCGGGTTCGCCCACGGAATCTTCGTTGCCGAAGAAATTGCGGGCCTCAAGCCGATGCCGGTCATTGACTCGGGCATTCCGCGCGTCACCTATTGCGATCCTGAAATCGCTTCGGTCGGTCTCACCGAAGCCCAGGCTCGCGAAAAGTATGGCGACGTCGACACCTACGAATACAATCTCGGCGGCAACGGCAAGAGCCAGATCCTGCAGACGGCCGGGCTCGTCAAACTGGTGCGCGAGAAGGATGGCCCGATCGTCGGCGTGCACATGATCGGCGCCCGTTTCGGTGAACAGGTCGGCGAAGCCTCCCTCATCGTCAATTGGGAAGCCTTCCCCGAGGATGTTGCCCAATTCATCCACCCTCACCCGACGCAAACCGAAGCTCTTGGCGAAGCCTCCCTGGCCCTCGCCGGCAAACCACTCCACACCCACGCCTGAGAAATCCAGAGGTCACCATGGCAACGACTGTCACCCTTCCCGCCCTCGGTGAAAGCGTCACCGAGGGAACGGTAACCCGTTGGCTCAAACAGGTCGGCGAGGCGGTCGCCATGGACGAGCCGCTGCTCGAGATCTCGACCGACAAGGTCGACACCGAGATCCCTTCGCCCGTTGCCGGCGTCCTCCTTGAAATCAAGGTGCAAGAAGACGACACGATCGAGATCGGCGCCGAACTCGCCGTCATCGGTGAGGAAGGCGAAAGCGCCGTGCCCGCGGCCGAGGCCCCAGTAGCCGAAGAAGCTCCAGCGGCACCTGCCGCCGCGGAGGCTCCTGCTCCTGCCAAAGAAGCTCCAGCACCGCCCGCCGCGGAGACTCCTGCTCCTGCCGAAGGAGCTCCAGCGGCACCCGTCGCCGAAGCTCCTGCTCCTGCCAAAGAAGCTCCAGCGGCACCCGTCGCCGAAGCTCCTGCTCCTGCCGAAGAAGCTCCAGCGGCACCTACTGCCGAGAGCACACCGTCGTCGGGGGTTACGGTGACCCTGCCCGCATTGGGCGAAAGCGTGACCGAAGGAACCGTGACCCGTTGGCTCAAGGCGGTCGGCGATGACGTCGCGGTCGATGAGCCGCTGCTTGAGATCTCGACCGACAAGGTCGACACCGAGATCCCCTCACCGGTTGCCGGCAAACTCCTGGAGATCAAGGTCGCCGAGGATGAAACCGTGGAGATCGGTGCCGAACTCGCCGTCATCGGTGCCGAAGGTGCCACACCGGCCGCCGAAGCTGCTCCCGCCCCCGAGTCGGCAGCTGCGCCCGAACCCACTCCAGCACCGGCTCCCGTCGCGGCACCGACTCCAGCACCGACTTCCACTCCTGCGCCGGCTCCCGTCGCCGCACCGGTACCCGCACCTGCTCCCGCAGCCTCGCCGGCTCCGGCACCCGCGGCGGCTCCGGCACCCGCGGCGGCTCCGGCCGAAACTCCTGCGGCATCGAATTCATCGGGCGACTCCTACGTGACGCCGATCGTCCGTAAGCTCGCCAAGCAGCATGGCGTCGACCTGGCCGCCATCACCGGCACCGGTGTCGGTGGACGCATCCGCAAGCAAGATGTCCTCGACGCCGCATCTTCCAAAAAAGAGCCGTCCGCCCAAACTCCGGCAGCGGCGACCACTGCGGCCGCAGAGGTCTCCCCGCTGCGCGGCAAGACCGAAAAGCTTTCGCGCCTGCGCAAGACCATCGCCACCCGGATGGTCGAATCGCTTCAGATCTCGGCCCAGCTGACCACCGTCCTTGAAGTCGACGTCACCGAGATCGCCCGCCTGCGCAATCGCCACAAGGCCGCTTTCGCCGAACGTGAAGGCGTCAAGTTGTCATTCCTGCCGTTCTTCGCCAAGGCCACCGTGGAAGCGCTCAAGACCTATCCACAAGTCAACGCCTCACTCGATATCGAAGCCGGCACGGTCACCTACCCGGCAGGTGAGCACCTCGGCATCGCCGTCGACACCGAGCGGGGACTCCTCGTCCCTGTCATCAAGGACGCCGGAGACTTGTCGATCGCCGGGCTGGCTCGCAAGATCGCCGACGTGGCCGATCGCACCCGCAACAACAAGGTTGTCCCAGACGAATTGTCCGGCGGCACGTTCACGATCACCAATACCGGTAGTCGCGGCGCACTGTTCGACACACCGATCATCAATCAGCCGCAAGTCGCCATCCTGGGCACCGGCGCGGTCGTCAAGCGGCCAATCGTGATCGAAGACCCGAACATCGGTGAGAGCATCGCAGTCCGTGACATGATCTACCTCGCGCTCACCTACGATCACCGTATCGTTGACGGCGCCGATGCCGCCCGTTTCCTCACCAACATCAAGGAACGCCTTGAGGGTGCGGCCTTCGACGCAGAACTCGGTAACTAGAAACCGATGCGCATCGTCATCGGCGGAGCTTCGGGTTTTCTCGGTGGGCCTCTCATCGCGCATTTGCGCGACCAAGGTCATCAAGTGACCCGGCTGGTTCGCTCGGGCTCACCGGGTGATGAGTCATCGTCGTGGGATCCGGCAACCGGCCGGATCGACCAGGTCCTCATCGACCGTGCAGATGCGGTTGTCAACCTGTCCGGCGCGCCGGTGGCACATTGGCCGTGGACAGACTCATACCGCGGAAAAATTCACGATTCGCGAGTGTCCTGCACGCTGACGCTGTCTGAGGCCATCGCTGCCGCCCCCAAGCCGCCCGTCTTCATTTCCGCTTCGGGTATGTCCTACTACGGCAGCGACCGCGGCGCCGAGGAGCTGACCGAACAGAGCACGCGAGGTGACGGCTTCCTGGCCGATGTCACACATGACTGGGAGAACGCGACAAATCCGGCAAGCGATTCGGGAGCGCGCGTCTGCAAGGTCCGAACCTCTCTGGTTCTCCACAAAGATGGCGGTACGTTGAAGACACTGTTGCCGATCTACAAGCTCGGTCTCGGCGGCAAACTCTCCTCGGGTGACCAGTACTTCTCGGTGATCTCACGAAACGACTGGATCCGTGGAATCACGTTCCTCCTCGACAACGAATCCACGTCGGGGCCGTTCAACTTCGCGAACCCCAATCCGGCGACCAACGCCGAATTCACCCGCCGACTCGGCAAGGCACTCAAACGCACCACCTTCATGCGGGTGCCGGGCTTTGCGATGAAGGCTGCCCTCGGCCCGCTGGCAGGCGAGCTTCTCGGCTCGCTGCGGATCATCCCGGCCCACCTCGAGACGGAGGGATTTGGCTTTGCCGAGCCCGACCTCGCCTCGGCTATTGCTGCCGCACTGCGCTGATCCGCCAACCCCGTCCAGTCAGGGTCAACTCGACGATCCGGCGTGTCGGCCGGTCTCTCGGCAAATCGCGCACCGTGGCATCGGACAACCTGATCCTGGCTTCAACCAACTGATCGGTGACGTCCATCGTGACTCGCCGTGGGCTCACCGACGTCACGTGGGAGCCGATAAGTCGCATCTGCATACGCTCGATGTCGACGCCGCGGCTCGCATAGGAAGCCAACAGCGCCTTGTCCCGCTGCAGCAGCAAGGAACCTTCGGGGTAGACCAACGCCAAGTCATCGGACCGGCCCTCCTCGAAGGCCTGTGATCTGATCGCGTCAAGACCGTCGAGAACTGCCGGCCACCGATCCTCCGCCGGTCCGGACACCGCGTGGGACAGCATCACCATCGCAAAAATTACAAGCCAATCCATGCGCCTACTGTGCCCGCTCATTGGCCGAAGCGGCCCTTCGTTGTCCACAGGAGGGGCGGGTTAGGCTGGAGCGGTGAGCAACTTGACCGAAAAGACACTTCAGTTCCAAGAGGATTGGTACGACAACCGCGCGCTCGACTACGTCGAGGCTTGGCAACTTCAACGCGAAGTCCATGCCCAGCGCGTGGCCGATGAGATCAGCGATACGGCCCTTTTCCTCGAACACCCAGCCGTATACACCGCGGGCAAGCGCACCGAAGCCTTTGAGCGGCCGGCAGCCGGCGTGCCCGTCATCGATGTCGATCGCGGCGGCAAGATCACGTTCCACGGCCCCGGGCAACTCGTCGGCTACCCCATCACGAGACTCCCCTCGCACGTCCTGGTCGTCGACTACGTACGCCGCGTCGAGGAAGCCCTGATCCGTGCAGTAGCCGACCTCGGCATCACGAGTGGACGCGTGCCCGGGCGTTCGGGCGTATGGCTTGCCCGCGATAACTCTCGGCCTGAACGCAAACTCGGCGCCATCGGCATCCGCGTGTCGCGCGGAGTGACGATGCACGGCTTCTCACTCAATGCCAATGTCGATTTGTCGTGGTTCGATACGTTCGTCCCATGTGGTATTTCTGATGCCGGCGTCAGTTCGCTCAGCACCGAACTTGGCCGCGATGTGTCGGCCCGTGAAGCATCCGAAGTGGTCAAGCCGCATCTCGCCGAACTGCTCGCCTGGAATGACTACAAGCAGTCCAAAGACATTGCCGAGGACCAGTCGGTCTACCCTTCGGTCGCGGTGCTTTGATGCCTCAATCCCCGGCGTACGATGGTCAAGTGACTATCGTTCCTGAAGGCCGCAAGATGCTCCGCCTCGAAGTACGTAATGCCGAAACTCCGATCGAAAGAAAACCCGAGTGGATCAAAACCCGGGCCAGGATGGGTCCGGAATACACCGAACTCCTGAACTTGGTGAAGGGCGAAGGACTCCATACGGTCTGTCAGGAAGCCGCCTGCCCCAACATTTTCGAATGCTGGGAAGACCGCGAGGCGACGTTCCTCATCGGCGGTGAACAATGCACCCGTCGTTGCGACTTCTGCCAGATTGACACTGGCAAGCCCGACGAACTCGATCGCGATGAACCCCGCAGGGTTGCGGAGTCCGTGCAGAAAATGAAACTCAAGTACTCCACGATCACCGGTGTTGCCCGCGACGACCTCCCTGACGGAGGCGCGTGGCTTTACGCCGAGACCGTGCGTCAGATCCACGAACTCAATCCCGGCACCGGCGTCGAGAACCTCATCCCCGACTTCAACGGCATCCCCGAACTCCTCGAGCAGGTCTTCGATTCGCGTCCCGAAGTCCTCGCGCACAACGTGGAGACCGTGCCGCGCATCTTCAAACGCATCCGCCCGGCGTTCCGATATGACCGTTCGCTCGATGTCATCACGCAGGCCCGCGACTACGGACTCGTGACCAAGTCCAATCTGATCCTCGGTATGGGCGAGACCCGCGAGGAAGTGTCACAAGCATTGCGCGACCTGCGCGGAGCCGGCTGCGACCTGATCACCATCACCCAATACCTCCGACCGTCCAAGCGGCACCACCCGGTGGATCGTTGGGTCAAGCCCGAGGAATTCGTCGAACTCAAGGACGAAGCGGACGAAATCGGTTTCGTCGGCGTCATGTCCGGACCACTCGTCCGTTCGTCTTATCGCGCCGGCCGCCTCTACCAGCAGGCAATCGCGGCCCGTGAAGCCACTCAGCCGGCGAGCGCCGTCGCACAGTAGTCTTGGCCTATGTCGACACCAGTTTCCGAACCCCCCAAGGGACGTCTGCGCCAGATTCGGCAGGCTTACAAGATTACCAAGCGCTCAGACAAGAACATTGGCCTGATCCTGCTGCTGTGGTTCCTCGTGGTGGGCGGAATTTTTGCCGCCGTCGGTTATTTTGTCTTCGGTCGCGGCACGCTAGGCATCATCACGGCTGTCGTGTTCGGACTCCTCACCGGTCTCCTGGCCGCCATGATCATCTTCGGTCGTCGCGCTGAACGGGCCGCCTACGCCCAGGTCGAGGGACAGGTGGGCGCCGCTGCCGGGGCGCTCCAGATGCTCAAGCGCGGATGGGACCTCAAGCCTGCCGTGGCATTTACCAAAAATCAGGATGTCGTGCATCGACTTCTGGGCCGCCCCGGAATCATCCTCGTCGGCGAGGGCAACCCCAACCGGGTCCGCAATTTGCTTGCCACCGAAAAAAAGAAGCATGCCCGCATCGCCGGTGAGGTGCCGATCATCGGCATCATTGTGGGTGACGGTGCCGACGAGGTGAGACTGACCAAACTCGTTAAGCACGTGCGCAAATTGCCTAAAAAAATCAAGCCGCGCGAGATGACGGGACTGATCTCCAAACTCCGCGCCCTCGACGCCATGCGTCCCGCCGCACCCATGCCCCACGGCCCCATGCCGACCAGCATGAAGGGTTCGCGCAAAGCCATGCGCGGCTAGTTCCACCCGCCTGTTGAGGTGCGAGCTTGCGAGCCTCGAAATCAAGGGTTTCGACACGGCTCAACCATCGAACCTGACTACGTTCGGACAACCATCGATCCGGCGGCGATGTCCTGCAAGCCGCGCTGCTGATCGGTGTTGATGAGTGCCGGGAAGACGAGGCACAACAACGCCGTACGCAGAACCGCCCGTGCGAAACCGATCGGCGAACCGTCCTGACGGATGACCTTGATCCCGGTGACGCGCTTGCCGATCGAATAGCCCAACAGTCCCGTGATCAGCGACACCTCAACAAAAAACGCACCGAGGGCCCAGAACGGATTGGCGTCCTGGGCACCGATCGAAGACCCCGTAATAGCGGCAATACTGAGCAGAGCGATCAACCAGTCGATAAAGAGAGCACCGATACGGCGAGGCCAACCTGCGATAGTCACTCCGAGAGCCTACAGAGAGGTACCCGGCTTTTGTAACATGGCTGAAACAATCCGGTGACCGAAGAGAAACTGCCTCCCTCTAGTGTCATAGTCACGGTGCAGCGCCGCACTGGAATCTGCCGTATCAATCGAATCAGGGCCGCCAGCGCGGCCAAGGAGGCCACATGTTCGGCAACGCCGACGAGCTTTTCAAATACATTAAGGATGAGGGCGTCGAGTTCATCGACGTGCGCTTCACCGATCTCCCGGGCATCCAGCAGCATTTCAGCGTCCCGGTCTCGTCCTTTGGCCCCGAAGTCTTCGATGACGGCCTCATGTTCGACGGATCGTCGGTACGCGGTTTCCAGGCCATCCACGAATCGGATATGGCACTCTTCCCTGATGTCAGCACGGCCTACATCGATACGTTCCGTATCCACAAGACGCTGGCGATTGAGTTCTTCGTCCACGATCCACTGACCGGCGAGGCCTACTCGCGCGACCCGCGCAACATTGCCCGCAAGGCACAGGCATTTCTGGCCAGCACCGGCATCGGCGACACCGCCTCCTTCGCTCCCGAAGCCGAGTTCTATGTCTTCGACAGCGTGCGCTTCGAGACCAGTGCAAACTCGAGTTTTTATCACATCGACTCTGCCGCCGGAGCCTGGAACACCGGCAGCGAAGTCGGCAACCGCGGCTACTAAGTGCGTTACAAGGGCGGCTACTTCCCCGTCTCCCCTACCGACCACTTTGCCGATCTGCGTGGAACGATGGTCAAGAACCTCGAAGCCGCTGGCCTTCTGGTCGAGCGCGCCCATGCCGAGGTCGGCACCGGCGGTCAAGCCGAAATCAACTACCGTTTCGACACGCTGCTCAAGGCTGCCGACGATGTCATGAAGTTCAAATACATCATCCGCAACACCGCGTGGGCCGCCGGCAAGACCGCAACGTTCATGCCAAAGCCCATTTTCGGCGACAACGGTTCGGGTATGCACGTCCACCAGTCCATCTGGAAAGACGGCGTGCCGCTGTTTTATGACGAGTCAGGCTACGGCGGGCTGTCGGACATGGCGCGCTACTACATCGGCGGCATCCTGAAGCACGCACCGTCGCTGCTCGCATTCACCAACCCGTCGGTCAACTCCTACCACCGTCTGGTGCCGGGCTTCGAGGCTCCCATTGCCCTCGTCTACAGCTCACGCAACCGCTCGGCTTGTGTCCGCATCCCGATCACGGGTTCGAACCCCAAGGCCAAACGCATCGAGTTCCGTTGCCCCGACCCCTCGGCCAACCCGTACCTCGCCTTCTCGGCGTTGTTGCTCGCCGGCATCGATGGCATCAAGAACAAGATCGAACCGCCCGCTCCGGTCGACAAGAACATCTACGAGCTTCCGCCGGACGAGTACGACGCGATCGACTCAGTGCCGACCTCGCTCGGTGCCGTCCTCGATGCGCTCGAAGCCGATCACGAGTTCCTGACTCAGGGTGACGTGTTCACTCCTGACCTCATCGCAACCTGGATCGACTACAAGCGCACCCAGGAGATCGCGCCGGTGCAGTTGCGTCCGCATCCACACGAGTTCGAGCTCTACTACGACATCTAAGATCGTCGCACCCACGAACCGGCCCCTGACCTGCGGAAACGCGGAATCAGGGGCCGGCTTCATTTGCCCCAGTCCGCATCCAGTCCGCAACACGTTCAACGATGGGCCGCACTCAAAGCCACGATTCGTTGCCCTGAGCCGGGTGTTACACTTAGAGCACTTAGCGCGACGGTCACCAGGAGGCGACATGAGCACGGCACTCACCGAGGACGTCCAACTGCTCCGCACGGGCCTCGCCAGCGAGAAGGCCGAGATCGAGGTGACCCTGCGCCTCCCCCGCGAGAGCGCCAAGAAGGTGCTCGCGCTGCTCGACGCCGAGCAGGGAGTGGGTGCGGTCGTCATTCCTGTCAAGGAAGAGTTCACCACGACTGAGGCAGCCAGGCTTCTCGACATGTCACGGCCGACGTTGATGAAGTTGATCAACTCCGGCCGCATCGAGTTCCGCAAGGTCGGCCGACACCACCGCATCCCGACCTCGGCGATTCAGGCTGTCAGGGAGCGGCTTCAGAAGGAGAGCGAAGCTGACATCCCCGGCTTCGCCGAGTGGGCCAATCGGGTGGGGCAACTCGATTGAGTCTGTCGGTCGCGCTGGCCGACGCCAACGTTCTGCTCCCCCGCACGCTTCGCGACTACGTCGTCTACTCGGCGAAGGTCGGCGCGTTCCAGGTCCACTGGAGCCAGTCGATCCTCGATGAGGTGTCCCGAAACTTGGTCAAGATCTTCGGACTGTCGGCGGACGATACCGCTGAACTTGAGATCAGACTCGGCGAATACTTGCCCCAAGCTCTCGTAGCGGTGCGCCCGCGCGACCTCAAGGTCGTCGACAAGGTCGACATGGACTCGAAGGACCGGCACGTCGTTGCCGCAGCCTTGTCAGCCAAGGCGTCGATCCTCGTCACCGACAACGTCCGTGACTTCCCAAGGGAGTGGTTGGCCGACAGGGGCATCGAGTTGCTCACCGCCGCGGACCTACTCGTTCGGCTCGCGACAGACCATCCGGAGGAACTGAAGAAGGCCCACGCGCTGACCGTCGGCGCTTCCCCGAAGACCGAAGACGCAATCCTCGACACCTTGGAGAACCAGATCGGGAAGAAGGCCACTGACAAGGTCCGGGCAGTCCTCGCCACTGGGCCCGAGGCTCAGAGCGAGTCGGCATCGGGCGACTGAAGCGATTCGACTCTCGTCGTCATCACGGCTTCGATCGCGGCGCGAGTGCTCTCGTCGGAGTCGGGCCACAGGTGGGCGTAGGTGTCCAGCGTGGTCTTCGCGCTCGCGTGCCGCAGGCGTGCCTGGACTACCTTGACGTCGGCCCCGCTCGCGATCAGCATGCTGGCGAGGTAGTGCCGCAGGTCATGGAATCGGAAGCCAGAGGGTAGGCCGGCCACCTTGGCGCGTGCGGTGCGCATGGCTCGTTGCAGCGCCCAGGGGCCGAGCTGGTCTCCCCACTCGTTGGCGAGCACGGTCTCCTCGGTTGACCAACGCGACACGTGCGCCGACAAGGCGAGCGCCAAGCTCTGCGGGAGCGGGAGCGCGGACTTCGATGTCTCGGTCTTGAGCGGCTCGGCCGGATACTGAACTGCTGGCGTGACGATCCCCCGCATGAAATCGATGTCGGCGATCCGCAGGCCGCACGCCTCGGCGTCCCGCAGGCCCGCGAGAGCGCCGAGCAAGACGGCGGCGCGCAGCCGCTCGGGCATCGCGTCGTGCAGTGCCCACATCTGTTCGGTGGTGCAGACATAGGGCCGTTGCTTGCCTGCCGGTGGTGATGTTCGTCGCGAGCAGGGCGACTTGGCCACGAGCCCGTCGTGGACGGCGTCGGCGAAGACTTGAGCAAGCCGCGCATGGAGCGCGTAGACGTAGGAGTCCTCCAGGCCTTCGGCGGAGAGTTGCGCACACCATGTGCGGACGTGCGATGGTCTCACCGACCCGATCGGCATCGAGCCGAAGGCGACCTTGATGCGCTTGATGTGGGTCTCCGCCTGACGGACCGTGGAGGCGCGGTTGCCGCGGTAGCCGTCGAGCCACGTGTCGCACCACTCCCCCACGCTGATTCGCGCGTGCCGCGGGGCGACGTGTGTCCCCATGAGCAAACGCGAAATCTGCTCGTCGAGCCAACGCTGGGCGTCGACCTTGCGGTCGAAGTGGCGGGCATGCTCCTTGTCAGCGTCGTCGCGGTAGCGGGCTCGCCACTTCCCGTTCGGCCTCTTGGCCACGTTTCCAGCCATCGTCGTCTCCTCTCAGGCTTCCATCATGCATCGGACTACCGACACCGAAGAAGCGTCAGATCTCGTCTTGTGGATCGCCCGACTGGTTTTCGAGCCAGTGGAGGACTTCGGTGTGCCAGTAGCGGACGCTTCGTCCGATGCGGAAGCTTCGTGGGCCGGTGCCGAGGTGGCGCCAGTAGCGCAGGGTGGCGACGGGGACCCGGACGACGTCGGCGACTTCCTGCATGGTGAGTAGTTCGTCGTCGGCATGGGTGAATTCACGGTGCAGGGTGTGTGCTGAGGTATTCATGGGCGGTTCTCCTTGATTCGAATCGGTGGAATACGACTGTGGATGGTCCCCAGAATGACCGGGTAACGTTACCTACTTCGTTCCCTTTTGCCCAGATTCGGGTGGGGGAACGTTGGTGTTGTTGCTGGTCAGGGCACGTTCCCCTGAAAGTTTGCGAGAACCCTTGCGCAGACCTGTTTTTGGTGTTTTCAGTGACTGTTGTCGGTCGCGGAATCCGTGTCGGGCGGTGCTTACCGTCGTGCTTACCTCAGACCCGTTTCGGGAGGGGGAACGTTGGCGTTTACGCAGGTCAAGCCACGTTCCCCCTCACAGGGGTCGCATCGCGGTCGCGAGCGGGCCTCAGAAGCCGATTCCGGGGCCGCGATCGGGTGTCTTCCACGGGCTTGGTGGTGGCTCGACGGGGCTTCTCGGGTCGGTCCGGCGCCCATCGGTCCGTGGAGCCCGGTCCGGGACGGCAGGTCGATCGTTGGGCACGTATCGGTTCAGCCCCGGCGGGCCCGATAGGTACTTGCCTGCTTCCTCAGTGGCCAGTCGGGCGGCGTGGGCGGGGCCGAGGTCGGCACGGTCGCGATTGAACACTTCGATCCACTGGCGGCGAGCGTCCTCGATGTTCTCGGCGACCAGGTGGGCGGTGTTGGTGTGGCGGCCGCGGGTCATGGCGACGTACGCCGACGCGGCACCGGTGTGTTCGCCCAGTGCCAGGTGCGCGGTGTGGGTGGTTTCGCCTTGGGCTCCGTAGGCGGTGGCGCAGTAGGCCAGCTCAACGTGCAGGGCGGCGTAGTTGAAGGGGATGGCCCGGCTGCTACGTCCGCTGGCCAAGTGCAGTGTGCCGTCGTCGTCGATGCTGGTGACGGTCCAGGTGTCGCGGTTGGCGATCCCGAGGTCGTAGTCGTTGCGGCGGGTCGCGACCCGGTCGCCGGTGCCGATCCGCTCCCCAGCCTGGGTGATCACAACCCGGGTGTCATCGACTCGAGCGGTGGCGACGAGCCGGTCGCGGATGACGGCATTGAGGTCGGCGACCTGCTCACGGGTGTCGGTCACCACCAGCGCACCAGTGGTGGCCGCTTCGCCTGCGAGCGCTACCGCACGGGCCGCGTCGTCCTCGTGCAGGACGATTTGGCCGCGCGATGCGAGCTGGTCGAACACTGCGCCGGGTTGGGTTCCGGTGCGCATGTGCAGACTCAACTCGGCGTACTCGGGGTCGGCGAACCGGTGGACGGTGTCCAAGCTCAGACAAGCGTTGGGGTCAGCCCAACCG
>JACMOZ010000341.1 GCA_014377785.1 Aeromicrobium sp.
GGTGCAATCTCGCGGCCTGGCGCAGATCCAGCTCGCTCCCCATAGCTTTCGCCGTGCCACTGAACGAGACCGCAGCATCACGACCGAAACCTGCCGCCGGGCGGCAATAGTCCCTTGGCCTGTAGCTAGGATCCGTCATAGTCCTGAAGCTTACCGACAGGTAAGACAAAAAAGGTCTTACCTTGTCCGAGCGGTATGCCAGCGCCGCATGTCCCTATTACGTGACCAACCCCTACGAATCAACAACTACCCTCGCCGCTACTACTGCAGGAGACGCCCGTTGAGCGCGCCCATCCTCGCGGTGCAGCGACGCATTGACAACTACCGCCTCCCAGAAGCTGGCGAGTCCTGGCCCTCTATCGCCCAATTTGTTCGCGACACCGTTACCTCACTTGACCTGCGAACCGTTGGCGTGACCAGCCACTACCTCTGCACTGCGGCGAGGTTCACTTTCTGGGCCTGGCAGAGCCACGGCGTCGCCCTCGACGCTGAGGAGGTCTTCCGCCTCGATCTCGTCGCTATGTTCAACGAACAGAAGATGCGCAACCTCAGCGACACGTACCGTGCCGGCACCGCGCAACGGTTGTCCCGCCTCGTCGCTCACACCTCCGGTGTCGACCCGGTTCGACAGAAGCGAACATCGCACATCGCGCCGATCTACACAGACACCCAACTGATGCACCACCGCGGCAGCGCTCTCGCCCATACGACCGAGTCTCGTCGCGCCAACGCACATCTGGTCCTCGGACTGGGCGCGGGAGCTGGACTTCGACCAGAGGAGGTCGCACTACTGCGCGTCGGAGACGTCCGAGTTGAGGACCACCATGCCACCGTCACCGTTAGCGGCAAGCACCCGCGCACGATCCCCGTCAGAAATCGTTGGGTCCCCTCGCTCGTCACCGGTCTCAGCGACCGGGCGGCGGACGAATGGGCATTCACCGGCTATCGCCTGCCTGAGTACCCCGCGCGCGTGATCCATCAGTTCGGCATAGATACGCCCACCATCCCGACCCCATCTGTGACACGACTGCGCGCCACCTGGATCGTCGGACTCCTCAACCAAGGTCTTCCCCTCGACCTCATCCTCCACCTGTCCGGCCTTGCAACCGTTGTCTCACTCGACAGCTTCGTCCGAGCCATGCAGCCTCACCCAATCGATCAGCACCTGACCGCCATCACCGGGCCGGAGCTTTCACTATGAGCGGCATCAGCAACGGAGGAGCAAGCAACTACACCAGCGATAGCGCAGCCGACGTTGACTGGGATCCGTACGGAGTAATCCAAGACGACATCGCCGACGAGTACCTCGGACTCACCGGAGAAGAACTCCGCTCCGGCGGCAATCATGAGTCCCCAATCACCTTGGAGCAAGTCCGAGTCGCAGACCAACGCGTACGTGCTACAGGGGTTCTGGACTTGCTGCCCGCATGGCGGCTGGAAGACGGCGGCCCCAAAGGCCCAGGCGGCCAGCCCGCCCGCATCGACGACCGCCTGATACTCATTGCGCTCCTACTCCTGGCCACCGAGAAGCGGTCCATGTGGATGACCAACGTCTCCAACATTTTCGCTTACCGCCTCGATGCCGAGGCTCGAGAGTACCTCGGACTCCCCGCCGACGGGATCGATTACCTCGACGAAGCGGCCATGCACAACCTCTACAACGCAAGTCGTAACGCCTTCCAGCGCCTACTCGAACCAATGGACCCCTATGTCCAACCTCGCTTTCTTCAAGGGTTCGATCAACGCCAATGCCTTATAAGGGATCACGACAAGAACCGTGCCCGCCGGTGCAAAGCTCGCCTCGACTGGTTCTCAAACGCCTTTCTTCAAATGTCGTTCATGATGCAAAGCCGCGCCATTCGACGAGCCGATCGCAAAGTCAACATCTCCTTCGATCAGACCTTCATCGCCCCAGTGAGCGTCAACTCCTTCACGAAAGCCCGAGATGAAGAAACCCTCCAGCTCGCCACGAAACTCGACCTCCTCGAGCGACCAAAGGACCGTGACAAACGTAAGTCCCGAAATAAGAAACTCAAAGACCGACTGGTCGGCGAGGTCTTCGCCGGTCTCTACATCATGCGCCCGGACAAACGTGATGAAGCTCCTGGCGCCAAGTCGGGAGAGATGAAATGGGGATGGGCCGCCAACGTCGCAATCCGAGTAACAAACAATTCGAATGAGAAGACACCCTTCCCGCTGTTGATCATGGCTCTCACCTTCAGCCTTCCCGGGCGCGACGTATCCGCCGAAGCCGTCTCGCTCATGAAGTCCATCGTGGGGCGCGGTCATGAACCCGGATACGCTGCAGCTGACAACGACTACTGGGCCCACGCCGACATCGAAAAGTTGCACCTGCAATCGATTGATACAGGCTTCAGACCCCTTACGCGCTATCGAGTCGACACACTCGGCCACAAAGGCGGCTACGCCGGAGCAAAGCAGGTCGAAGGCAATCACTACTGCCCAGGCATGCCAACAAACCTCATCAACGCAACCCTCGACTTCAACGCCGGCACGGAAACCGAAGAAACCTACCGGTTGAGGATCACGCAGCGCAAACAGTACGCACTTCGCAACAAGGAGCGACCGGCAGCGGACAACAGCGTGAAGAAAATGTGTCCTGCATTCGGGCCCGGCGCGACGATCACGTGCATCTTCCGCGACGTGCACAACAAGTCGTCAAAGAAGGCGAAGGTCGCCGTCCAGCCAAAGTACAGGCCGTCCGAGAAGCTAGAGATCTGCTCCAAGACTTCTGTCAAGTTCCCGGCGCACGCCTACATCAAATTCGAGCAGGACAAAGACTTCGGAACCGTCGAGCATGAGGAGCTGCTCACATCCGCGCGCAACTCCGCCGAGGGAACCTTCGGTCAACTCAAAGACAACGGGTTCGAAGGACTCAGCTCGGCCTCCCGGCGAAAAGTCCGCGGCTATGCCGCCGCACAAGTCTTCGTCACACTCCTGCTCGTCGCGTTCAACATCCGAACGATCTCGTCGTTCATGAAGAAACTCGCATGGGGCACCGCAAAGAAAAAACGAAACTTCAGCATCGCCTATCGCCCATATGTCGACAAGCGAAGAGTGGAGCGCGAGGAGCGTCGCGAGGCATACCTGCAATCGCTCGACGACCCCGGACCCAACTCACCCGACACGACATAGACGTCGCGTCACCTTCATCAGTCACCGTTCACAGCACTCCCGGACAATACAACGCGGCCAGATGCGCGCCAACATCGTTCGCTGGAGTGCTTTTTTAGTTTCACCCCCCGAGATCGCCCATCTGCACTGCATTCATCTGGCCTAAACGCAAAAAAGCGCCCTCCCCACCGGGAGGGCGCTAATTTTTGAGGTAGTACTTAGAGGAGTTCCTAGAGGAGCTCCTGTGGCGGAACCGGTGGGATTTGAACCCACGGTGGGCTCTCACCCACACAACTTTTCGAGAGTTGCACCTTCGGCCGCTCGGACACGGTTCCGGGGACGAGCTTAGTACACGGCCAGACCCGGCCCACATCGGTCGTAGCGCGTAGACCATAAAATCGAGAGGTGACCGCCTTGCCCTGGATCCTGACCAGCGCGGCGGTTGTCGCCCTCGTGCTGCTGGTTGTCGTAGCGCGCTCCCTTGTGCTGCGCCGACAGCGCGGCGGAGCGGACCGGCTCGCCCGCACCCTGCATCTCAATGCCCGGTGGTGGACGGAGCAGCGCGCCAAGGACGGCGAGCTGCTTTACGTGGCCCTCGGCGACTCCGCTGCCCAGGGCGTTGGCGCGAGCCAGCCGGGCCGCAGCTACGTCGGCCTGATCGCACAGCACCTGCGACAGCGCACGGGACGCTCGGTGCAGGTGGTGAATCTCAGCATCTCAGGCGCTCGCCTCAGGGAGGTTATTGCGCTGCAACTTGCCCCGCTGCGGCGGCTCTCCCCCGACATCGTGACGGTCGCCGTCGGAGCCAACGACATGCCGACCTTTGCGCCGGATCGATTCACTCGCGAGCTCGCGGAGGTCTTCGACTCGCTTCCGGCTGGATCAATCGTCGCCGAGATGCCGTCGTTCTACCTCGGGTCATCGGAGCGTAACGTGCGGGCCGCGAATGCAATCGTGCATCGGCTCGCTTCTGAGCATGGCTTCGAGGTCGCCCCGTTATACGCGAAAACCCGTCGCCAGGGTGCGGCGCTTTACGCACTCAACCGGGTGTCGATCGACTTCTTCCACCCCAATGATCGCGGCTACCGGGTATGGGCATCCGCGTTCCTCCCCCTCGTCGATCGGATGATCGCGTCCACAAGCGATGACCAGCCGAATGATGGTGACACCGGCCTCGTTTAGGCTGTCGAGCATGGCAAGACTCCAGTCGAATTTCCGCTGCACGGAGTGCGGTTGGACCACCCCGAAATGGGCCGGCCGCTGCGCCGAATGCCAGGCCTGGGGCACGATTGTGGATGCCGCGGATTCGCCCTCTCCGCTCGGCCGAGGCCTGCGCGCCGTCACCCTGAGCGAGGAACGCACCGCCAAGTCCATCGTCGCGATCAGCGCCGACGAAGTGGCTCACTGGCCGAGCGGTATCGGCGAA
>JACMOZ010000342.1 GCA_014377785.1 Aeromicrobium sp.
CACAGCTACCCCCTGACTGATCGGCACCCATCCCCCACAACCACGCCACGAGGACTGGAGCCTCAGTCCGCCGACGGCGATAAATGGTGAACAGCATGTGAGCACAGTCCATGCGCTCGCCCCGCTATCACCGCAGGTCGTCCCAGTCTCGCGTATGCACATTTGGCCGTAGGCGACAACGAATACTTCGGGAATAAGTGGGGAACGGCGAGTGAGCCCAGACCGCCCGCTCACCGAACCCTGACCGATATCACCGCCGGTCAGCGACCAATTCCGGGCTCCGCCCGCAAAGATTTGACCCTGAGACCCCGGGCCGAAACACTTCAAATTGGAAACAGCCTCCGACCCGCGTTTCCGCAGGTCAGAGGCTGTTTCAATCGGTCGGGCTGACAGGATTTGAACCTGCGACCCCCTGACCCCCAGTCAGGTGCGCTACCAAGCTGCGCTACAGCCCGAAATACGACCAGCCGAAACCTTACCGCAGCGACCCGCCGGGCAGCCAAGCGGCCACGTTCAGACCGAGAAATGTGCCCACACGGCCGCTTTTGGACAGGAAATTAGCCGTAAGCGCACAAATCGTGGTCGGTGGGTTCGCTACTTGCGTTTGCGCTTTTCACGCGGTCGTTGCTGGATGTGGATCGGCGATCCGATGAAGCCATAGGTTTCGCGAAGACGACGCTCCACGAAGCGCACGTATGACGCCTCGAGCAGGCCCGTCGTGAAGAGGACGAAAGTCGGCGGCGAGGTCGACGCCTGGGTGCCGAACATGATTTTCGCCTGTTTGCCGCCACGAACGGGGTGCGGGTGCTCGGCGATGAGGCGGCCGAGGAAGGAGTTGAGCTCACCGGTCGGTACGCGCGTCTCCCAGCCGTCGAAAGCCGCATCGAGGGCACGAACGAGCCGATCGACATGCCAACCCGTGCGGGCCGTGATGTTGATGCGTGGCGCCCACTGCACCTGGACGAGTTCGCGCTCGATCTCCCGATCAAGGTAGTACTGGCGCTCTTCGTCGACGAGGTCCCACTTGTTGAACGCGATGACGAGCGCGCGACCGGTCTCGGCGACCGAGTTGATGATGCGGGTGTCCTGGACCGTCAGGGCTTCGCTGGCGTCGATGATCATGACGGCGACCTCGGCACGTTCGATCGCCGAATTAGTCCGAAGACTGGCGTAATACTCGTGGCCGGAGGCTTCCTTGACGCGTTTGCGGATGCCAGCGGTGTCGATGAATCGCCACGTGCGGCCGCCGAGTTCGACGAGTTCGTCGACCGGGTCGACCGTGGTTCCGGCGGCATCATTGACAACGACGCGCTCCTCGCCGGCGAGGCGGTTGAGCAGACTCGACTTGCCGACGTTGGGTTTACCGACGATGGCGACACGGCGCGGGCCCCGCGGCTTGTTGAAGTCTTCGGGAGGTGGCTCGGGCAAGGCTTCGAGGATGGCGTCGAGCATGTCGCCGCTCCCCCGCCCGTGCAGGGCCGAAACCGCATACGGCTCGCCGAGTCCGAGGTTCCACAACGCTGCGGCTTCGCCTTCGGTGCGCAGATCGTCGACCTTGTTGGCGGCCAGCACGACAGGCTTATTGGATTTGCGCAGGAGTTTGACGACCTGGGCGTCAGCGTCGGTGATTCCGACCGTGGCGTCCACGACGAACAGCACCGCGTCGGCCACGTTGATCGCAATTTCGGCCTGCGCGGTGATCAGTTCGGAGAGGCCCTTGGCATCGGGGTCCCAACCGCCGGTGTCCACGACGGTGAATTCACGGCCGTTCCACGTCGCGTCATAGGAGACGCGGTCGCGGGTGACGCCGGGGATGTCCTCGACCACCGCTTCACGGCGGCCGATGATGCGGTTGACCAGCGTGGACTTGCCCACGTTGGGTCGACCGATCACCGCCAGAACGGGGATTCTGTCATTCATGGTTATCTCCAGCGGGAAGCTTTCCCGGTAGTTCGAGTTTGGTTTTCTTCCTGACATCAGCCAAATGCGACAGCAGGTGTTCGTGGATCAGGTGCGTGGCCTCGGCCACGCTTTCTTTTTCGCGCGGCCAGTCATGTCGCGCGAACTGGATCGGTACGCCGTACATGACGTCGATCCGCGCGCCTTTTGCGGGTTTGGCGCCGCTGGACTCGCCAGCTTGCCGCGTGCCGAAAATTGCCACTGGTACGACCGGCGCACCGGTCACCAGTGCGAGATATCCAACCCCGCCTTCAATTGCGGTGAATTCGCCGTCACCACGTGTCCCTTCAGGATAGACGACGACTACTTGACCTGCTTGCAGCGCCTGCACCGCTTGACGCAGAGCGCCCGCGTCGGTCGTACGCCGCCGCACACTGATCTGGCCGGCAAGCTTCATGAGCAGTCCCGTTTTGCCCTCGAACATCTCGCTTTTGACCCAGGCGTGGGCCGGCCTCGGAGTGGTGACGATGAGCAGCGGGCCGTCGAGCCAGCCGATGTGGTTGCTGGCGAGGATGACCGGGCCTTCCTCGGGCACCAGACCGTTGCCCCGCTCATTCACATCCCAGCGGCGACGGATATAACCGTCCAGAACCGTTCGCAGGACCGCGAGTCCGCTTTCCTTCAGTCCCTTGCCGTATGGCGTCAGCGGCGGTGCCGGGACGCTCATCGGGCGTCGCCGACCAGGGCGACAATTTGATCGATCACGTCATCGAGGGTCAAAAACGTGCTGTCGATGACGATGGCACCGTCGGCCTTCTTCAGCGGTGAGATGGCGCGGGTCGAGTCTTTGTGGTCGCGTACCGCCAAGGCTTCCAATGTCGCCTCGGGGTCGCTGCCTTCATTTTCAGCCGCGCGGCGCGTGGCTCGCGCTTCGGAGTCGGCGACGAGGAATATCTTGACGGCGGCCTTCGGGGCAACGGCTGAGCCGATGTCGCGGCCTTCGACGACAATTCCTCGCGAAGCCGCAATGATCGCACGCTGTTGTTCGACCATGATTTCACGGACCCGAGGGACAGCAGCGACGGCACTCACGGCCGCGGTGATCTCGTCACTGCGTATCGGCCCGCTGACATCGACTCCCTCGGCTTCGATACCGGGAGCGAGCGGGTTTGTGCCCGAAACGATGTGGATGTCGCCGGCCGCCGCGGCCACTGCTTCGGGATCGTTGATGTCGATGCCGCGTTGGATCAGCGCCCAGGTCATCGCGCGGTACATCGCGCCGGTGTCCAGGAAGGCCAGCGAAAGCCGGTCGGCAACGCCTCGTGCCGTGCTGGATTTGCCCGAACCCGAAGGTCCGTCGAGCGCCACAACGAGAGCGATTTCCACAAATTCTCCTACCTGTAGGCCGACCAGCCACGGTCGGTCAGTGCATCGACGAGCGCCTCGGCGTTGTGTGCAACTACGGCGACCTCAACCAAGCCGACCGGGCGGCCGAGCTCGTGATCGATGCGAATGTCCTCGATGTTGATACCCGATTCTCCCGTATGGGCCCACAATCGGGACAACTCACCCGGTTGGTCGGGAATCTGGACGAAGACGGTAGCCATCTCGACGTCTTTCGCACCGTGACGACCGGGCACCAGCCGGGTACCTTCGCGCCCACGTCGCAAAACGCCGGCGAGGGAGTTGGTGTCATCGTCAAGACCGGCGATCAGGCTGTCAAGGTCTTCGCGAACATTTTCCAGCAGTGCGCGAACCTTGGTGGCGTTTCCCGTGAGGATCTCCAGCCACAAACCGGTGTCGCTGCCGGCGATGCGGGTGACGTCACGCAGCCCGGGGCCGGCGAGCGCCAGATGTTCGGCCGGCGCGCCGTTGAGTTGTGCGGCCGCAAGGACCGACAAAAGATGCGGCAGATGTGACACCAGCGCGACGGCTTCGTCATGAGTGCCGGCGTCCATGTCCACGACCACTGCGCCGGCGAGGGTCGCGAGTTCGCGAACGGCCGCAACCGCCCGCGGATCGGAGTTCTCGTCGGCAGTGATCGCCCAAGCGCGGCCTTCGAATAATCGGCCCGAGGCGGCCATCGGCCCGGACCGCTCGCTGCCGGCCATTGGATGACTGCCCACATAGCGGGAAGCCCCCGGGTGTGGGGCAATCCGGCGGCCGAGATTGTCTTTGACACTGGCAACGTCGGTGACGATCGCGTCGGGCCAGGCCGAGAGGGCCGCTGCGACCGCGTCGGCAACGGAGGAGGGTGGCACCGCGACGACAACCAGCCCGGGATTGTCGACGGGACCGGGCTTGCCGGCACCACGTGACACCGCGACTTCGACATTGGCGGGCCGGGCATCGTCGAGGAAGACCTCGATCGCTTGCTCCCGGAGAGCCAGAGCGACAGAAGTACCGATGAGTCCGCAGCCCACGATCAGGACGGGCTCGGGGAGACCGCCATTCATGACTCAACGCTATCGAAAAGTCCACCGAGTTCGTCGCGGGAAAGTTCACGCATGACGCCCGATCGCAAACCGCCGAGGTGGATCGGCCCGAATCCGGTGCGCGTCAATTCGCGGACCGGATGGCCGACCTCGGCCAGCATCCGCCTGACGATGCGGTTGCGACCCATGTGGATGTCGAGCTCGACGAGTGACGAACCCCGTGACACGTCCTTGACGATGAACCGATCAACCTGGGCCTGTCCGTCGTCGAGCATGACACCCTTTTTGAGAAGCGGCCCGATGCTGTCCCTGACGGTGCCGTCGACAAGTGCGACATAGGTCTTGGTGATCTCAAAGGACGGGTGGGCGAGCCGTTGGGCGAAATCGCCGTCGTTTGTAAGTACGAGGAGTCCCGAGGTGTCCGTGTCGAGTCGGCCGACGTGGAAGAGACGTTCTTCGCGGTTCGCGACGATGCCGCTGAGATCGGGGCGGCCATGCTCGTCGGCCATCGAACTGACAATGCCGCGCGGCTTGTTGAGTACGAGGTAGGCATGATCCGAGGGCGGCGGAAGGCGCTTGCCGTCGACGCGGACGAGATCGGTGAGGGGATTGACCCGTGCGCCCATCTGGGTGATGATTTCGCCGTTGACCTCGACCCTGCCCGCACTCATGAAGTCTTCGCATCGTCGTCTGCTGGCGACTCCGGATTGAGCAAGAAACTTCTGCAGGCGGATTCTACCTTCGTCGCTCACGCGGTGTCTCCGTCTTCGGTTGCATTGCTCGACGACTCGTCGTCCGCAATTTCGTTGACCGTCGCCGCCAACTGTTCGGCCGGCTCGTCATCCATATCGGACAGTTCGGGCAGGAATGGCGCGAGTTCGGGCAAGTCCCCCACCGCGGCCAAACCCATCCGTTCGAGGAAATAGTTGCTGGTCTGATAGAGGATCGCGCCGCTCTCGCGATCGACACCGGCCTCCTCGACCAGTCCGCGTGTGACAAGCGTGCGCATGACGCCGTCGACGTTGACGCCGCGTATGGCAGACACCCGCGAACGGCTGATGGGCTGCCGGTAGGCGACGACAGCCATGGTTTCGAGGGCTGCCTGGGTGAGCCTGGCCTGCTGGCCGTCGAGCACAAAGCGTTCGACGGCGGGGGCGAACTCGTCCCGAGTGAAGTAGCGCCAGCCGCCAGCGACATTGCGCAGTTCGAAACCGCGTCCCTCTTCGTCATACGACGCCGCAAGCTCGACAAGAGCCTCGGCAACATCGATCGGCGGATGACCGACCGCCTGGGCAAGAGTCAGGTGGTCCAGCGATTGGTCAGCGACCATGAGCACCGCTTCGAGGGCGGGTTTGAGGTCGAGCATCTCGAGTTGAAGTTCATGTGGGCCGGTGGGCAGCTGTTGTTCAGTCATCGTCCGTCTCGTCATGTAGCGGAGCATTGCTCGGCCCAGCGTGGGCTCCAGTTTCGGCGGCAAGCGCCAGTTCGGGATTGTCGAATTCTTCGCCGACGTCGATGTCGCCGTCGTTGGTTCCGGTCCAACGGATGTGCAAGTCGCCCAGCGGCGTGGCCTGGTCGAACGAGATCACTCCTTCGCGGAAAAGTTCGAGGATGGCAAGGAAACGCGCAACTTTGGTGACGGTGTCGGGCGCATCGGCGGTCAAAGCCCGAAACGTCATGTGGGGTTCGCGGCGTAACCGGTCGATGAGCAGATGGGCCTGCTCACGCACGCTCACTTGCGGTGCATGCAGGTGGGCAAGCGACAGGATCGGCTCGATCCTGGGGACGAACATCGCGGCGGCCAGTTGGGCCAGATCGTCTGGCCCGATACTGATGAGGACTTCGGGCAACAACTGGGCGAATCGCGGTTCGAGGCCGACCGAACGCGGATAACGACTCTGTTCGCCGGCCATCCGCGTGGCCATGACCGCGGCGACACGTTTGAAGGCGCGATATTGCATAAGCCGGGCGAACAACAGGTCGCGCGCTTCAAGAAGTGCGAGGTCTTCTTCGTCCTCAACCTCGGCTTGAGGCAAGAGTCTTGCCGTCTTGAGGTCCAGCAGCGTCGCCGCGACGACGAGGAACTGGGTTGTTTTCTCGAGATCACCGCCGAGCTTCTTGATATAGGCGATGAATTCGTTGGTGACGGAGGACAGTGCTACCTCGGTGACGTCGAGTTTGTGCTTCGAGATCAACCCGAGAAGCAAGTCGAAGGGACCCTCAAAGTTCTTGAGACTGACCGAAAACCCTGTCTTCGCGGACTGCTCGAGGTCCGCGACGCTCACTGGTCCCTCAGCCTTTGTGCAAGTGCGCTGTCCATCCCATGTTCGTCGAGGTCGGCGAGCGCGAGGGCCAACACCGCACGCACCATTCTGCCGCGGTCGACGTTTTTGCCGAGTTCGCTGCGCAGTTTGAGCCGCGCCTGTTCCACCGCGAGAAGTTCCGTCGCGGTGACATAAATCGTAATCTTCTCGTCGTGCCTGACCCGCCCACTGGACGAACCCGGCTCTTCGGGATTTGCCGGAACAAGTGTCTTCGGCGTGGCCGTCGACCGGAAGAGTTCATCGGCTCCGGGCAGACTTACGCGTCTGGGCATCGGACCAAAACCTCTCGTGCCAGTTGTCGATACGCCTCGGCGCCGGGAGAGGTTGTTGCGTATTCGGTGATGGGCTCCCCTGCAACCGTCGAGTCGGAGAACTTCACGGTGCGGCGGATGACCGAATGGAACACCAGGTCGCCCCAGCCTTCGACGAGCGTATGGATGACTTCGCGGCTGTGCAGTGTCCGTCCGTCGAACATCGTGCCGAGCAGCCCGATGATCCGCAAATCGAAGTTGGTGCGTTCGCGGACCTTCTCGATGGTTTCCTTGAGCAGAGCGACGCCTCGTAGGGCAAAGTATTCGCACTCGAGTGGGATGATCACGCCGTTGGCGGCGGTGAGCGCATTGACGGTCAACAGACCGAGCGAAGGCTGGCAGTCGATGAGGATGATGTCGTAGTCCTCGAGCACCGGCCGCAGGATTCGTGCAAGCGCCTGCTCGCGACCGACCTCGGTGACGAGACGCATTTCGGCGGCGGACAAGTCGATGTTGGCCGGAATCAGGTCAAGACCCGGGACCGAAGTCTCCAGCAAGATGTCCTTGATGCCGAGTTCACGGTCCATCAGGACGTGATAAATGCTTTGTGGGAGTTCGTGGGCGTTGAAGCCGAGTCCGACCGTCAACGATCCCTGCGGATCGAAGTCGACAAGAAGCACTTTGCGGCCGGTCTCGACGAGTGCTGCCCCAAGGTTGATCGCTGTCGTGGTCTTGCCGACACCACCCTTTTGATTGCACATCGCGATCACGGTGGCCCGATTGTGCTCTTTGGGCGGCTTGGGTTCCGGGAAAACCGGTGTAGGGCGACCGGTTGGTCCCAGTTCCTGGCTCATACAAAAATTCCTCTGTCATTCGACCGGCGATCTCGCGCTACTCTACCGCTCACAGTCGCGCCCGTGGATGGGCCGTCGCAAAAATTTCGCGTAACTTCTCGACGGTGACCAGCGTATAGATCTGCGTCGTCGTGACCGAGGCATGACCGAGCAACTCCTGAACGACACGAACATCGGCGCCGCCGTCGAGCAGATGCGTCGCAAAAGAGTGCCGCAGCGTGTGCGGCGAGACATCGGTGGTGATTCCGGCGCGTTCGGCCGCCTTGGTGAGGACAGTCCAGGCGCTCTGACGCGACAGGCGACCGCCGCGCGCGTTCAGGAAGACCGCTGGGCCGCTTCCCTTTGCCGACGTCAGGGTGGGACGCGCAACCAACAGATAGTCTTCGAGCGCATCTCGGGCGTATGAGCCCAGGGGGACGATCCGCTGTTTGCTTCCTTTGCCCTTCAACAGCACTGAACCGCCGTCAAAGTCGATGTCGTCGATGTCGAGGCCTATCGCTTCCGAAATGCGCGCGCCGGTCCCGTAGAGCACTTCGAGGAGCGTCTTGTCCCGTTTGGCAAGAGTGGTGCCTGGTCCCCCGGCCGCCGCGAGCAGCGCTTCGACGTCTTCGATTGGCAGTGCCTTGGGCAATCTTTTTGCCGGCGTCGGCGGCTTGACCGGGGCGGAGACGTCAACGTCGATGATGCCCTCGCGAAGCATGAAGCGGTGGAACCCACGCACGGAAACGATGGTTCGGGCAGCGCTGGCCGAGCTCAGCGGCACATGATCTTCGTCACCGGTGCGTAGCGAGGCGAGAAAGTCGAGCACCTGCGCCTCGCCGATCTCGCGGGGTTCCCCGAGGTCCTTGCACTCCACAAATGCCGCATAACGCAGGAGATCCCGGCGATAAGAGCGCACAGTGTTGTCAGCGAGGCCTCTTTCGACTGACACGTGGCTGAGGTAGTCCTGTACGGCCCGTGAAACGGTGCTTGTCATCGCCTAGCCACGTCCTCGCAAGGCGTGGACGGCCAAGACAGAGGAGACTGTCATGCTGTCGCCGATACGGCCGTCGAGTGCGGCGTCGACCAACTGGGCAAGGGGCACCCACAACTGGTGCATGTCGGCTTCTTCGGCGGTACGCGTTTCTCGCAACTCCAGCGGCGTCGGGCTCAGGTCCTCGGCCAGGAAAACTTCCCAGTGTTCGGTCGAGCAGCCCGGCGTCGCATACATCTTCAGAATGCTTCGCCATGTCACGGCCTCGAGATCGGCCTCTTCGCGCAATTCGCGCTTCGCCGCATCCATGGCCGTTTCGCCATCGACGTCGAGGATTCCGGCCGGGAGTTCGATGAGCCGTTTGCCGACCGGGTGCCTGTATTGGTCGAGCACCAGCACGCGGTCGTCCTCGTCGAGGACGAGAATTCCCACCGCGCCCTGGTGTCGCACAATGGTGCGCGAAAAACTCGCGCCGTCGGGTCCGACGACAGTGTCAACGCTCAACCCGAGGAATGAACTGGCATAAATAGAAGTGCTTTCGGAGACGGTCCAGTCTTCATCGGTGTCGCCAAGATCCCCATCGTCCAGCAGCGCGCCGGGCAACCGGGGGTGCGGCGTCATACGTCGGCCGGAATGTCCGTATCGACCGGCAACAACAATTCGCGTTGGCGGTCGAGAGCGGCGCCGATCAGCCCCACGAACAGCGGATGCGGTCTGGTCGGGCGTGACCGGAGTTCGGGGTGGGCCTGTGTCCCCACGTAGTAGGGGTGGACCTCGCGTGGCAATTCGACGAACTCGACAAGTGTCCGGTCTGGCGAAATGCCGCTGAACACCATTCCGGACTCCTCGAGCTGATCGCGATAGGCGTTGTTCACTTCGTAGCGGTGGCGGTGGCGTTCGTGGACTTTGCTCGCGCCGTAAAGCTCGGCGACAATGCTTCCCGGTGCTAAATCGGCCGGGTATGAGCCCAGCCGCATTGTCCCGCCGAGGTCCCCATCGCCGCCCACTATGGCTTCCTGCTCGGCCATGGTGGCGATGACAGGATGCACAGGCTTGTCACCGAATTCGGTCGAACTGGCATCGGTGATGCCGGCGACGTTGCGGGCGTGCTCGATGACCATGCACTGCAGGCCGAGACACAGTCCCAAGGTCGGGATCTTGCGTTCACGCGCGTATTTCAACGCGCCGATTTTGCCTTCGATGCCGCGGATGCCGAAGCCTCCGGGCACACAGATGCCATCCATGTCGGCCAACAGCGAAGCAGCACCCGATTCTGTCGCACAGTCGTCGGAGGGCACCCAGGTCAGTTTGATGCGCGCATCATTGGCGAAACCGCCTGCGCGAAGGGCTTCGGCGACCGACAGATAGGCATCGGGCAAGTCGATGTATTTGCCGACGAGGGCGATGTTGACCTCCTCGGCAGGCTCGTGCACGTGCTTGAGCAGTTCGTCCCACCGGGTCCAGTCGACATCGCGGAAAGGCAAGTCGAGCCGGCGCACCACATAGGCGTCGAGTCCCTCACTGTGCAGAACCTTCGGGATGTCATAGATCGAGGGCGCGTCGCTCGCGGTGACCACGGCTTCTTCCTCGACGTCACACATGAGTGAAATTTTGCGCTTGACGCTGATCGGGATGGCCCGGTCGGCGCGACACACGATGGCATCGGGCTGGATGCCGATGGACCTCAACGCAGCCACCGAATGCTGGGTCGGCTTGGTTTTGAGTTCGCCGGACGGCCCGATGAACGGAACGAGCGACACATGCAGGAAAAAGACGTTGTCGCGGCCCAGATCGTGACGAACCTGGCGTGCGGCTTCGAGGAAGGGCAGCGATTCGATGTCACCGACGGTGCCGCCGATCTCGGTGATGACGACGTCGATGTCGGGGCCGGCCATGGCACGGATACGGGACTTGATTTCGTTGGTGATGTGCGGGATCACCTGCACCGTGTCGCCGAGGTAGTCGCCGCGGCGCTCCTTGGCGATGACTTCGGAGTAAATCTGGCCGGTTGTCACATTGGCCTTGCCCGAAAGATCGAAATCGAGGAATCGTTCGTAATGCCCCACGTCGAGGTCAGTTTCGGCCCCGTCATCGGTGACGAAGACTTCGCCGTGCTGGAACGGATTCATTGTGCCCGGATCTACGTTGAGATACGGGTCAAGTTTTTGCATGGTCACACGAAGTCCTCGCGACTTCAGCAACATGCCAAGACTCGATGCGGTGAGTCCCTTGCCGAGCGAGGAGGGGACGCCGCCAGTAACGAATAGATGCTTTGTTGGCGTTGGACCTGCCAAGGTGACTCCCGTGGTCGAAGGCCGATCATGTCGGCCGATCATGTCAAGGCTTCCGGCCGGTCGAAACCGACTAGTCCTCCACGGGGTTTCAGCCTACCAAGAGAATGCCGGTTCCGAAGAACGACATGCCACTACTTAAGAGTGTGTCAGTTGGGCATGGACCCGTCGGCGCTGCGAGACGTGCCGAAGGAGCCGGCATTGTTGTCAATCTCACGCGCTGCGACCAGTACGGTAATCAGTTGACCAGCCGCAGAATCGCTCACATCGATGGTTGACACCTTGCTTGCAGCGTCGCTCGCACGCAGAACCTGCAGAAAGCCGCTGTCCTGACTCGACGCACTGGGTCCCGCGAGGACAGTTCCCATTGCCTGCGTGTCGAAACCGGACGCAATCTGGGCGACGATGTCGCCCTGGCCCTGATTGCCGTCGGCTGGATTCGGCCCGGCCACAATGACCGCGATCGACGCGAGTTGGGTCGGCTTCGCGGCAACCGAGATCAGCTTCCCTTCGGCGAAGGCTGCGCTGATTGTCGAGGCCGAAGCGTCGACTTTTGTTGTCTTTTTCGCGAAGTAGGCGCGGCCGAGCGCCGAACCGACTTGCAGATAACTGTCGCCCGTGGTCGCCACACCTTGCACGCCCTTGGCTGCCTGCTGAGTGACGCCTTCGGCAAACTGCCTGCTGGCCGAGTCGAGCAACTTGGAGGTCAATGAAACTTCACCGGTGACCGTCGCTCCCCCACTTCTCATTGCCGATTTCACCCCCCGAACTTGATTTGGACGGGCACCCGGGAGGGTGAATATCGCGACCGACTCACCCTTGAGCTTGCCTGCAATCAGCGACGTGCCGGTCTTCTTGGCGTACGCCGATTCGAAGCCGGCAAGATCACTCTGATCAACAGGAGCCGCGGTGCTCTTGCTGTCGCCGAGGATGTTCTTGGCATTGTCGAGCGGTCCCGAACCGAGAGCGACACCGGCCGCAAGCGCAAGGAAAATCGCCGCGATCGAGACGAGGTGGTAGCGGAAGTTGATCACGAGAAAAGCCCCTGGATCCAGTCGAAGATGTTGCGCAATTGCAAACCGATCCCGTCGAACCACGAACCGCCGACCGGTGTGACCGCGAGGGCCGTGCCGACAGCAAGAACGCCCAACAGGAGCAGCAGGAGGATGGGCCAAACGCTGATGCGATGGTTGTAGAACTCGCCTACTACTTTGGCGTCGACGAGTTTCGTGCCAACGCGAAGGCGAGCGAGGAATGTACTGGACATGTCGGTGGGTCCACGGTCCAGGAACTCCACCAGGCTTGTGTGGCCGCCGACGAGCACGATCACGGAGGCGTCGTTGGTGTCGGCAACGACCAGAGCCAAGTCCTCAGCAGAGCCGGTCGCGACAAACGTTTGCGCATCGGCACCGGTCCTCTCGAGTCGTTCTACCGCTGTCAATTTGCCCGGGGCGCTGGTGATGACCACTTCGCCGCTCAGCTTCAGCGCACGATCGGACACGTCGTCAAGGGTGCCGACGACGAGCGCAGGCGTGTAGCCCGCGTCGAGCAACGCATCGGCGCCGGCGCCGGCGCCAATCAGGATGGGATCGTATTTCTTGATGTAGTCGCGCAATCCGTCCAGGTCACTTACGTAGTCATGAGTCTTTGACACCACCACGACTGGCCGGTTGCGGATCTTCGTGCGCAAACGCGGGATCCCTGCGCCTTCGAGGATCATCGCCTGTTCACGACGCAAGTGCTCAGCGGTGTTCGCGGCGAGCGATCCCAGTTGAGTGGAAAGTCCGCTCTGAGCACTTTTGAGTAATCCGGAGATCTTCGCGTCATCGAGTTCGGTGCCGGTCGCAATGACCTTGCCCGCGAGAAGGACGTTGCCTTCCTCGAGCCCGATACTGTCTCCGGTCTTGAGCTTCGACCAGATGCCCGGCCCGACGTGGTCAACCAGGATGATGCCGGCATGGGCAAGAATCTGCGGTCCGAGGTTCGGGTAACGTCCCGAGGTCGACGGTGAAACGTTGATGACAGCACGCACGCCGCGGTCGACGAGGGCTTCGGCATGAGTGCGATCGATGTCGATGTGGTCGATGACAGCGATTTCACCGGTTTTGAGTTTTCGGCTCAACTGAAGGTTGTCGCGCTCGAGGCGTGCCACACCCGTCACGGCGGCAGTTCCGGCGGGCGAGCTCTTGAATCGACTGAGAATTTTCATCGCCGCCCATCGTGTCACGACGATCGGTTGTTTTCGGGGAGGTGGAGGCCCTCTGCGCGTCAGACTGGGCCGTCAGATTGGGCGGCTCGTGCGCGCGAGGTTGAGCAATTCCCGGGCATGGGCCTGCGCCGTAGCCGAATCTTCCTGACCTGCGAGCATTCGCGCCAGTTCATCGACACGGTGTTCGCCGTCAAGTGCAACAACCGAACTACTGGTCACAAAGCCGTCGTCGTCCTTCTGCACCTGGAAGTGGTGGTCGGCGAACGCCGCCACTTGGGGTAAATGGGTCACCGCAAGGACCTGCGCATGCTGGGCGAGTCGCGCGAGCCGACGACCGACTTCGACCGCAGCCTTACCGCCGATGCCTGCATCGACTTCGTCGAACACCAGTGTCGGCACCGTCCGCTGGTCAACGAGGACAACCTCAAGTGCCAACATCAGCCGCGACAACTCTCCCCCGCTCGCACCCTTGTTCAGCGGGCGTGCCTGCATCCCATTGTTGGCAGCGAAAAGAAACTCGACGTCGTCCAGTCCGTGAGGATTGATTTTGTCTTCCTCGCGGGAAGCTACCTGGACATCGAGATGGGCGTGTGGCATCGACAATGCGGCGAGCTCGGCGGTGACGAGTCCGCTCAGCCTTTCCGCGGCCTCGGTGCGTTTAGCTGACAGTTGCCGGGCCAGAGAAAAGACTTCCGGCCCCAGCGTTTCGCGCTCGCTCGTCAACTCGCCGATACGTGAATCGTCATCACCGAGTTCAGCGAGCCTGGCCGAAGACTTTTCCTGCCAAGCGACGACGTCGTCCATCGACGGTCCGTATTTGCGCAGCAGCCCTGTCAGCACGGCACGGCGCTCCTGGACAACTGCCAGCCGTACGGGATCGAGTTCGACACGGGTTGCGTATGAACTGAGCTCGCCGCCCATTTCGTCGAGAAGAATCCCGACCTCGTTGACGCGAAGGGTTAGGGCATCAAGTTCGGCGTCGTGTCCGTGGACGTCTTGCAATGCCGCCAGCGCAACGGCGACGAGACCGCGGGCCCCGTCAATATCGGTGTCATCTCCGGCCAAGGCGTCATGGGCGCGATGACCGGCCATCACCAGGGCCTCGGCATGGGCGAGTTTGCCTTCTTCGGCGAGCAACTCATAGTCTTCGTCGATCTGCGGTTCGACGGCGGCGATTTCGTCGAGACCGAATGTCAGCAAGTCGAGTTCGCGGGCGCGCTCCTGGACATGTGTATGCAATTCGTCGATCCGGCGATCGATCTCACGGAGTCGGCCGAATTTGGGTTCGAACTCCGCAAATGTCCCGGCGAAGTCGTCTCCGGCGAACCGGTCGAGAGCCGATCGTTGTTCGGCAGCCCTCAACAGCCGATGCTGATCAGACTGACCGTGCACGGCGACAAGTTCGTCGCTGATTGCCGCAAGCACTGTTGCAGGCACCCCCGACCCACCGACGAAGGCACGCGAACGCCCTTGGGCGGACAAGACACGGCCCAACAGCAATTCGCCATCTTCGATGAGGCCACCTGCCTCGCTCACGAGGCTCTCAAGCGGTGACCCAGCAGTGACGTCAACGGAGGCTTCAACTCTCGCCTGGGAGGCGCCCTGGCGAACGAGGCCAAGATCGGATCGCTCTCCGCGCAGCAGACCGAGCGCTGTGACCACCATTGTCTTTCCGGCGCCGGTTTCGCCGGTTATCACGGTGAATCCCGAGGACAGCTCGAGTTCGGCATCCTCGATGACTCCCAGGCAGGAGAGTCGAATATGACGCCACATCAGGGTTTGTCCTGCATCCGTCGTTCGGCCGCTCCACGCCATCCGGCAACGGGAAGATCGAATTTGCGGACCAATCTGTCGGCGAATGGTGCATTCTGCAGTCGGGCGAGGTGCACGGGCCGTGCACCTCGACGGACCTCGACGCGAGCACCTCGAGGAAGTTCCGAAGCCCGGCGACCGTCACACCACAACACGCCCGAGGCTGTTTCTCCGACGACTTCGATGGCGAGGGTCGAGGCCGGGGAAACTACGAGCGGCCGGGCAAACAATGCGTGAGCACTGATAGGCACCATCAGAAGGGCCTCGACTTCGGGCCACACGATGGGGCCACCGGCGCTGAAGTTATAAGCTGTTGATCCGGTGGGGGTAGCACAGACGACACCGTCGCAACCCCAGCGGGACACCGGTCGATTGTCGATCTCGACGACGAGTTCGAGCATACGTTCACGCGCCGCTTTTTCGACGGAGGCTTCGTTGAGCGCCCAGTTGGTCGCGACGACCTTGCCAGCCACCTTCACCTGAACATCGAGAGTCAGCCGTTCTTCGACCTGATAAGTGCGATCGACAACACCCTTGACCACGTGATGAATGTCTTCGACATCGGCCTCGGCCAGAAAGCCGACGTGTCCGAGGTTGACTCCAAGCAGAGGCGTGTTGGTGTGGTGGCAGATCTCTGCCGAGCGCAGGATCGTTCCGTCGCCGCCGAACACCACGGCAAGTTCACAGCCTTCGGCCGCGTGTGTCGCCGACACCACTTCGGCGTCGGTCAGGCCGGGTGCCACAAGGGCAGCACGGTCCGCTTCAAGGATGCGTATGTTGATGCCCGACTTGTGGATGTCGGTGGCAAAATCGGCAGCAACTTTGGTGGCTTCTTCACGTCCCGAATGGACGATGAGCAGAATCGTGCGGCTCATGCGGCACTCAGCGGACCGGCGGCCACCACAGCGACGGCGTCCGCGGCAACCGGCGGTTCAGCATCGGTGCGCAACCAGCAGAAGTATTCGACGTTTCCCGCCGGGCCAGGAAGTGGGCTCGGAGCAAGCGCTTGGGTCCCCCAACCCTGCTCATAGGCTGACATGCATACGCGCAGCACTGCGTCGGAGTGAAGAGCAGGATCGCGGACGACGCCCTTCTTGCCGAGGTTCCCCCGGCCTACTTCGAATTGCGGCTTGATCATCAGGACGATGTCACCTTCCTGTTCGCATGCCCGCGTCAATGATGGCATCACCACAGTAAGGGAAATGAAGGACAAATCCGAGACAATAAGTTCGACTTGTCCGCCGATCACCGCCGGATCCATGGTGCGAATGTTGGTGCGGTCGAAAATGTGAACCCGGTCATCCGATTGCAGCGCCCACACCAATTGGCCATAACCGACGTCGACGGCAATCACCTCACGAGCCCCCTCACGAAGCAGGATGTCGGTGAAGCCGCCGGTTGAGGCACCGGCATCAAGACAACGTTTGCCCTCGATCGTGAGTCCGAGGGGCTTGAACACCTCGAGCGCGCCGAGAAGCTTGTAAGCACCGCGCGAGGCGTAGGTCGGGCCGGAGGACTCCTTGACGACAATCGCCTGATCTGTCGTCACCCCGGTCGCGGGTTTGGACGCCACCGCACCGCCGACACTGACCAGTTTCTGTTCGATCAAACTGCTCGCGTGATCGCGTGATCGTGCGAGCCCACGCCTGACGAGTTCGGCATCAAGGCGCAGCCTCCTGCTCATCGGCCGGCATTCATGATGATGTCGAGGGATCCTCGTCGCGACCCGCGTTGGCAAGGGCGTCGCGCAATCGGGCGTGGATCTCGTCGAAGATAGGCGGATGAGCGTCGACCGGAACCTCATCGAGGCGCTCAAGTCGCGCCATCGCGACGTCGATCCGCCCATTTCCCGAAAGCACGGCGTCGGTTTGCTCGGCGCCCGGGATCTCGTCACCGCTCATCTCACTCATGACTTCATCATCCCATCCAGACTCACGGATTCGCCGGTGCGGTCGCGGTATGTCCATGCCAAAGTAAGCGCGGCACGTATGTTCTCGATGTCATCGCCGCTGCTGAGAACTTCCAGTGAACCGTCGTGAACACGGAGCGTGGCAGCGCCACAGCTCGCTTCCTCGCCCTCGATGAGAACGGGCAGATGCGCGACCAGGAGCCCGTGAAGATCCGGCGAGACGAAGCCCGGCCGTTGTCTACCCTCGGCATCGGCGATCGACTGGAGGTCGCTGATGCCGGTGAGCACGGCAAGACTGTCGACTCCCACATTGGCCGCTCCTTCGATGTCGGTGTCGAGTCGGTCTCCCACGACAAGCGGCCTTGCTCCTCCGACGCGCTCGGTCGTCTCGGCGAACAGCGCGACTTCTGGCTTGCCGGCCGCTACGGGGCGTTTGCCAGTGGCATCGGCGATCAGTTGGACGAGGGCACCATTTCCGGGCGCAATCCCTCGTGCCGTCGGCACAGACATATCCAGATTGCTCGCAAACCACGGGAGGCCCGCGTTGACCGCGTACGTTCCTTCGGTGAGCAGTCGCCAACTCACATCGGGATGGAAACCCTGCACGACGGCGGCAGTCTCTTTTCCGAAGGCGTCGACGCCGTGAAGCCCCCGTTCTTTCAGCGCCTCATAGAGCCCCAGGCCACCCACGACCAGGATTTCAGAACCCCCCGGCACGGCATCACAAACCAAGTGGGCAACAGCTTGGGCAGAAGTCACCACATCGGCATCCTTGAGGCCCGGCATACCCAGTTCCCGAAGATGCTCGGCAATCTGGGTCGGCGGCCGCGCGGCATTATTGGTGACGTAAGCCAGCGCCATCCCGGCCTCCCGGGCAGCAGTCAGGGCCGACGCTGCCCCCGGCACGGCGTCCGCACCGATGTAAACCACGCCGTCCAGGTCCAGCATCGCCAGGTCATAGTGCCGGCACAGCGGATGCATCGACGTGGCGAGACTCATGGAGTCGAGACTATCGACCCGGCATCACGCCGCGGCTTCCACCTTGTGGCATGTTTCGACTTCGATTGTCACCCAACTCGCCGGAACGCCGTTGGACCGGCTGAAACGACGGCGCAGCTGGCCGGTCACTTCGATCGTGTCGCCCGGCACGAGTTTCTCGACGGCCTTGCGCAGGCGTGATGTCCAGACCACGCATTCGAAAGTGTCGACCGTTTGCTTTGACCGCTTTTTCGCCACGGGAGAGCGATCGACGATGAGACGGAAGCTCGCCAGCGTGTCGCCGCTGGGCAAGGTGCGGGTCTCCGCTTCATTGGAAACGCGACCGAGCAAGGCCACATGATTTGTCGTAGGTGTCATGGCTCCACAGTGCCGCTCGTGAAAACTCCCGACAATCAGAAAACCGCCGCCTGTGGATTTCTCCACAGACGGCGGACTTCTGTGCAAAGAGCCAGTCAGCCGTTCGTGAGCTCGGCGAGCCGTTCCTCAGCGTCGGTCAGTTTGTCGCCGTCGACAGCCATCGCACGGTGGAACCATTCGATTGCTTCTTCCTTGCGCCCGCAATCGAGCAACGAATCGGCGTAGGCATAGCGCAATCGCGCGACCCATTCGGCTCTGGACTTCGTATGGAGAGGTTCGGTCTCGAGCAGCTGCACGGCTGCTTCGGCCTGGCCAAGATCACGGCGAGCACCGGCGACGACGATCGAGAGTTCGATTTTGCCGGCTTCGTCGAGCTTCATCCGTATGTCCGGTGTGTCCATCTTGATAGCCTTGTCGGCGCGACCAAGGGCGCGTTCACAATCGGCCATCATCGGGGTGTAGTAAACCTCGCCGTTCATTCTCTTCGCTGCGCGGAACTCCGACAATGCCTCGGCGAACTTGCCGGCGGCGTAGGCCGTTTCGGCGCAAACCTCTCGGATCATCGGGTTGCGGGTCGCGCGGGCTCGCGCAGCCAGAGCATGTTTGTGCGCCAATTCAGGATCTTCCTGCATAAGCATTCCCGCCATCACAAGGTGACGGGCAATCCTGTCCACGAGTTTGTCGGCCAGACCAAACAGGCCACGCATCGCGAACTTGTCAAGGTCCTTGGCCGCAACATCGTCGGGAATCGGAGGCCCGTCATAGACCTGTTGCTCAGCGGTGCGTTCGGCCGCATCACGCGGCCGGAACCCACCGTCGCGGCGGTCCGAACCAGAAACACTTCCGCGATAATTGTCTTTGCGATCATTGTCTTTGCGATCATTGCGATCGGGGCGATCTGAACGCGCGCCACGTCGATCATCGCTGGGGCGGCGAGCCTCTCCCGGTCGACCTGCACCGGCGGGCTTGCCGTCCCGACGAGAGTCTCCCCCACGACGCGCCTCACCCGATCGTCCGGCGCCGGCGGGTTTGTCGTCACGACGCGCACCGTCGGAGCGTCCCGAAGAAGGACGACCTTGTCCGCCTTGTCCTCGGCCCCCGGACCGTCCCTGGCCGGCTCCATCGCGGCCACTTCCGCTCCGCCCGTTACCAGCACCGCGGCTGCCGCCTGGGGGCCTGCGTCCTTCTGCCATGTTCTCAGTCTTCCATTCCGGTGTGAACGCAACAACAGAGCCTGTGCCCGTATGCCGACCCTCAGGTCGATTCTTGCGCCAAATAGTGTCCATAAATGCAACATGGCCGCCCTCAAAGAGGGCGGCCATGCGCTAAAAATTGTCCGGCGACGTCCTACTCTCCCACACAGTCCCCCGTGCAGTACCATCGGCGCAGAATGGCTTAACTTCCGGGTTCGGAATGTAACCGGGTGTTTCCCATTCGCTATGGTCGCCGAAACTCTATTGAGATTTCAAAAACCTTGGAGCCCTCTCGGGCTTTCCGGTTCCCGATCATATCTCGGGAACCTCACAGTGGACGCGGTTAAACTTTGTAAGAAACAAGCCCTCGGCCTATTAGTACCGGTCGGCTCAATGCATTGCTGCACTTACACCTCCGGCCTATCAACCCAGTGGTCTGCTGGGGGCCTTACCCGGTAAACCGGTGGGAAACCTCATCTTGAAACATGCTTCCCGCTTAGATGCTTTCAGCGGTTATCACTTCCGAACGTAGCTAACCAGCAGTGCTCCTGGCGGAACAACTGGCACACCAGAGGTTCGTCCAACCCGGTCCTCTCGTACTAGGGTCAGCTTTTCTCAAGTTTCCTACGCGCGCGGCGGATAGGGACCGAACTGTCTCACGACGTTCTAAACCCAGCTCGCGTGCC
>JACMOZ010000343.1 GCA_014377785.1 Aeromicrobium sp.
AAATTCTTGAACTTGATCGACGCCCTCCGCCTCGACACCGCGCTTCCTGAGGAAATCCGTCCAATGCCCAGGGCCGCAGCCCGCATCGATTACCGACCCCCGCAGGTCGCTCGCCCACTTGGCGACGAGCAGCCGATCCTGTGCCGCACCCGGACGAGGGCCCGAGCGCCCCCAAGCCTCACTCCTGGTGAGACTCGTGGCAGGCAAACGACTTGTCTTGGCGATCAAGCGTTCGCAACTCTCGGGCCCGCCACGGCGCCTCAGCGCTCTTCGCTGCCCAGGCCAATGCGTTCGGCGATATCAGGAATGTCATCAAGGCGCCCGGAAGCAACGTCCATGATGAACTCGTAGGCATCATCATTGGACCAGGTCAACCGTCTTCCGTTCATACCAAGGAAAGCGATCACGGCAGCGAGACTCAGCCGCTTGTTACCGTCGATCAAGCCGTGGTTGCGGGCCAAGGAATGAGTCAGCGCCGCGGCCTTCTCATTGAAACTCCCGTAGGCGTCCCTTCCGAATGCGCTCGCGCGCGGACGGGCCAGCGCCGACTCAAGCAATCCCTGGTCCCGGACGGGCATGTCTCCACCGAGGGCTCGCTGCCCGATGTAGAGGAGATCCGCGTAAGTGAGATAGATCACTTTCCGAGGCGGTCAAGCGCTTCGGCGTAGCGCGGGAGCTCATCGTCCAGGACACTGCCCAGCAGGTCCTGGCGACTGTGGTTCTCAACGTATTCACGCACCGCCTGCTTGGCGACGTCCTGCATGGACCGCCTCTCGTACTCGGCACGGCGACGCAGGGCGTCGGCCTCATCATCGGTCAAGCGAAGGGTCATTGGCATGGACACACGGTATCACCAGTGACACCATTGTCGATAGGGTTCCGAAAGCGGTTCGACTTCAGGACGGTAGCGTGATGGCATGGGCGCGGACGAACAGGAACTCACTGGAGGCAACGCGTCAGGCGCTGTTGTGCGAGTGGGCGACACTGTCCGAAAGCCCTGGATCAGCAATACGTCGGTCATGCAGAGCTATCTTGCAGAGCTCCGTTCGCACGGCGTAGATGCTCCACGGCCGCTCGGCCGCGACGAGTCCGGCCGGCAATCTGTCGAATTTGTCGAAGGCGTGATGGCGCTGGATCAGATGCCGCTGGACACCGACGATCTGCGACGGGTCGGGCAGATGATCCGCCGTATCCACGATGCGAGTGAATCTGTTCCAATTCCCGACCCTGATGGCTGGGAGATGCTGCTGCCAGTTGACGACCCGAACCTGATGTGTCACAACGACCTCGCGCCGTGGAACCTTGTCATCGGGGATCGCTGGGTTTTCATAGATTGGGATGGTGCAGGACCGAGCACTCGACTGTGGGACCTGGCGTACGCGGCCCAAGCCTTTGGCATGCTCGTTGCCGGTGAACCTGTCGAGTCCGCTGGACTCAGGCTGCGTGCTTTGGTCGAAGGGTACGAGGCCGACACCGCGCTCCGTGACGCGCTTCCAGCAACGATGGCGAAGCGGACCGCCGCTATGTTCGAACTACTGCGCACCTCACACGAGACCGGTCTCCAACCCTGGGCGGATATGTACGAGACCGGACACGGCGATTTCTGGCGTGACGCGACCGAATACGTCAACCAAAATCGAACGGCTTGGGAGCAAGCGCTCTCGCGACCGAGCTCGTGATTGATGAAGGGAGCCGCATTGACTCAGGCACTTCCGGTAGAAGTTCGTTGTTGCCCAGACAGAACCCGAGGGTCGTGACTGGACGTCACGCGCAATGACTGCAACACTCGAGGCATGTTCCATCGCTAAGCGCGCAATCGACAAGTCGACATAGCCACTTTTCGGAACTGAGGAACAGCGCCATGACAGTGCATATCCGCGATGCTGTCGCTGAGGACATCGACTTTCTCGCCGCGATGCTGCTGGAAGCAGTCAACTGGCGCCAAGACCAGCCACCCGCAACTCTGCAATCGATCATGAAAAACCCCGATATTTGGCACTACCTCTCCGATTGGAAACGAAGCTCAGACTTCGGTTTCCTGGCACACGAGGCAGAGAGCAATCCGGTCGGCGCGACCTGGGCGAGGTTCATGTCCGCCGACGATCCCGGATACGGATTCGTTGACGAAGGTATCCCCGAACTAGGAATGGGCGTAGCAAGTCCTCATCGAGGGCAAGGCGTGGGCCGCGTTCTGTTGGAGCAGACCATCCGGGCCGCAGCGGATCGTGGCCTCCAGGGACTGAGCTTGAGTGTCGAAGACGAGAACGACCGAGCCCGCGCCCTGTACGTGAGTAACGGCTTCGTCATCGCGGGACGGGTCGGCAAGTCGGACACCATGATTCTCACGTTCTGATCCGCCGAGCGTTCCCAAATGCCACTCCCCCGAAACTTCGGGACCTCGGCAACTTGGCGCCGAATCTGCGTCCGTCGAGGTCCGGCTTGCGGACAGCCCGCAGCTCAGCGTCGGTGCGATTGGGAACAATGGATTCGATGACGAATTTCAGATCTAGCGCCAGATGCTCGCCTGGCATTCTCACCTCTGACTCCTGCCGATCTCGAATCGGTCTTCAGCGTCTACAGCGATCCCGAGACCACTCGAGCGCAGTCCAGAAGGATGGGAAATGACGCGCTTAGGTCAAGAAACCCCAGCCGAAGCCACGGTGCAAGAAGGGGCCTTGGCATACTTACCTGCATGCCTCTTGAACTGTGCGGGTTTCGTGCGGGACTTCAGATCGGCGCGCTGGACATCGTTGCAGCTGGACCGCTGGTCGTCGCGTTCTACGATCGCCACCCGATCAACCGTGGTCACGTGCTTGTCATTCCTAAGCGTCATGTTCCTGACCTCGCCTCGTTGACTCGAGACGAGCTCCTCGAAGTGGCGATCGTTGCTCAGCGAGCAGATCGGGCACTCAGTTCGCCAGGGGACTTCAAGATCGACCCTCAACTCCGCCACGCGCCGATTCTTATTGATCAGAACCTCGTCTTGTGGCAAGCGGCTGGGGTGATCCGCCGGGCGCCGCGCTCGCGCCTGATCATCTACGAACTGACGCCCTACGGCCGCGAACTCGAGCCCGTGGTGCTCTCGCTCGGCGCGTGGGGCTTCAAGGCGATGGGCGATCCCCGGGA
>JACMOZ010000003.1 GCA_014377785.1 Aeromicrobium sp.
CTCCAGCGGTGGGATACCACCGAGGAGCGTCTGGCGCTGACCGAGCGCACTATCCAGCGCCTAACCACGTTTCTATCGTCCGCCGGCTGGACGTTGGAAGAGGCTCCCGAGATCGATTCCCGTACCATTTGAGGCAGAGATGAGTCAGTCGCCTCGGTTCCGATCTCGCTCAAAGATTCACGGCGAGGACCAGCACTGCCCTTTCTCTTCAGTCCGCGCCCCTTTCTCCCTATGTCCAACGGGAGAGCTGTGGAGTTGGGCGCCGCCGAACCCTCTACGGGATAGGAACCTTCAAGTGCATGCGCCCGGGTCAAACCAACATCCAGTGCTTATGTGCAGTCTGGGGGCCACGACGCGGGATGTTTGATCCTGTGCCAGTCCGGCGACAGCCAGTCAGGCAGTGCGATGAAGATTTGCCCAATTTCGAATGTCATGGGCATGGAGTCAGACGACTGGAATTGGGTCACCCTCTCCAGCCCCGATCTCGGCACCCTGCAAACCCTCACTGTGCAACGCGACAATAACGGAAATGGGCCGGACTGGTACTTTGACGTCATCGATATTTACAGCGCCCGATACGCCACCGGCGGAACCGCATCGTTCAATCGCGATATTGACACCACCTCTCCGTTCACGCGAACGGTCAGCTAGCCCCGGACAGTTGCGATTCAGCTGGAGTTAGCTGCAATTTCGCCCAAGGTCACCAAGCAAACAAAACTGTCTATCCCACTTGTGCGGCGCCCCAATTGGGACGACTATGAGGTGCTGACAGAGTAGTTTCGCATCACTTCCCCGGAGGTGCACGCATGCCTGGTCCATTCACTCACATCTACACGGCCCGCCGCGTCAGCGAGTTCCTGGGCGATCCCGACCGCGTCACCAACGACTTCATTCGGCCGGAGGATGACCCTCTCGGCGATACCCAGGCCCTGCTGGATGAGCTGCTGAAAGATATGGACCCACGGGTCTGTGGCGAAAAGATGCAGGCGTGGCCGAAGTTCACGGCGCTTGGTGCCAACGGCCCGGACCTGTTCTTCTTCCTGCAGGACTACAACGTGACTGCTATCCCGTCAGACGAGATCATGTTGGCGATGAGTCTCCTCTATTACCTCGACGACCAGGGCAGGCTCGACGACCCCTACGAAGGTCTCCTCGCGATCCTCGGAGAGGTGAGCGACACGCTCGCGGCGATCCTCTCGTTCATCGTCAAACTGGACAAGATCTGGAAGAAGTTCCTCGAAATCTGGGACGCGACGATCGGCCCCATCATGGATGCAGCGGGGCAGCTGATCGATGACGCGACCGGCGGTCTCCTGTCGGCGCTCGGCCAAGCATTCACCCAACTGAAAAATGACCTGCTCGGTCTGGTCGCCGAAGAGGCCCTTAGCTCTGCCGATATCTTCGCCTGGTTCTCGCTCAAGATGCGGAAAGGGTTCGACGAACAGGCGTTCCTCTGGAGCGACATGGCGCACTACCGTCGCACTAGCATCGTGCCCGCACGGATGATCGCGCGCGCTCGCACCATGATGGCGAGCGATGTCGAACTCGAGCGGGAACACGGCGACCAGCTCCTCGCTTTCGCACTCGGCTGGGTGTGCCACATCGGGACCGATGTTGTCGCACATTCCTTCGTCAACGAGCAGAGCGGCGGACCATTCCGCACCCACTGGCAGCGTCACCACCTCATCGAAAACCACATGGATGCTTGGAACTACGAGCAGACCATGCCGGGCGGGAGCCTCGAACCAGACGACTTCTGCGGCTGGAAAGACACCTACCCCGGGCTCAACCAGTCGGCACTCTACTTCGCCCTCCAAATACCTCAGGGCATCGACGGACTTCCACAGGCCGACAAGCAGGGCGCACTTCGGCAGCCGCTCCCGGATGGCGATGACCGCGCATCAAAGAAGGAGCGCACCGACCTGTTGGACACGGACGGGGCCCTGCCCCTCTGGCTCGCGGAGACAATCGTCGGCGTCTTCGTCGACGTATACGCCCATCCGGATGAAGGCGGATCGGAGGAACTCCACAAGCGGCTCGGCGAGGGTGAGCAGCCTCATCCCCGGAACCTCCTCGGCCAACCATTCCAGGACGCACTACACACGGGGGACGGGCTTCTCGGTAAGTGGCTCGCCGCCCTCGGCGTGGACAATGTCGGGATCGCGTTCGATGACCTCCGCAAGATTGTCGCGCCCGACCCACCGATGACAATCCCCGAGGGCTTTCCGAGCCCATGGGAAGTGCAGACGGCCTATCGGTTCATGCTTTCCTGGTTCAAGCGCAGTTTCGTGTCGCAATTCGACATGGACAAACCACAACGCCCCAAGGTCTTTACGCCTCCGGAGTCAGACGTGACAAATATCGTCTCTGACTTCAGTGGTCCCCCGGACTTCTCAGGGGTAAACCCCGACGACGACCCGTTGTCGCAACTCTGCGAAGCACTCGCGGCGATCATTGACTCTATTGTGAAGACAATCGAGGACATCGGGCAGTTCATCTATGACCTCGTTAAGACGGCGTTGTCCGCCGCGACGTGGCCAGCGCGGGAAGCGCTCTACGACGGCATTACGCTTCCGGCGTGGGGGCTGTCCGAAAGCCTGCGCCGGGTCCTGGTCCACATGGCCTACCTGATGCCGCAATCCGAGATGCTGTGGCCCAACGGCGAAATGCGGAAGCCCTCAGAGATCGATCTCGAAGTTATCACGCTGGGCCATACCGTTGATTCCGCTTTCAAGCAGGCGCTTGCGGCTGCCTGGGATCCACTCGGGAACCTGGATGATGACCCTGCCCTACTCAACGAGGGCGTTCGAGAACCTCTCGGTGCCCAGTTCCCCTGGCTCCCTGTGCGCGAGACAAAGTCGAGGAAGGTCGTCGAGTACACCCGCCCGTGGGGCTTCCCCGATCGCACGAACGATTCAGATATCCAGAAAGCGGGCAACTACCTCGAGGGCCCACTGACCGTCGGTGGTCCGTACCCTTCGAACACGATGCCGAATCGTCTGCTGCGAACAGACGCACCCAGCTCCAACGCAGGCCGAAGCGCCTTCGAACGTGCCGGTTGTCCGTTCGATACCGACATCTTTGCCCGCGCGTTCGTGCTGCACCGCGGAACGGAGTACGGGCAGGACAGATTCCGCGGCACAAACCCACTCGGAGACCCGATCGTGTTCTCGACCTATCTGATCGGCCAGATCGCGAACAACCCGCGCCTGACATCCAGCTTCAATCTGGATGCCGATAGAGGCTACGGCTACCTGTGCTGGGACTGGGACCGGTCGGATGCCGCGCCCACCGAAGTAGATGGCCGCCAGCACGCGTATCGCAGCCCGCGTCAGCTACCCGAAGGCGCGGATGCGTGGATACCCCCAGCCCCGGTTGCCTTCGGCACAAATGCGATATACGCCAACTCGCAACCTCTGCAATTGCACTATCCCGGCCGAACCTGTCGGGAAACTGGAGACCAGGGATGACGGTGTGCTCATGAGCGAGAGTGGCAATTCTGAAATCGGCGTTCGTCACACATCTGATGGCGGGACCGTGACAATCAACATCACCATGGGATGCGGTCGATGCGAAAAATGCGACCCCTGCGGAGGCGGGAGTGACCATTCGCATGACCATGACCACGACCACGACCAGGGGCGGCCCATCCACCACGCGGGTGGCTCCGATGGATCACTCGGAGAGGGAGTCGGATCGGTATCGTCCATCGTTGGCGCGGCGTCGCGTCCCCACGATGTCTGGCCGGGCACTCGCACCGAACTGTTTGTGCCATTCCTTTTCATCCGAGCGAACGCGGGTGACACAGCTGCACGTCCGCTGAATGGTGTGTTCTGGGAGAGTCCAGACATCTTTGTTCTGCCCGGAATCTCGCCGGACTATGCGCCTGCTGTGCCCGCCAAGCTGGGTGGAGTCGCCGAGTCAGGCAAAGATAATACGCTCTACGCTCACGTCTGGAATCTCGGTCAGGCAGCCGCCCACGAGGTCCTCGTCGAGTTCTACTGGTTCGATCCGACCCTCGGTTTCAGCGGCGCCGACGCACACCTTGTCGGCTTCGTGTACACAACCCTCCGCGCTCGAGGTGAACGGGGATCACACCGGGTCGTCAAGTGCCCCACGAGCTGGAAAGCGCAGTACCTCAACGGCGGCCACGAATGCCTCGTCGTGCGCCTCAGTGACCGCTACGCCGATCCCCTCTCCGACCCCGCATGGGATGCATCCCAGAACAGGCACATCGGTCAACGCAACATCCATGTCATGAGTGCGGCTGAGGCTGCGGCCCAACCGACACTGGGCATCAATGTCGGTCCGCTCTTTGGCCGGCCCGCTCAATTGGCAGTGCAACGCGCGAACGCAGCGACGATGCCCTGGCTGCACCTCGTGACAATGGATCGAGCGAACGGACTCGGAACCGGTGCTGCCACTGGTGACGTTGGGATCACGAGCGCGACTGCCACGGGGTCTCCGCTTCCCAACCTCGGCGTCGTACCGAACCCTCGAACCGCGGGTCTAATCGGCGACAGTGCCGCCGCGACCGGCGATGGCCAACAGGTGGGGTTCGTCGCTACCGACGGCGACCCAGGCGCGGGCAACGCGCACGTCTACCGAATAAGCGGAAGCCAGAACGGCCAGGTCTTCGGCGGCTACACCGTCGTGGTCGTTGGTTAGAGGGGTTGAGACTGGCGCTCGCGGCCTCACGACTCAGCATCCCCCGGCCAACCAGCTTTTCGCGGGCAGTCTTAACTGGGGCACCATGCCAGTTTCGCGGGCACACTACGTGTGTCTCGTCGCGCCCTTGAAACCCCGACAGCCTGGGCGTATCATAGCGCATAATAAACGTTCAATTTACAGTGTCCAGGTCCACTCCGGAGGCGACCATGAGCGAGTCAAGTTTTTCTGTCGGTATCCAGATCGGCGATTCCAAACCCGAAACGCATTCCGACCTCTCGATCGACGACCTCATCGGCATTGTGAGCAAAGCCGACGACCGGATGAGCGAACGGATCAAAGCAACCGAACAGCGCCTTCAGGCCGTACGCGAAGAAGTCATCGCCGACCCGGACTTGGCAGTTGAGTACTACCAACTCCAGTTGGCCCGCAGCAAGGCCGACGACCTCCTCAGCTGCGACCTGCGGGACTACAACCCCGAAGAGCAGGTGCAGCGAGTCGATCTGTACCACCGCTACACCGAACTCGGATCAGCGTTACTGTATGCCGACACCAACTTCAGGGGATCGTCCAAGTTCTTCTCCGTCACTTGGCCAAACTTCAAATGGGGGCCCTACAAATTCAACGACAAGGCGTCCTCGGCAAAGGTTTGGGGAGTAAACATCCTGTTCCAGGACACTTGGTATGGCGGTCGGCGCCTAGCTCTGATCGGCCTCCCCTACGCAGAGTTCCCAGACTTGGGCGTCTTCGATTTCAACGACACGGCCAGTTCCTTCCTCTCCATCCCCTGAGCGGGCGGCGGATAGTGGTGACAGACGACGGCTGGTCCGATGTTGGTGGCGAGTAGCCCGTGATGGTTTGGCGTAGGCCGATAAAAAGCTACTAACGAGAGGGTATCCCAAATGATTCGGCTAGTTGCGGAGTTCGTTTTGGCTGGAATTTCTTCAATACTTGCGATCGCCACAGCAGTGCATCCGCAGTGGATCGAAGCACTATTTCGCATCGAGCCAGATCGAGGCAGCGGCGCACTGGAGTTGGTCACTGTCACGGTGTTCGGTCTGCTCGCGCTGGTGGCGGCGGGGCTGGGCACACGAACCGCTGTCCGATATCGGCGCGCTCAATTTACGGGGGTGGGTTGATGGGCGTTGGCGGATGGGACGTTATCGAGTGGTCCAAAAAACTTGTTGGCGAAGCTGTCGACCACGACTACCAAAACAACGTCGTTACAGGTGACAACGACTGGAACCTGATCGTGAAGCCTGCCCCCGGGTACGAGCACATCGCCGCCGGCAATGAGGGCGGGAACGTGGAGTGCGAGATTCGCACTGCGATCGACAGTAACAGCACCGCGAACGCCCAGTTCGGTGAACTCATGCACCGGACGGTGACGGTGTGGGGTGTCTGGACCAAGGACGTCAGTCACGACCACAAGAAGGAAATCCATCCGCTCGAACTTCTTATGTGCGACTTTGGCTACGTGTCGACGTTCACGAAGCTGGCCAAGGTCATGGTCATGTCCGACCACTCGCCCAACTTCATGATCATCCCGCCGCGGCCGCACCTTCCAGGCGCCAAGGCAAACGTCCACGCCCGGTTTAGCTTCGCCTTCCCTCCCACCCCGCACGACGACTGCCCGCCTGAATGGTCCTACCAAAGCGAGAAAAATCTTGCCGACAGCCGCTCGTACTGGGTGACCGGGGATCACGGCCGATTCTCACTGCACGGCCAGGTGGCCTCCGGGACCGGGGACAACCACGGCTACTATCGGGCGCATCTGCGGCTGGGCTGCGACACTTCGCGGGAGCCGTCCTACATCGGTCTGCTCCGGCCGGGCAGGATGGCCGAGTACTGCGCGCTCGGACTCGACCCCGGCTCCTTTTTCTCCATCGTCAAGGGAAAGTTCGGGGAGGGACTGCCCCTGCGGAGGATGCGGACCTACGTCAGAAATGGACAACGGCTGTGGGCAGGAACGTTCGACCAGACCAATCGCGGCGCTTACATGCGGTGGTACATGTCGTGGAACGATTTCGCGACGCGCTACAGGGCGCTCCAGAAGTCGATGAACCTGGTGGACGTCGAGACGCACATCGATGAGGGCGGAGCGCGGCACTGGACCGCCGTGTGGGAGGAGAAGGTCGGCGACGACGGGTTCGTGCTGGGCGATATCCAGACCGTCGCCCGCATGCAGGAGAAGTGGGGTCTGCCACTGGTGATCCTGAAGTCCTATGTGGACAGTGGCACTCGCAAGTTTTTCGGTGTCTTCAGGGAGACCGGAGTTCCGACCGAGGTTCTTCTGGCGCTGAGCTGGAACGATCTCCTCAACCTTCACAACGATCCCAACCGGGCCATCGCTCAGATCGAGCCCTACATGGAGGGCGGCCGTCGGCTGTGGGCCGCCCTCGTCCAGCGCCGCCCCAACGACGTCACCCTGACCTGGTGGCCGAACGTCTCGCAATTCGGTAACGAGGTCCAGCGACTCATCGGCTACTACGGGCTCAGACTGTCAGACTTTGCAGTCTGCCGTGGCTGGCGCTGATACAGATCACGCGGACCGAGGAGGCATTTCGATGAGCGACCACGTCGACAGGGAGACAGCCCGCGTCGAGCCCTTCGGCGGCCATTTCAATCTGGAAGCGCTCCGCAACAACTCCGTGGGCACCCCCGGCGTGGAGATCGACGACGACGAACGGTCCGAGTTCGACGAGCAGGAGCACCCGGAGCGCTACCTGTCGCCCGGCGTCGTATTTGCCGCGTCAGAGGGAGCGGAACCGGGGACGGGCGCCCGGGCGGTCCTCGCCGATACCGCCACCGCGTACCGGACACACGGCCTGGCCGACACCGACGACCATGAGCAACTCGGCGCTGCTCGGATGGAGGTACAGCGCTTTGTCGGCGAGGGCCGCTGGGCGGGAGAGCTCGCGGCCGAGGCGGTGGGTGCGGAGCCGTTCGAGGCTATCTGGGGTGGTCCCGCGCATTTGCTCGCCGAGGCGGAGGACGAGCCGAGGGCGTAATCCGCCTGTCGGAGAGGAGCCTCGTTGAGGCGCCTGACCGCACCATCGGTCCCGCCCGAGAGATCGAACCCTTTACGGGAATCGAAAAACAGTGGCGTCTTGGGGCTGAATTGACTAGTTGTCCGTAGGGTTGTTACGCGTCGATCTCGTCGAGGAGAACGCGCTGCTCTTGCAGGGTGAGGCCGGATCGACGCTCCCGGCCGAGTCCGCGAGCCCGTTCATCCGCCAGCACATCCTGGAGCGTGTTCTGCAAAGAAGGGTCTGCTGCACTGTTAGGTGACAGTTTGACGTGCCCCATGGTTTGGTTACCCTCAATGGTCTGTGGATCTGGCTTCTCCTGAGAGGCTTCACCCATGCCACGACCCTTCCCTGTCGAGTTCCGAAGAAGAGCCGTCGCGCTCGTCCGGGCCGGCAAGCCGATCACCACTGCCGCCGTTGAACTCGGCGTCAGTGCTGCCGCGATCCATAACTGGGTTCGGCAGGACCAGATCGACCGGGGCGAACGCCCCGGGATCACGACGCCCGAGAGTATCGAGCTGGCGAAAGCGAAGAAACGAATTCGGCAGCTGGAAGAAGAAGTCGCGATTCTGAAGAAGGCGTCGAAGCTGTTTGGGGAGGACCGGCCCAGCCCAAAAGGGTTCACCCGATGATCGACGCTCTTCTCTCGCCCGTCCACCGGTGGGGAGTGGGTCAAGGTCGGCAAGACCATCCGGAATGCTCCGATCGATTCGATTCGGTGGGTGAAGCCAACACGCCCGTGAGCGTCGTGAGCAATTTTGATCTGGTCTCAGATGCTTCTGTTATGTATCAGGACATCTGTGACACTTCTGCATCAATAGCTGGGTGACCATTCACGGTGTCTTGGTGGTGACACTTCCCCTCATTGTTTGAGGCATGACGCCCTTTGAGCCTGTTGATCCTCGTGTCCGTCTCGCGATCACGCCGTGGCCGCCCGATGCTCCGCGGGGCGCGGTGACAACCTTCTGTGTCGAACATGGGATCTCTCGGAAGGCGTTTTACGCGATAAAACGACGAGCTGCCGAGGAGGGCCAGGCTGCCGCTTTGGCGCCTCGAACTCGCCGGCCGGCAAACAGTCCTGGGCGACTTGCCGACGAGGTGAAGCAGCAGGCGATCGGGGTGCGGGCGGCGCTGGAACAGTCCGGGTTGGACCACGGCCCGATCAGCGTGCACGAGAAGATGCGCAGCCTGGGGATGACCCCGGTTCCCTCGACGGCGTCCCTGTCACGGATCTTCCGTGACGCCGGAGTCGCCCGGGCAGAGCCGCGGAAGAAGCCGCGGGCCTTGTTCCGCCGGTTTGTCTATCCGGCGCCGAATGCCTGCTGGCAACTGGACGGGACCGAATACGTCCTCACCGGCGGACGCAAGTGTGTGATCTTCCAACTCATCGACGACCACGCCCGCTACGCGGTCGCCTCCCACGTCGCCTGGGGCGAAACCTCCGAAGCCGCGATCGCCGTGGTCAAGAAGGTCATCACCGCGCACGGGGTTCCGCAGCGCCTCTTGAGCGATAACGGGGCGGCGCTGAACCCGTCCCGCCGCGGGGTCGTCGGGCAGCTCGTCACCTATCTCGAGGCTCTCGGGGTTGAGGCGATCACCGGGAAACCCTATAAACCGACCACGCAGGGCAAGAACGAACGGTTCCACCAAACCCTGTTCCGCTTCCTCGACAAGCAGCCCCTCGCGGGCTCCCTGGAGGAGTTGCAGGAGCAGGTCGACCGGTTCGACCAGATCCATAACACCGAGCGACCCCACCAGGGGCTGCCCGGCAAGATCACCCCTCAACAGGCCTGGGAAGCGACACCGAAAGCCGATCCGCCCCGACCACGGAACACGCAGCGACCGGTTGGTTGGGACGGGATCCGCCAAACCCGAGTCGCTCTCAACGGCATCGTCCAAGTCCGGCAAACCAGGTTCCACGTCACCCGGAAGATGGCCGGCCAGACCGTCTTCCTCATCGAGGCCGACCAGCACCTGCTCGTCTTCGACGACCGAGGCACCGAGGCACCGAGGCACCGAGATCATGAAGCATCGCTGGCCCAGACCCGGAGTCAAGTACGTCAGCTCCGGCCGACCCCGAGGACGGCAACCCAAAACCATCTAAGTGTCACAGATGTCCTGATGCAGGAAGTGTTACCGATGTCCTGATGCAGAACTGTCAGGCATGTCCTGATACATCACAGTCTCAGATGCTTCCGAGGCTTGCCCACAATTTGCCCACAAGCCTCCGTCTTCTCAAGTGATTTGCCGGCATTCACTATCTCAAAGAATCCCCGGAAATTCGGGGTCTTTGGGGGCTTGGTCGCCCAATGTACGGGATCTGAATCGGACTTTTAATCCGTGGGTCGTCGGTTCGAGCCCGACGGGGCCCACCCTCTTGATCCGTCTCGCTTGGCTGTGGAGAGATGGTCAGATGCGGATTTCGCCGCTGAGAACCGGCGGAGCGCAGGCTGGCCTGGCCGCCGCGATCCTGTTCGGCGCCGGAACCTTGAACGCGGAGGAGGTCTTCACCACCCTGCTCGCGTGGTTCGTATTCCGCGAGAATTTCGATCGGCGCGTCGCACTGGGGATGGCTGCCATCGTTGCGGGTGCCGTCGTGCCGAGCATCCCGACAGGCACCGATCTCGGCACGGTCTGGCCCTCACTGGCGTCTTTGGGCCCGTGCCTGTGCCGGGGCATCGATGACAACCTCATCCGAAAGATCACGCTGACGGACGCCAGCTGGCTCGCGGTCGTGAGGGGC
>JACMOZ010000344.1 GCA_014377785.1 Aeromicrobium sp.
CAGTGATGCGTAAGTCACCGCCGACCGGTTTAACTAGTTGCGGATGTGGTCGATCGTCTCGGACGCTCTGTCCTTGGCGCGGCGACCGATGAACTTCTTGTGCGGTTCGGGATCGAGCGTCGCCATCAGCAGTCCGCCGATAAGTGAGAGATTCTTGGTGAAATGGACCTGTTGGTTCTTGCGGGCTCCAAGATCGGTCTCTTTCCAGAACTGATGGCCCGTTGCCGTCGTCGGCACGAGCGAACCGGCGAGGACCAGCGAGGCCAGGCGCGGGAAGTGCCCCGTCGCCAGCGCGGCGCCGGCTGCCACGTGAACCGCGCCGTTCAGGCGTACGAGGTTGGCTCCGGTGACGGGAATAGGCAGATTGGGTGCGATCTTCTGCAGTTGTTCGGCAAGCGGCTGAGCCTTGGGAGCCATAGCGGAAGCGTTCTTCAGGGAGTTCGCGCCTCCATAGAGGAACATCGACGCGAGCAAGGGGCGTGCTACTGAGCGAAGAAGTGTCATACCTCATTCATACAACATCGACCTCTAGTTGGCTGTTCAAAGCACGAGAATTCCGATCCCGGCCCTGAAATGCGCGCTGTTGTTGGCCCCATCGGGATCGTCGTTGCCCGCGGCAATGATGGTCGCCGTGCCTCGCCGCAGAGCCGCGGTTGTGGATCGAGTCGTTGCCCCGCAATGCCGCCGGCATCGGTTGGCTTCTGACCGAATTGGCTCGGTAGTCAGCCTGGCCGCGGCGACCTGTCCCGGGGTGGCCTCATCGACAAGGCTGATTACCAATTCCGGCCCGGTTTTGTCGTTGCCCTATGGCACTCTTGAACCATGTGTGGGCGCTATGCAACGACGTTGACTTCGGCTTCGCTCAACATTGAGTTCGAGATCGATGTGGCCAATTCCTTCGCAGAGCTGGAGCCTGATTACCCTCCGCCCGATTACCCTGCGCCCGATTACCCTGCGCCCGATTACAACGTGGCCCCGACCAAGATGGCGCCGATTGTCGTCCAACGCCGCGCCAAAGATGACGTCCCCGAACACCGCGAACTCATGCTGGCTCGTTGGGGACTCATACCGAGTTGGGCCAAGGATCCCTCGATCGGCAGCCGGATGATCAACGCCCGTGCCGAAACCGTTGCCGAGAAGCCGTCATTCAGGAAGGCCTTCGCCACGCGCCGGGCTCTCGTCCCGGCCGACGGTTATTACGAGTGGTATGCCGGTCAGGGCACACCGCAGAACAGAACTGGCAAACAGCCGTTCTACATCACTCCAAGGGATCGCTCGGTGATGGCGATGGCCGGGCTTTACGAGTTCTGGAAGGATCCTGGGACCGAGCAGTGGGTCATCAGCTTCACGATTCTGACGACCACGGCCGAAGACACACTTGGCCATCTTCACGACCGGATGCCACTCATCGTCGAACGCGACGGTTATGCCGAATGGCTCGATCCGGCGCCGCATCCGGTTGGCGAACTGATGAGACTTCTCATTCCGGCTGCCCCAGGCCGACTCGATGCTTTCCCTGTGTCCAAGGCCGTCGGTGATTTCCGCAACAACGGTCCCGAACTCATAAGACCTCTGCCCGTCCAGTAGCCCGCGTAGAAGGGAACAATTTGGCGGCCATTCCTGTTGATAACTGCAGGAGGTATCGATGTTGGCATGTCCGGAACGAACACTTGAACGCACCATTGCGCCAATGCGCGAACGTCTGAGTCCGGGGGTAGGCTTGGGAGCAATGACTGACGACAGCACTGGCCCCGAAATCGCCGAGTCCGAGGACACGGCGATTGGAGACGCGACGCCTGAAACCGCAGCACCCGAAACGCCCGAGCAGCAGCAATCGCGCTTCGAAGCCGATGCGCTGCCCTTCATCAACCAGCTTTATTCGGCCGGACTGCGCATGACACGCAGTCCGCAAGATGCCGAGGACCTGGTGCAGGAGACCTACGCCAAGGCGTTCAGTGCCTTCCACCAGTTCAAACCGGGTACGAACCTCAAGGCCTGGCTTTATCGCATTCTCACCAATACCTACATCAACAGTTATCGAAAGAAGCAGCGCCAGCCGCAGCAGATGACCGACGAGATCGAGGATTGGCAGCTTGCCGCAGCCGAGTCGCATACGGCTCGTGGCCTCAAGTCCGCCGAGATGGAAGCGCTTGAGCATTTGCCCGACAGCGATGTCAAGGACGCGCTTCAGTCGTTGCCCGAAGACTTCCGCTATGCGATTTATCTCGCCGATGTCGAGGGTTTCCCCTACAAGGAGATCGCCGAAATCATGGACACGCCAATCGGCACCGTGATGTCGCGGCTACACCGTGGTCGTCGGATGTTGCGCGACATGCTCTCTGACTATGCGCGTGACCGAGGCATGGCTGCGACGTCAGCAGGCAAGTCATGAGTTGCTCGGAAAGTTCTGGGACCGACTGCGGTCAGGCCCTTGAAAATCTTTACCTGTTCATCGACCACGAGATGGATGACGCGAGTTGCGAAGAAATCGAAGCCCACATCAAGTCGTGTTCGCCGTGTCTTGACGAATACGACCTGGAGCGTGTGGTCAAGAGCCTTGTCTTGCGTTCCTGCAGTGAAGTGGCACCCGCGCCCTTGCGTGACAAAGTGCTCGTCTCGATCCGTACGGTCCAGGTACAGATCACCGAGACCTACACGGAGTAGCAGCCACTCCGCCTACTGGCTCAATGCATAAAGAAAGCCCCAGCCGAATTCCGCTTGTCGAATTGGCTGGGGCTTCTTATTTTCACGCCTTATGCGTTGGGGCGCTTGCCGTGGTTAGCGGACTTCTTCTTGCGTGCACGACGCTTGCGGCCCCGTTTGCTCATGGTGATCCTCCTGAAAGTTCTGAGCGTCTAGTCTCCCACACGCTTCAGCCGGGCCATGAACCGCTCGCGGTCGACGATAACTCGCCGTATTTCGCCGGTCCCGATCAATTGCCCTGAATCGTCGTGGGCAGCGACCTGGAACCGCAGCAGACGTCCGTCGGTATGGATGACGGTGGCGATGGCCGTGACGACCGCGCCGATGGCGCTGGCGGCGAGATGTTCGATGTCGACCCGGGTTCCGACGCTGGACGCAACGCCGTTCTTCAAGGCGTTGGCATCGAGGGCGAGGGCCGCACACGTGGCCTCCTCACACCAGGCGAGGAGCCGCGGTGTGCCGAGGACAGGCAAGTCGCCGCTGCCTAAGGCGATCGCCGTGTCGCCGTCTTCAACGGTGTGGGTGACTTGTGCTGTCTGTGCCATATGGTCAAACTAGTTGGTGCAACACGCTAGTTGGTCGACCAGGCCTGCCACAGGTCCGCATAACGACCACCGGCCGCGACGAGCTGATCATGGGTGCCGTGTTCGATGATACGGCCGTCATCGAGCACGATGACGCGATCGGCCGACTGGGCCTGGGTCAACCGATGGGCGACGATGAGGGCGGTGCGTCCCGCGGTCGCGGCGAGTGCCGCACTCTCGAGTTCGCCGGCGCCGGTCGACCCGGCCTCGGCGGTGGCTTCGTCGAGGATCGCGATTGCCGGATCGGCAAGGATCAGCCGTGCCAGAGCCAGGTGCTGCGCCTGCAGCGACGTCAGTGAGTAGGCTCCCTCGCCGACGATCGTGTCGAGTCCGTCGGCAAGGGCATAAAACCATCGCGCGCCGACAGCGCCGAGGGCTTGGCGGAGCTCGTTATCGCTCGCCTGTGGCTGGACCATACGTAAGTCCTCGGCCAACGTGCCGGCGAAGACATGGACATCCTGACTGAGCAGGACGACGTCCTTGCGCAGCGTCACCGGATCGAGGTTTTCGATGTCCAGATTTCCGAGCCGAACCTGGCCGCTGGACGGAGACAGGATACCTGCGGCGATCGCGGCGAGAGTCGATTTACCGGCACCGGTCTGTCCGACGAGCGCGACGCGCTCGCCCGGCAGAAGAGTAAGGCTCACTCGGTGCAGGACGTCGTTGGAGTCGTAGTGGTGAGTGATGCCGTCGATCGTCAGCGTCTTATCCGGCGTTGTTTCCTGCGACTTGCCAAGTTCGTGCGGCATCAGGATGACGCCGGCGATACGTGCAAGCGAAGCGCCCGCGGACTGGGCGGCATCGAATTGGAAAACAAGGGTTCCCAGCGGAGTGAACATTTTGTGGAAATAGAGAGCGGCAGCCGTCACTCCGCCGACGGTGATCAGGTCGTCGCGGGCTAACACGAATCCATAGGTCAACAGCATGGCCATACCGACGAATTCGGCGCGGTTGATGCGCCCGAAGAACCGGCCGACAAGCCGGAACCGCTCGATCGAGATGTCCATGGCCTCGGCGGAGCGGTCGTTGATGCGATCGATGTGGAGCGCATTGAGCCGAAAGGCGCGAAGAGTGCCGGCGCCGTAAATGCCGCTTAGCAGGGCTTCGGAGCGTTCACCCTGGGCAACGCGTTCACGCGTGTAGAACGGCGCGGACTTTGGCAGATACCAACGCAACGCGATGACATAGAACGGAACGGCGATGAGACCGGCGAGGCCAAGGCGCCAGTCGACGAGGAATATTCCGGCCGCGCCGAACACGATGTTGACGACGGAATAGACAAGCGCCGGGATGACCTGCGAGACCGCTTTGGACACGAGCGCGATGTCGTCGCCGACGCGAGACAGCAGGTCGCCCTGACCGGCCCTTTCGACCCGCGAGGTGGGCAGACGAAGTGCAGTTTCGATGACATCTTCGCGGACCTGGGCGAGTGCCGGTTCGGTGACACGCGCAACGAGCAGGGTCACGATGCTTTCGAGGATTGCGCCCAGCACCGTCGCGACGGCGATGATGGCGGCAGAATTCCAGGCCGTGTTGCGGCCGGCGCGGATGTCGTCGATGAGATGGCCGAGGACCCATGGCCCGGTGAAGAGACACAGGCCCTGAGCGATCATGGTGATCACGGCGAAGGTCATCGTCAGGCGTTGGCGCGACAGCATCGAAAGGGCAAGGCGAGTGGTGTCGCGCGAACCGGCGATCGGGAGAATTTCTCTCACCGCAGCACCGCCTTTCGATAGTCATGGTTCTCGCGCAGAAGATCGGGGTGGCTTCCCGAAGACGCAACGGCACCATCGAGGACATGAATGACCCGATCAGCGGTCGCCAACAATGATGGGCTGCTGGTGAGGATGATCGTGGCGCGCCCGCTGCCCTGATGACGAATCGACCGTATGCCGGCCGCGATTCGCTGCTCGGTGATTGCGTCGACGGCCGTCGTCGGGTCCTGAAGGATGAGCGTCGGGACATCGACCATGAGGGCACGGGCGAGCGCAACGCGTTGGCGCTGTCCGCCCGACAGGGTGGCGCCTCGGTCGGCGACGAGTTGATCGATGCCCATCGGGTCGAGGCGTGCGACGTCATCGGCAGCCGTGGCCTTCAGGATCGCGTCCAGATCGCCGTAACCGGCGGCGATGTTGCTCCGCAGCGTGCCTTCGAAGAGGTCGATGTGATGCCTGCTGACCAGCAACCTCGTATGAAGAGCCGCGATCGACAAGTCTTCGATGGGCAGACCGTCGATCCGCACCGAACCGGAACGCGCTGACGCCGGGACTTCGGCTGACAGCACCGCCATGAGTGCGTCCGAGGCAGCGGCATCCACCATCACGATGCCGAGTACTTCGCCCGGCCCGGTTGTGAAACTCAGGCCTTTAAGGGGCCCATAGGTGAGGTTCGAGACCGCGAGTATCCCTTCGGGCCGTTCGGGCACCTTGGTCCCGAGCCCGATGATGCGAGGTGTCGCCAGAACGTTGACGATGCGCCCCGCCGAAGCGCGGGCGCGGCCGAACTCTGCCGAAACCTCGCCGATGATCGTGACGGGTTCGGACAAGAACTGGACGAGCCCGACGATGGACACGAGCTGGCCGATGGAGATGTCGCCGTTGATGGCCGCGGTGCCACCGACGCCTGCCACGATGGCAAGGAACAGACCTCCGACGAGGCTCGAGGCACCGAACATGAAGCCGATCGACGTGGCGGTGTGGATGCGCGCGGTCTTGGCACGCTGGCTGACCTCGGTATAGCGGAGCGACGCCCGATCTTCGGCTCCGATTCCCTTGAGCGGGCGGAGACCGCGTACGAGGTCGGAGGCCAATGCGGCGACCTTGCCGATGATGTCTTGCTCGGTGCGGCTACGGCGTGTCACCGTGGGACTGATCAGCTGAAGCAGACCGATGCAGACGGGCATGCCGAACACCAGGATGAGGCCGATCCTGACGTCGATGATGAGTAGAACGATCGAGGTGAACGCGATGGCGAGAACACCCGACGACGCCCAGCCGAAGAGGCGGAGGCTGAAGGCCGCCCGGTCGGTATCGGAGGTGGCGATGGACAGAAGTTCGCCGGGCAATTGCTCCGCCCGCGCGCCACGATCGTGAAGGATGTGGGCCGCGATTTCACACCGCAACAAGTGCATTTCGTTTTGCATCGCGTCGAACTCGAAGCGGCCGCCGAAGCGCCAACCCAAGGAGAGAAGCAGGAAGTCCGCGCCGAGTACGCCTATCCAGAACAGCATCTTGTCGATCTCGCCGGTGGAAACGGCCTGATCGATGATGACGCCGATCAGCAGCGGGACACCGAGTTCGCCGATCTGATGAAAACTGCGGAAGAACAGCGAATAGAGAACCTGACGCCGGTGCCGGGTGAAGCATCTCAGCAACAATTGCCGTGTCGTTGTCGGCATTGTCGGGGTCGAAGGCATTGCCTCAGGCTACCGGGCCAAACGGACAGAAAATGCCCAGAGGAGGACGCTTTCGAATGGCGACCAGTCCATCTCCGGTCGTCGGCTGAAACCGAGGGATTCATACAGCCGATGAGCCGGTTTCATCTCCGGCAATGAGCACAGGACAACCTCGTCGAAGCCGTCATCGAGGGCCCGCCCGAGGCAAAATTCGACGAGGGCGTGTCCGGCACCTCGGCCCCGGAAGTCTGGGTCGACGGCGAGTCCGCGGAACTCTCCCTGGGAATCTTCGACCGCGAGTTCGCGATAAGGCGATCCGACCGGACACCACGTCACACAACCGAGGACGCGCCCGTCTTCGACGGCGAGCCACAACTCCGCTTCGGCATCGCGTTGCGCGCTGGCCCGAAGCATCGCGGCGTATTCCTCGTCGAAATCGCCGTCGGCCTTCGTGAGGTAACCGTTGTGCGCATAGCTATTGACGAGAAGTTCACCGACTGAGTCGTGCTCGTTCGCTCGAATGCGTCGAATCTCCAGTGTCATATGCCGGTCGTGTTGCGGGGATACATAGCTGTGACATCGGTCATGACGTTGACGAGATAAGGGATCCCCGAAGCGAAGGCACGGTCGATCGCCGGGCCTATTTCTTTCGGGTCGGTGACTGCTTCGCCGCCCCCGCCGAGGGCCGTGACGACTTGGTCGTAACGAGTGTGCGGAGCGAGGTCGGCGGCAACGTCATAACCGTAAAGAAACTGCATCGGCCCCTTTTCCAGTCCCCAGGCCGAGTTGTTGCCCACGATCATGACGACGGGCAGATTGTGGCGCACGAGGGTGTCGACGTCGATGAGCGACATACCGGCCGCCCCATCTCCATAGAGCAAAACGACCTGGCTTGACGGCCGCGCGATGCGGGCGGCCATCGCGGCGCCCATACCGGCGCCCAGACATCCGTAGGGACCTGGATCGAGCCAGCCGCCGGGGCGTTTGGGCTCGACGAACTTGCCGGCGAAGGAGACGAAGTCGCCGCCATCGCCGATCACGACCGCGTCGTCGGCAAGTCGGGGGAGGAGCTCGCCATAGATGCGGGCCGGGTGGATCGGGTCGGCGGTTGCGGTAAGGAGTTCGTTGTCCCGGGCCGCGGCTGTGACGACGGCAGCGCGCAAGTCACTCATCCACGGCGACCAGTTGGGCTTGCTGCCCGTATGGGACTGGAGTGAGGTGAGCAGTTGGTCGAGGCATTGCGCCAGGTCGCCGGAAGCCGAACCGGCGAGTTCGGCGTGGGTCGAGAGCTGACCGGGGGAATCGGCGATGTGCACGGTCTTGGCCTGTGCTGCGCCTTCCTTGCCGCCGAAAATGCCATAACCGAGGCGGAAGTCCAGGGGAGTGCCGACGACGATGACCAAATCCGATTGGCCGAGGGCCTTTGAACGGGCTTTTGTGACGAGCAAGGGGTGGCCGCCGGGGATGATGCCGCGGCCCATGCCGTTGGCGATGACGGGGATGCCGGACTCTTCGACGAAACGCAAGGCGGCAAGCTCGGCCCGGTCGGCCCAGACATCGGTGCCGAGGACAAGAACGGGGCGCTTACTCCCGGCGAGAAGTTTGGCGATCGCGGCGAGAGCATCTGCGTCCGGAGCAATGGCCGCCACGATGTTGCCTCGAGAGGGTTCGGTCACCGTCGTAAAGGAAAAGAACTGGTCCATCGGCACGTCGAGGAACGTCGGCCCGCGATGCGAGGAACCGGCGAGGCTGAACGCCTCGTCGACGGCGGGCGCAATGTCCTCGACCATGAAAGCGGTCTTGGCCGACTTCGAGACTGTCTGGAAAATCGGTGGGTGGTCGAGTTCCTGGAGGCTTCCGGTGCCCCAACGGCCAGTCGGAGCGCGGCCGCCGATGACGACGAGTGGCGAACCGCTGAAATGGGCCTGCGCGACCGGGCTGACGCCATTGGTGACACCGGGGCCGGCGGTGAGGACAGCGAGTCCGGGTTTGCGAGTCAATTTGCCGATGGCCTCGGCTGCGAAAACTGCCGAAGGCTCATGACGGACGTCGATGATCGGCATCGGCGGGTCGGCCTTGGCTGCACCGTCATACATGGGGAATACGTGGGCTCCCGACAAGGTGAACAAGGTTTTCACGCCATGGGCACGGGCAACATCGACGGCGTGGACGCCACCGTGGCCCTCTTTTGGCTCGGTTTCAGTCATGGCCGCAACGCTACTCGATGGGGCGTGCACGCGTCGTCGGCCGATAGAGCCACGGACTCTCGGCCCGGATCTGCTCCAGGACGGCCAACAACAAATCGGTGCGATGAGCCGGTTGCTCGGCGAACAGTTCGGCATCGGCTTGCAGATCGGCCCGTCCCTGGACGCCGAGGGCAAGTTGCAGATGCAGCGCCCTCAGCAAGGCGGACGTGTTGCGGGCAGCCGGCGAGGGCCACTCGGCGTCGACGTGACCGCGGGTGCGCGGGTGTTTGATCCCTGAGCCGAGACGGGCCAACCAGGGTTCGACGAGTATGGGATCGAGTGCATTGCGGTGCAGGAGTGTCATCACGGCATAGGCAAGGCGATCGTCTTCGCCGTGTCGCCACACGTAGGACGTCGGCGTAAGTACGCGGTCGGCGACGACATCCAGCAAGACAGTGAGTTCAAGCTGACCGAGGTGGCGCGAGCGGGCAAAAGCGGCCAGCGCATCGGCGCCGTGGGCGATCGTCTGGGCCCAACCGAGTTGAGGGATCCAGCCGCGGTGGTCCTGTTCGCGCACATACCAACTGGTCACGACGTCACCCCAGGCCAGCACGGTTTCGGGTCCGAGCAATTGGGTGTTGTTGTCGCGGCCGACGATCTCGGCGAGCATCAGCGCGCTGTATGAGCGTCGCAGCACCGACACATCGCCGTCGAAACCCAGTCCGTAGCGGAGTCCGGGCGCGATGCCGTCGCCGAAACCGGCGAGAAGATCGTCGAAGACACCTCGGTTGATCCACCTCGCCAGCAGGGGATAGGCGAGGTCTTCGCGCCAACGCGGATTGGGATGACCCAGCATTTCGACGAGTTCGGCGGCACAATCGTCGAGGCTCTTGTCGACTGGAACATTCATTCCGGTCTGCATCACTGTTTGCCAGTACGCCTCGTGCACCCCGCCATGGTGCCACGATTCGCGACTACTCTGAAGCCGTGCCCTCGCTGGACGACATAGCTGACCATCAGACATCGCTCGATCGAGCCGACGTCGCGTGGTTGCACCTGCTTGTCGCCGATTGGCAGATAATCGCCGACCTCTCGTTCGCCGACCTGGTGTTGTGGGTGCCCGATGCGGAATCCAAGGGTTTTTGGTCGGCCGCACAGATCCGTCCAACGACGGGGCCGACGTCTCTCATCGACGATGTGGTGGGAACGTTCATACCGGCCGGAAAATCCGATGTCCTCGAGCGCGCCATGGCCAGCAATGACGTGCTCGATGCGGTGTCCGATGAGTGGCAGGGTGGTGTGCACGTCGGCACCGAGACGATCCCGGTGCGGCGGACAGGTCGCACGATCGGTGTCCTGGCCAGGCGGACCAACCTCGCCGGTGTACGCACGCCAAGCAACCTCGAGTTCGCTTATCGGGAGACCGCCGACGAACTCCTGACGATGATCACGAAAGGCGAGTTTCCGATCCCCGGTGAGCGGTCCGAACTTGCTGACTCGCTGCGAGTTGGCGACGGTTTTGTGCGCACCGACGGTAGAGGCCTGGTTACGTATGCGAGTCCCAATGCCTTGTCGGCATATCGCCGAATCGGACTGAAAGGCGATCTGTTGGGCGCCGATCTGGCTCAGATCACCCAGAACCTTGTGGGCCTGCGGGCCACTGACTCGACACCTGTCAATTTCATCGGCAGCAGGGCCACCGAGGAAGCCGAGCTCGACACGGGTTCGGCCTCATTGCTCATCCGGGTCATTCCGTTGCGCTCGGGAGGTGTGCGTTCGGGCACCCTAATTTTGCTGCGCGACGTCACCGAATTGCGCCTTCGAGAACGCGAACTGGTGTCCAAGGAAGCCACCATCCGGGAAATCCATCATCGGGTCAAGAACAATCTTCAGACCGTCGCCGCGTTGTTGCGGCTTCAGGGACGGCGGATGGAAAACCCCGAGGCGCGCGTCGCCCTCGACGATGCGGTGCGCCGGGTCGGATCGATTGCCCTCGTCCACGAAACGCTGAGTCAGTCGTTCGACCAGACGGTCGAATTCGATGAGATCGCCGACCGGTTGTTGCGCACGGTCCTCGACGTGTCGGCGACCGAGACCTCTGTCGCGGCGCCCGGCATCAGGGCCGAGCGGATCGGGACTTTCGGGTCGTTGCCCGGAGACGTGGCGACACCGCTGGCAATGGTCCTCACCGAACTTATCCAGAACGCCGCCGAACATGCCTTCACTACCGGCACCGATCAGCGGCAAGGCGGTCACATAGCGTTGTCTGTCAATCGCATTCGCGACCGAATCCGCATGCGCGTAAGTGACGACGGGATCGGCCTTGGCGCAGATTTCGATCCCGCCGGAAGTCTGGGATTGTCGATCGTCAGCACCCTGGTCGAAACCGAACTCGGCGGAACCCTCGACTTCGAGCGGCGTCCGACCGGCGGCACGACCGTCAATATCGCGCTGACAATCTGATCCCGCCGCGGTTTACCACGAGGGCGGTGCAAACTGTCATGCCACGCGGGAAGTTTCCCCCGTGACATGGCTGTTTCCCGAGGTCGGCTGAGTCGGCGTGGGTTGGTTCGCAGCGGCCAGCAACTCCAGGGCTGCGGCGGCAGCAGATTCGGGCTCCGCGGTGTAGGTCATCATGTGTTGGTCTTCTCCGTCCGGCAGATGGAGCACTTCGAAGCCCAGGTCGAACTCGCCGACCTCGGGATGACGGAAGCCTTTGACCCCATTGACGCAGCGCTTTACCGGGTGTTTGGCCCATAGGGCCGCGAATTCCGGACTCTTGAGCGTGAGTTCACCGATGAGCTGGGTCAGCTCGGGGTCGTCCTGATGTTGAGCAGCGGTGAAACGAAGCGAGGCGACGGCCTTCGTCGTCTCTTCGCGACGATTGCGATAAAGATCCGCGGTATGAGGGTCGAGAAACAGCATGCGGGTAAGGTTCGGGCGGTCGCCGGGCCGAGCAGGGGCGTCGAAGTCAAGATGACCGGCAAGCAAAAGGTGGCCGAGCCGGTTCCACGCCAAAACCTCGTTGCGTCGGCCCATAACCACAGCCGGGACATCGACCATCGCGTTCAAGAGCCGGATCGTGCCGGGGCGCGCGTGGTCCGGTTTGATCGCCGTGCGGCGTTTGGCTCTCGCCGGGCGGGCAAGGTCGTGCAGGTGGGCTCGTTCGTCGGGATTGAGATTGAGTGCGCGAGCAATCGAGTCGATGACCGAAAGGGAAGCGTTCGTCGATTGTCCCTGTTCCAATCGCGTGTAGTAGGTGGCTGAAACTCCTGCGAGTTGAGCCAACTCCTCTCTCCTGAGTCCCGGAACGCGTCGGGAACCGTAGGAGATGAGTCCGAGTTCCTGCGGTGTGAGTCCTGCACGTCGAGCGCGCAAGAACTCTCCGATGTCGTTTGCTTTGCTGATCTCGGCCATGTGCCCATTGTCCCTCGCGACCACGAATCGTGCCTATCCCTGTCAGTGCTAGGTCTGCCGTGGGTGGGCTGATCAGGGGGCTGGTTGATCTTTCTGAGGTATTCCAGAGTGGTCAGGTGCCCATCTCCGAGGCGCGAGAAACGCCCAATCAAATCGACAGGATTTTCATGTCCAGCCTCACCCAAATCGAAGAACCCGACCCAAGACTCCAGGACGTAACATCGGTCGCAGCAGCTATGAGCGGTCGCCAACGGCTCGTCCTCGCCATCCTGCTGACGGCAAGTTTCACCCTCGCCGTGGACTTTTCCATCCTTAACGTCGCGCTGCCGACAATTGGCACAGACGTAGGGTTCGCGCTCGACCACCTGCAGTGGATCGCCACCTCCTTCGCGCTGTGCGCAGCAGGGTTCACTCTTGTTTTCGGACGCATTGCGGACTTGTTCGGCCGCCGTCGCCTTTTTCTGCTCGGCATAGGACTCCTTGGAGCCTCGTCCCTTGCCGGTGGGCTCGCGCAGGAACCTGTCCTCCTACTCACTGCGCGGGTAGTTCAAGGCCTTGCGACAGCCATGGTGGTCCCGGCTGCGCTGTCGTTGTTGACCACCTCATTCTCCGAGGGACCGCAGCGAGCCAAGGCCCTTGGTCTCAATGGCGCGCTCATGGCAGCCGGGTTCACCACTGGCGCGATCCTCGGAGGTGTCCTCACCGACCTGTTGAGTTGGCGATGGGCGTTCTTCATCAACGTGATCGTCGCCGTAGCGGTTCTCGCGATTGCCCCGCTCGTCATCGAGGAAAGCGTTAGGGCTGATCGGCCGAAGGTTGACCTCGCGGGTGCGTTGACGATCACGTTGGGACTCTTGGCTCTCGTGTATGGGCTGACGACCGCTGGAGAGACTTCGTGGTCCGATCCGCTGGCTTGGGGCTCGCTCGTGGCGGGGCTTGTTCTATTTTTTGTGTTTTGGTTCGTGGAGAAGCGTGTGGCACAGCCGTTGGTCCCCGTATGGTTCCTCACTCGCGGGACTGTCGTGTGGGGCAACGTTGCCGGGCTGTTGGCTTTTGCCACGGAGACATCATTGGTGTTCCTGCTGACGCTGTATCTGCAGAAGGTACTCGGTTATTCGCCGCTTGAGGCGGGGCTTTCGTTTGCAGTCCTCGGTGCCGGCACCGTCGTCGGCGGCCTGATCGGACCAAAAGTGATCGGCAAGTTGGGCGCCAAGCGCGCAATCGTCGCCGGGCTCCTCGTCCAAGCTGGCGCGACTATCCCACTCGTGTTTCTCGGCAGCGACCCCGCATGGATCATCGTCGTGCTCGTTGCGACCTTCATCGGCGGGATCGCCAACCTGGTTGCGATAGTTGGGTTCATGGTCACTGCGACTTCCGGCCTGCCCGACGGCGAGCAAGGTCTGGCAACTGGACTGGCGACTATGAGTCAGCAGGTCGGTATCACGGTGGGCACCCCGATCATGTCTGCTCTCGTGATCGCACGAATCAATGCGATCGGCTATGAGGGATCTGACACAATCCTCAGCGGTATCACGACCGCCATCTCGGTCAATGCGGCATTGTGCATTTTTGCCGCGTTGGCAATCGGCGTGTTCCTCCGTAACCCAAAATCGGCCAGCGCATGACCCGGCCTGTGCTTCTCGTGATCGGGCCGCATGGAGTGGCGGGCGGGGCGATTGCCCGCGGGGTTGGCGCCGGTGACGCCTGGGAGGTGATCACGGCTTCACGCCGCGGCGCGCCGGGCGGACTGGCGGCCACTCATCTGAGCGTCAACTTAATGGACCCGAATGCGCTAACAGACGCCGCGGTTCTCAGCCGTGTGACTCACGTGGCCTACGCCGCATATGTTGAAGGCCGCACCATGGCTGAGGCTACGGCGCCGAATCTGGCGATGCTCACCCACACTCTCGACGGGCTCAAAGCGGTTCGTGCACCTGTGGAGCATGTGGTGCTCATCGGCGGCGGAAAATCCTACGGCGAGCACCCCGGGCCATACAACACGCCCGCGAAGGAGAGCGATCCACGCTTCCTCGGGCCAATCTTCTACAACGACCAGGAAGACCTTCTTGCCCCCCGATCTGACATTGACGGGTTC
>JACMOZ010000345.1 GCA_014377785.1 Aeromicrobium sp.
ATCGGCCGACATTGATGTCGGGGATGCTGACCTCGGCCTGCATGCCGAGTGCGATGGACGCGGCGTTCACCCCTGCCACTCCGCCGCCGATGACGGTGACCTTTGCCGGCTCGACGCCGGGAACGCCGCCCATGAGCACTCCACGCGATCCGCTGTGTTTCATCAGGTGGTAGGCCCCGACCTGTGTGGCGAGTCTGCCGGCGACCTCGGACATCGGCGCCAGCAGGGGCAGGCCGCCGTGCTCGTCCTGAACCGTTTCGTAGGCGATCGCGGTGACGCCGCTGGCAAGAATGGCTTCGGCGCAGGCAGAGTCGGCGGCGAGGTGGAGATAAGTGAAGAGGATCTGGCCTTTGCGCATCCGGTGCCATTCGGCAGCGATGGGTTCCTTGACCTTGAGGACGAGATCGGCGATTGCCCATACCTCGTCGGCGGTGCCCAGAACCGAAGCTCCGGCGGCGATGAAGTCGTCGTCGGAAAAGTATGAGCCGACGCCAGCCCGGGTTTCTACGAACACCGCATGTCCGTCGAGGACGAGTTCGACAACACCCGATGGCGTGATGGCAACGCGAAACTCGTTGTCCTTGATTTCCTTCGGAATGCCGACCCTCATGTGTTTTCCTTCATTTGTCCGGTGATTTGTAAAAAGAATGAATGATTGGACGCCAACATGCAATCATGGCGAATAATGTATGGGGTAGTACGCCAGCAGCAAATATTGTTCAGACAAAGGTGGCTCTCGCATGGCCGTTCCGCAGATTGTTTCAGCACTCGATGACGTCGATCGGCGCATTCTTGCGATCCTCCAGGAGGACGGGCGCATCGCGAACAATGCGCTCGCCGACGCCGTCGGTATTTCGGCCTCAACCTGCCTGGCCCGCGTCCGAACTCTCAGGTCGCGGGGCGCCATTCGCGGGATCTATGCCGACCTCGATCCACGGTGGCTGGGGATGCCCATCCAGGCGATGATTTCGGTGCAGTTGCAATCCGATTCACGCGCGGCGATCTCGAAGTTCTCGGCCTTTATCGCCAAACACCATTCCGTACTCAACGTCTATTTCGTCTCCGGTTCCTACGATTTTCTGCTGCACGTCGCCGCCGCCGACACCGACGACTTACGATCGTTCGTGGTCGAAGAACTCAGTGAGATGCCCCAAGTTGCCGGCACGGAGACGCACCTGATCTTCGAGCACATACGGGGTCGACTCGCTGCTGGGCCAGAAAAATAATGGGTCAACGACAGATCGGAGCACATTCGTGCGCGCGGTGATCTACACGCAATTCGGCCAGCTTCCCCAAGTGGCGAAGGTGGCCGAACCGGTCTGCCCAAAGGCGGGGGTGGTCATTGCGGTCGAGGCCACTGGTCTTTGCCGAAGCGACTGGCATGGCTGGATGGGACACGACCCGGACATCGGTCTCCCACAGGTGCCGGGCCACGAATTGGCGGGCGTGGTCGTTGCCATCGGATCCGAGGTCAAATCCTGGGCGATCGGTGACCGGGTCACCACGCCCTTCGTCTGCGCCTGTGGAACCTGTGGGCCGTGTTCACGCGGCGACCAGCAAGTGTGCGATCGGCAATTCCAACCAGGTTTCACCCATTGGGGCTCGTTCGCCGAGTTCGTCGCGATCGATCGTGCGGAGGTCAACCTCGTCCGCGTTCCCGATGAGATGAGTATGGACACCGCGGCCAGTCTCGGTTGTAGGTTCAGCACCGCCTACCGCGCCGTCGTGCAACTCGGCAGCGTGCGCGAAGGGATGCAGGTCGCCGTTCACGGCTGCGGAGGAGTCGGCTTGTCGGCCGTGATGATCGCGGCAGCGAGGGGTGCAAACGTCATCGCCGTAGATGTGGCGCAACCGTCCCTCGACCTCGCCTTGTCGCTCGGTGCGAGGGCCGTAGTCGACGCCTCAAAGATGGACGTGCCCCGGACGGTCTTCGACTTCACCGGTGAGGGAGCGGAGCTGTCGATCGACGCTTTCGGAAGCATCGGGACGCTGGACAACTCTTTGCGGTGCCTGCGCAAACGCGGACGCCATATCCAGATCGGCCTTCTTGCCGGGGACGACGATCTTCCTGCGGTGCCGATGGGACTCGTGATCGGTTCCGAACTCGAAATTTTCGGCAGTCATGGCATGGCCGCACATACCTACCCGGAGATGATGGCCGAAATCACGGCAGGGCTTCTTCGGCCAGACCTCTTGATCCGCGACCGCATCAGTCTCGACGAGGTCCCGGCGCGCCTGGCAGGGCTGGGGCAACCCGGCGAAGGTGCCGGCGGCATGACGATCATTCATCCATGAATTGGAGGGCCGCCCTCGTCACGATGGATCGTCCGCAGCGTGCGAGTCCTCGTTCGGTGCGCTTGCACTGACCTGATCATCGATGCGCTCGTTGACGTAGCGCAGAAGTTCGGCCACCGAGGCAGCGACCGGCACGGCGAGGAAAGCGCCGGTGATACCGAAGAGAGTTCCGCCGCCGGTGACCGACAACAGCACGACTGCTGCGTGCAGATTCATGTTCTTGCCCTGCAGCCAGGGCGACAACACATTGCCTTCGAGTTGTTGCACTGCGACCACGATGATGAGAACGATGAGTGCGTCCTGGGGGCTGTTGGTCACCAATGTCACGAGTACGGCGAGAGCGCCGCTCACGAACGCGCCGATGATCGGTATGTAGGCGGCGAAGAACGTAAGAACGGCCAATGGAATGGCCAACGGCACGCCGACGATGACCATGCCGGCGCCGATGATGGTGGCATCGATCAGGGCGACGAGTGATTGCGTACGAATGAATCCACCGAGCGTGCTCCACACCCGATCGAAAATCTCGACGGTGTGGTCGCCGGCGCGTCGTCCACCGAGGTTCTGGGCCCACGGCGTGAACTTGTGCCCATCCTTGACGAAGAAGAACGTCAGCATGAGCACGAGAATGAGGTTGACGATCGCCGAAGTCGCCGCGCCGATGGTGGAAAAGACACCCGAGCCGATGGCTGAAGCACTTGACTCGATTCTGTCCTGCAAGGCCGAAATTGCCTGGGTGATCTGGCCGTTGGACAGGGCGAGCGGGCCGTCGGTCAGCCAATCACGGATCTTTTGGAGCCCGTCGGAGGCACCGGTGGCAATTTGGCCCGATTGGCCGGCGACCTGTGGAGTGAGGATGGCGATGATGCCGACGACAATTCCGAGGAAGCCAAGGATGACCACGGGAGCAGCTAAGCTCGAGGGCCAACCCTTTTTGCGGAGCCAGGTGACCGGCGGGGCAAGGACGGTGGAGACGATGAGCGCCATGGCGACCGGGAAGAGTACGACCCAGGCCTTGCCGATGATCCAGCCGATGACGACGGCAGCAGCGGCGATGACGACGATGCGGATGGCCCAGCGCAACATTCCGGCGAAAGCGTCATCGATGACAACCCCGCGGTCTCGCACGTTTTTGTTTTCATTCACAAATACACCCTAGCCAGCCACCGCCTCTCAGCGGTGGTTCACCGCCCCCGGAGGAGGTGGACGTTAGGTCACCGCTCCACGAAGGTCCCAGTCGACGGGCTCCGCGACCTGTTCGACAAGGTGTGAGTTGACCCTGCTGAACGGTCGCGAACCGAAAAATCCTCGCGACGCCGACAGCGGGCTCGGGTGGGCGGACTCGATGGTCGGGGTGTCGCCGAGCATCGGTTTGAGTCCCTGGGCGTCACGGCCCCAGAGCACGGCAACGAGGGGACGATTTCGGTTGACGAGGGAGCGGATCGCCTGCTCGGTCACGGCTTCCCAGCCTTTTCCGCGGTGACTCGCCGGTGCGCCCGGCCTGACGGTAAGCACCCGGTTGAGCAGCAACACTCCTTGGCGCGCCCACGGTGTGAGGTCGCCGTTGTCCGCGGGGGCAATGCCGAGATCGGTTTCGAGTTCGACATAGATGTTGGCCAGACTCCGCGGCAACGGGCGCACGTCGGGAGCGGTCGAGAACGACAACCCCATGGGGTGGCCCGGAGTCGGATAGGGATCTTGACCCGTGATCAACACTTTGACGTCGGCCATGGGTTCGGCGAAGGCCCGCAGGATGCTGTCGCCCGCGGGAAGGTAGGGCCGTCCCGCTGCGATCTCTTTCCGGAGAAACACCCCCATCGCGGTGATGCGATCAGCAACAGGTTCAAGCGCTTCGGCCCAGTCGGAGGCCATGATCTCTGAGAGGTTCACCGGGTGTCCTCCCTCAAGGCGCTCGGTGCCAGCAGTCCCGAAACGAGGCAACCGACGATCGGAACGATGAACGCCGTCGTGAGGGGTACCCATTCGGTGAGGATGCCGATAATCGCGGGCCCGGCGATCAGGCCGAGATAGCCGAGGCCGGCGACCCGCGCGAGATAAGTCCCCGACGCGGACGGATCGACGTTCCCCGCGGCCGAGAAGAATTGCGGCACGCAACCGGCAAGGCCGAGCCCGAACAATGCCCAGGAGACGATCGCCAGCGGCACGGTCGGCGAAATCGCTGCACAAGCCAGCCCGACGGCTCCGACGAGTGCGGCATAACGCACGTAGGTGGCCGGGCCGACGCGGTGCACGATCCGGTCGGCGATCAGCCGAACGAGGGTCATGGCGATCGAGAACGCGCCGAAGGCCCAGGCGGCGACGGTCTTGCTCGACCCGAGGGAGTCGTGCAGATGCACGGTGCTCCAGTCATAAGCGACGCCTTCGGACAACATGAGGGCGAAGGCAAGCAGGCCGAGGACGACAACGCGCGCGGTCCACGGCGCCCGTCGTGCTGCGGGATCGACCTGCGTTGCTACCGGCTCGGCTTTCAGCAGCCAAGGCCGGGCGATCAGGGTGGCCACGATGCCAACGAAAGCGGCGCCGGTGAGCGAATAGCCGACCGGGACGTCGAGCGCGATCAGTGAGCCGCCGATGATCGAGGCGAGCAGCCCGCCGAGCGAGAAGAAGGCGTGGAATGAACTCATGATCGGCCGGCGATAAAGGCGTTCGACCTCGACGGCGTGGGCGTTTTGCGAGACGTCCATGACGCCGTTTGCGAAGCCCAGTGCGCCGAGGCCGAACGCCAGCCCGGTCGTGGTCGTGGCGAAGCCTGGCCCGAGCAGTGTGAGGCACAACAGGACGCCCGCGGCGGTGGTGACGGTACGACTGCCGAGGCGGTCGATGAGCCTGCCGGCCAACTGCATACCGACAAATGCTGTTGCCCCCATCAGCAATAACAGGTAGCCGAGACCGGACTGGCTGAGGTCGGTGCGTTCGCGGATCGAGGGGATGTGCACGACCCACATGCCCAACGTGAATCCGTTGAGGACGAAGAACGTAAACGTGGCCTGACGGGCACGGGTGATGAGCACATGATCGACCTTATAGGGCCAGCTAGACTCCTTCGGAAGTGTCAGCCATTGCCTCATACCGCGAACTCATGCGGATAGCCGGACCCGCCTACATCGTCGTAGCCTTCCTCGGGCGAATTCCGCTTGCCATGAGCCAGATGGGGACACTGATCCTCGTCAGTTCGACGACCGGCCGGTATGCCCTGGGCGGTGCCGCGGCCGGCGCCCTCGCCGTCGCCAACGCCATCGGCGCGCCGCTCGCCGGGGCTCTCGCAGACCGCATCGGCCAGAGACCCGTTGTTCTCGTCCAGTCCCTCGCCGGTGCCTGCGGGCTCATCGCTCTCGTGGTCGCGACTCATCAAGGCGCGTCGGCGGCCGCGGCCATCGCGATCGCTGCGGCCGCCGGTTTCGCGATGCCCCAAGTCGGCCCACTTGCGAGGGTTCGCTGGCAGCCGATCACCCGTAATGCCAACGATCAGCGCCGTCTCATCGACGCCGCCTTTTCTTATGAAGGTGCTGCCGACGAAGCCTCGTTCGTCTTCGGTCCTGCACTCGTCGGCGCGCTCGCGATTCTGGTCGATCCCGGCGGTGCGCTCGTTGTCGGGGCGATCATCCTGGCCGCTTTCGGTTCGTGGTTCGCTCTCCATCCGACCGCCGAACTCGCTCATCAGCAGGGCAAACAACACGGCCTCTCCGGCCCCTTGTTCACAATGGCTTTCATCGTGCTCATTTTTGCCCAACTGTTCGTCGGCATGATTTTTGGCGGCACTCAGACCGGGGCAGCGGTCCTCGCCACCGCCCAAGGACAGCCCGGACTCGCCGGGCTCATCCACGCGACGTTGGGTATCGGCAGCGTTGTCGCCGGACTCGCCGTTGCCGGCCTCCCCGAACGCATCGGCTACGAAAAGCGTGCCCTTGTCGCAGCCCTCGGCCTGTTCGTCTTGTCCTCACCTCTGCTTCTAGTGCATTCGATCGGCGCCCTCATCGCCGTCGTCATGCTTCTCGGTTTTGCCGTGGCGCCCTACATGATCAGCAACTTCGCCATGGCCGGACATCTCGTCCCACCGGCTCGCGTGGGTGCGGCAATGACGATGCTCGCCGGTGCGACCGGAGTGGGCTACGCGCTTGGCTCCTCAGTTGCAGGACGGCTTGCCGACCAAGGCGGAGCAACACAGCCCTTCGCGGTGACTGTGACCGCCGCCGCCCTCGCTTTGCTGTTGGCACTGATTTTCCGGGGGACCTTGGCGAAGGCCGCTAAGGAGAACTCATGATCATCACGGCGACTCCTCACCCCGAGATGTGGGCATGTTCCTGGGGTTACAGATCGGCAGACGCCCGGGAGACGCCCACATCTTCTTCAGGTCAGGCGAGCCGCTCTTCGAGGTTCTTCTTCGCCGCGGGCCATTCGTCGTCGAGCATCGAATAGGCGACGGTGTCGCGCCAACTGCCATCGAGTCGTTGGCGGTGTTTGCGCAGGACGCCCTCGCGTCGGGCGCCGAGGCGCTCGATCGCGGCCTGACTGCGCTCGTTGAGATTGTCGGTGTGCCACACGACACGGACCGCGCCGAGGTCATCGAAGGCACGACTCAGAAGGAGCAGCTTTGATTCGGTGTTGATGGCGGTGCGCCAGTGCTTCTTACCGAGCCAAGTGTGGCCAATCGCGACGGACCGGGATTCGGGATTGATGTCATAAAACGTCGTCAGTCCGGCGAGTTCGTTGGAATGCTGGTCGATCTGCGCCCAAGCCACAAGGTTCGGGTTGTCGAGATAACCGGTGACGATGGCCTTGGCCGCGGCGAGAGTATGCGGACGCTTGAGGCTCATCCACTGGAACACCTCGTCGTCGTCGGCCGCGGTGAGAACCCCTGGGGCGTGGCGCTCGTGCAACTGAACGAGCTTCACTCGATCGCCGGGCAGGTCGGGTGCTTCGTGCCACTGACTCTTGAGGACCGTCATGACCCCAACCTACCCAATCGGTCACCACACCCGTGAGCGTGACGTTTGGGTCGGTTTTTCACCCGAAACCCGACCCAAACGTCACCGCCAACGGGATCGCGAGCGGGAGGGCGAGGAGTCAGACGGGTCGTGGCTGTTTCTCGTGGAGGTCGCGATCGGCCATAAGCTCGCGGAGGAAATTGCTCGCCCAGTGATCGATGTCGTTGTCATTCACTTGTTTGCGCATGGCTTTCATCCGACGCGAATTCTCCCGGTCGCCGGCACGCATCGCCTGCAACAGCGCACTTTTTGTGCCGTTGATGTCATAGGGATTGACCTGGTAGGCCTGCTTGAGTTCGGCAGCAGCACCGGCAAACTCCGACAACACCAGAGCCCCCTTGTCGTCATATTGGCAGGCGACGTACTCCTTGGCCACGAGGTTCATGCCGTCTCGCAGGGGGGTGACGACCATGACGTCGGCGGCGCGATACAGCGCGGCCATTTCACTGCGCGGGTATGACGCATGCAGATACGTGATGGGCTGTTGGCCGATGCGCCCGACATCGCCGTTGATGCGTCCGACGAGGCGATCGATGTCATCGCGCAGGATCCGGTACTGGTCGACCCGCTCGCGAGATGGCGTCGCGACCTGGATGAACACGGCGTCGTCGACGTCGACCTCGCCGTCGGCAATCAGCTCGCCGAAGGCACGCAGACGCTGACGCAAACCCTTGGTGTAGTCGAGCCGGTCGATCCCGAGCAGCACGTGTTTGGGATTGCCGAGGCTCCGCCGGATGTCCTCGGCGCGCGCAGTCGTCTCGGGTTTGCGCGCGAGCTCTTCGAATTCGGCCGCATCGATGGAGATGGGATAGGCCTTGGCAAGGACGGACCGGCCGTCGGGGAGATACACCGTCTCGCGATGCGTCTTGTGGCCGACGCGCTGACGTACGAGGCGAATGAAGTTCTGGGCCGCTCCCGGCAATTGAAAACCGACAAGGTCCGCACCGAGCAGACCCTCGAGGATTTGTCGGCGCCAGGGGAGTTGTTGAAACAACTCGGTCGGAGGGAATGGGATGTGGAGGAAAAATCCGATCCGCAGATCGGGCCGGAGTTTGCGCAACATTTTGGGAACGAGTTGGAGTTGGTAGTCCTGCACCCAGACGACAGCGTCGCGGGCGGCGGCCTTCGCGGCGCGTTCGGCGAAACGCCGGTTGACGGTCACATAGGCGTCCCACCATTCGCGGTGGAACTCCGGGTGGGCGACGACATCGTGATAAAGCGGCCACAAGGTGGCGTTGGAAAAGCCCTCGTAGTATTCCTCGATCTCCGCGGTGGTGAGATGCACCGGCACGAGTTCGAGTCCGTCGTATTGGAAGGGCGGAAGTTTCTCATCGGGTGCGCCGTGCCACCCGATCCAGGCCCCGCCGTTGCGGCGCATGACCGGTTCGAGCGCGGTCACCAGGCCGCCAGGGGACTTGCGCCATTGCACCGTGCCATCGGGGCCGGTGTCCCGATCGACAGGCAATCGGTTGGCGACGACGACGAACGAGGCCTTGCGCAGCGCGGAACGTCGCTTCACCTGTGCAGCCGGGCTCATGCCCAGACTCTAGTCGGATTCGGGAACGCGGTCATTGAGTGGATGGAGTTCACCCGATCTGTCGGCGAATCTCGTCCATCTGCTTCATGATCGCGAGCGTTCCATCGAGTGGGAGAAGAGTCGATTCGGTCAGCCCTGAGCGCAGGCAGTCGTTGACCTCGATGATTTCGTGCGCATAACCCCTGCCCAGCACCGGTTCGGCGAACTCGTCGAGTTCTGAGTTACGGGCATACGAAAAGCCGGCCGTCTCGTGGAATCGTGAGGGTATTTCGATGCGGCCGCCGTCGCCGGACACGGCGGCCCGGTTGTCCGACCATGCCATCTGGGTCCAGGCGATGCTGGCGACGGCGCCACTGGTGTATGTCAGGGTCGCGCCGCCACTGGTGTCGATACCGCGATCGGACAGGATGCCGGCCGCTGCGATATGAGTGGGTTCGCCCAGAATGAGGTTGGCGAAGGTCAGCGGATAAATTCCGACGTCGAGCAACGAACTGGCGCCGAGCGCGGGATCCCACAAACGGGCCGAATCGGAATCGCCGACAAAACCGAGTTCGGCGCGGATCTGGCCGATCGTGCCGCATGCACCGGCGACGGCCATGTCCTGAATCTTGCGGATGTTGGGATTACACCGCATCCACATCGCCTCGGCGAAGAACAGCCGGCGGTGGCGGGCCTCCTCGATGAGGGTGGCCGCGTCCTCGCTGTCGAGGGTGAGTGCCTTTTCGCACAACACCGCCTTGCCGGCCTCGAAACACGTCATGACATCCTCGACGTGTCGACCGTGCGGCGTGGCCACATAGATCACATCGATATCGGGATCGGCGGCGAGCTCGGCATAACTTCCGTACGCGCGCGCCGCGCCGCTGTGCGCATTGGAACTGTGCGCATCGGCGAATTTCTGAGCGGTTTCAATGCTTCGGGAGCCCACGGCGGCCAGCTCGGCGCCTTCGACGAGGGCGAGATCAGTCGCAAAGGTAGCGGCGATCTTTCCAGTGGCCAGGATGCCCCAGCGGATGGGCCGGACGGACGCGGAAGTATTTGTCATGAATCCATCATGTCAAATGACATCGATGTTATTCATGCCCTAGGATCATCAATATGAGTGCAGTCGAAAAGCCGAACACCGGCGCAGCCGCCTCTCCTGAGTCCCTCTCGGACCGAGATCGCGAGATTCTTGCCCTCGAGCGTTTGTGGTGGCAGTATGCCGGCGCCAAGGAACAGACGATTCGCGAGAAGTTCGCCATGTCCTCGACGCGCTACTACCAGGTCCTCAACGCCCTGATCGACCGTGAGGAAGCCCTCGCCTTCGATCCGTTGCTGGTCAAGCGATTGCGCCGCCTGCGCGACAAGCGCCAGCGGAGCCGCTCGGCGCGGCGCCTGGGCATCGAGCTCTGAACGGTCCGAATCGGTGGATCACCGTAAAACGCCAGCTCGCAAAGTACTGACCCTGCCGGGTTGGATCATCATTCTCAGCGCACTCGTGTGCCTTGGTGCGGCTTCTTACTACGCGGTGCTGGTTGTCAACGACAATAATGGGACCACGTCGGCCAAGCCTGCCGCCAATGCGGCCACGACTGTTCCGCCGACCGCAACGCCGACTTCCGCCCCGACAACGCGAACGACTCCGCAGCAGGCCGAGGAGACGACCGCGGCTCCCGTCGCGCGCGACATCGCCGTGGGTGTTTTCAACAACACCGGCACCGCCGGATTGGCGCAGAGCGCCGCAGCCAAAGTTCTGGCAGCAGGGTGGAAAGTTGCCACTGTCAGCAATTGGCGCGGCGTCATCTCGGAGACGACCGTTTACTACCCGCCGGGTTTCGAGGAGCAGGCGCAAACCCTCGCCCGTGACCTCGACGTCGGTCGGGTCAAACCTCTCGTTTTGCCGATGCGCAGTGATCGGTTGTCGCTCATCTTGTCGGGCCCGCAATAATCCTCCGTATGCCCAAGACGCTTGCCGCCCGCGACGCCGTACTCGCCGACCCCGGAGGCTCCTTGCTGGCCCTCGACTTCGACGGGACCCTTGCCCACATCGTCGACGACCCGACTCGGGCCTTCGCCAACGAACAATCCGTTGCCGCGTTGGCGCGGATCGGTGGCCGGATCGGTCATATCGCGATCATTACCGGGAGGCCGGTGCATCAGGCCCTCTCGCTGGGAGGATTCTCCGGGCTTGCCGGTCTTGAAGGCCTCGTGATTTTCGGTCAGTACGGTCGCGAGCGCTGGGACGCCGCCACTGGTCATACGGTGGCGCCGCCGCGCGATCCCGAGATCGACGCAGTCGAGGCTCTCTTGCCGCAATGGCTTCTCGCCCATGATGCCGAGGCGGTCCGGATCGAGGACAAAGGCCTGGCGATTGCCCTGCATACGCGCGGATTGGGCGAGGGCGTGTTCGACCGCCTCGCGCCCGAACTTTCCGCCCTAGCCGCTCAACACGGCCTCGATGTCGAGCCGGGCCGCCAGGTTGTCGAACTCCGTTCGGCGGTCATCGACAAGGGCGACGTTTTGTTGTCCTATGTTGCCGAAATCGGCGCCCGTCACGTGATCTTCGCCGGCGACGACCTCGGCGACGTTCCAGCTTTCGAAGCGGTCGGTCGGTTGAAGGCCGAGGGCGTCACCGGGCTGCTCATCTGTTCGGCCTCGGCCGAGCAGGACGCCCTCGTCGCGCTGTCAGACCTCGTGCTCGATGGGCCCGATGCTGTGGCGAACTGGCTCGAAGAACTCGCCGACGACCTCTGAGCGCTGCCGCCCGCTTGCGTCATACGAGTTGAGGCTCTGGACCCTCGATCTTTATGACGTAACGCGGTTGTCCACAGGTCGTACTTCCCAGGTCGCGTGTTCCCCGGCAGCATGCGGGTATGCGGAGGCAGGATTCGAAACCGGTTCGGGAGCTCGCCCATGCCCAAGCCGGTGTCGTCTCTCGTAGGCAGCTTCTCGGCCTTGGCCTGACTCGCTGGCAGATCAAGGCTCAACTTCGCGCCGGCCGGTAGACGGCGCACGGACGTCAGACGATCTCGACTCATACCGGCGAACTCAGCGCCGCGGCGATGCGTTGGTATGCCGTCTTCGAAGCCGGGCCTCGTGCCGCGATCGACGGGGTGAGCGCGTTGGAGGCCGCCGGGTTGACCGGTTGGCACGCCGAAACGGTTCGGGTGTCGATACCACGTGGCGCGCCGGCTGCTCGCCGTCCAGGCTTGCTGGTGCGACAGACGCGCCGACTCCGCAAGGATGATGTGATTCAAGCTGGCCTCCCTCGTGTGCGGCCAGAGATCGCTGCTGTGCGGGCAGCACTCTGGGCCGTGTCCGACCGGCAAGCCGCCACTGTCATGGCGATGGCGGTCCAGCAACGACTGACCACGGCCGAGGCCATCGGCAGAGCGCTGCTGGACATCAAACGACATCGACGCCGCAAGTTCCTAGAGCGGGTCGTGCTCGACCTTCTGGGCGGATCCCAGTCAATGGGAGAGTTGGACTTCGCCCGACTGTGCCGCGTCTACGGACTTCCACGGCCTGATCGTCAATCCATCCGGACAACGAGCAAGGGCCGCGTATACCTCGATGTCTATTGGCATCGCTATCACCTTTTTGTCGAGGTGGACGGCATACATCACGTCAAGGTTTCTGCCGTGGTGGCCGATGCCTTGCGCCAGAACGACATATCGTTGGAGGCGGATGTCGTCCTCAGAGTTCCGCTGCTCGGGCTGAGGGTCGCCGAGGCCGAATTCATGCGCCAAATCTGCCAAGGCTTGGTCAACGGAGGATGGCGCTCCCAAGCCGCATAACGTCATAAGAGTTGAGGCTCTGGACCCTCGATCTTTATGACGTAACGCGACGTGACCGGATGCTGTCCATAATGTGGACTGATTAGACACATCGTGAGACACCACCGTACGCTTGAGATCGCTCATCATGAGGGGCAGAGGGATACGGCCCGCTGAAGCCCCAGCAACCAGTTTCGCGAGTTCCGACTCCGGAGCCAGGTGCTAATTCCGTCCCAGGCGACGGTCGATCTGGGGAAGATGGCAGGAGGCTCCATGAGCACACGTACTACATTCAACACCGCCAACACCGCACGTTTGACGAGCAAGCCCGCACCCCGCGAAGGCGCCTTCGGCAACGCAACGGAACTCATTTGTCGGGCGTGTGGCGCACAACAGCCGCTCGGCGCCTTCTATGCCTGCAACGAGTGTTTCGGGCCGCTCGAAGTCGCCTATGACTTCCCGGCGATCACTCGTGAGCAGATAGAAGCCGGTCCTAAAAGCATCTGGCGTTATCAGCAATTGCTTCCCGTCGCCGCCGATGTGGCAAGCATCCCGAACACCGACCCTGGCTTCACCAGGTTGGTCAAGGCCGACAACCTCGCCCGCGAACTCGGCATGAAAAGCCTCTGGATCAAGGACGACACCGGCAACCCGACGCACTCCTTCAAGGACCGCGTCGTCGCCGTTGCCCTTGCCGCCGCCCGCGAACTCGGCTTCACCGTCCTCGCCTGTCCGTCGACCGGCAACCTCGCCAACGCCGTCGCTGCCGCTGCCGCCCGTGCGGGCATTCGCAGTGTCGTGTTCATCCCCGAAGACCTCGAGCCCGCCAAGATCATCACCACCGCCGTCTATGGCGGCACCCTCGTCGCGGTCCAAGGCAACTACGACGACGTCAACAAACTCGCGAGCGAGATCGCCGGCGAACAACCTGACTGGGCCTTCGTCAACGTCAACGTCCGCCCCTATTACGCCGAAGGTTCCAAAACGCTTGCGTATGAAACCGCTGAGCAATTGGGCTGGCGCCTCCCCGAACAAGTCGTGATCCCGGTCGCTTCGGGTTCACAGTTGACCAAGGTCGACAAGGGTTTCGGCGAACTCATCAAGCTCGGCCTCGTCGACGGCGCTCCTTACAAAATCTTCGGCGCCCAGGCGACGGGTTGTTCTCCGGTGGCCGAGGCATTCCGCGAAGGCTGGGACAACGTGCGCCCGGTCAAGCCCGACACGATCGCCAAGTCGCTCGCCATCGGCAATCCCGCCGATGGCCCCTACGTGCTCGACACATGCCGTCGCACCGGCGGTGCAGTCGAACATGTCAGTGACGACGAGGTGCGCGACGGCATCCAGTTGCTGGCCCGGACCGAAGGCATCTTCGCCGAAACCGCCGGCGGCGTCACCGTTGCCAACCTGCGCAAACTTATAGCCACGGGTCAGCTCGATCCCGAAGCCGAAACGGTCATCTTCAACACCGGTGACGGGCTGAAGACGCTCGACGCCATTTCGGACCGGGTTGGGCCAACCGCCAACATCCCTCCCACCTACGATGCCTTTGCCGCCGCCTTCCCTTCAGCTACACAGGCTTCCGCGGCACAGGCCGGACAGGAATCACTGTGAGCGTCAGCGTCCGCATCCCCACCATTCTTCGCACCTACACCAGCGATCAGTCGCAAGTGAGCGTCGAAGGCTCGACTCTCACCGAGGTCATCGACTCGCTCGAGTCGAACTATCCCGGCATCAAGGCGCGTGTTGTCGACGAGCAGGGTGCCGTGCGCCGGTTCGTCAACATCTATGTCGCCGAAGAGGATGTGCGCTTCGCAGCCGGCCTGGATACGCCGACGCCTGCCGGTACCCAGATCTCGATCATCCCCGCTGTAGCTGGCGGCTGAACAACGCCAGCCCCATGAGGGGCTTGCGCCGCTGTAGCTGGCGGTTGAACAACGCTAACCCCATGTGGGGCTTGCCCCGCCGTCGCCGGGGGCTAACTGCGACGCCCAGCCGTCATATAAGGTTTAGCCAACTGGAAGCCCGGGCAAATGGGCTGCCTAACGAACAACCGGGAGTACTCCATGGTGCAGGGCACCGTCAAGTGGTTCAACGCTGACAAGGGCTTCGGTTTCATCGCCGTCGAAGGCGAAGAAGACGTTTTCGTTCACTGGTCCAAGATCAAGACCGACGGTTACAAGACTCTCGACGACGGCCAGAGCGTCCAGTTCGACGTGGTTGACGGCCCCAAGGGTCGCGAAGCGCAGGATGTCATAACCGGCTGATATTTTTTGATAAAACCCCGGATTCTCCTCGCGAGAGCCGGGGTTTTGTCGTCCCTGGCGGCGTAGGCAACAGCGTGATCTCGATCGCATATCAATGTGACACTGGACATGGCACATCGGGAACGTCATACTCTCGGTATGTCTTTTCTCGCAACCGCCGAAACCACGCCCGCAGGAGGTGCGGCGCTCGATCAGGTCATCGGCCTGTCGATCGCCGCGTCCCTTGTAACGGCTGTTCTCCTCTTCGTTGCCTGGCAGCACCGGACCCACCGGATCGAATGGTTCAACAATCTGGGCGAACTTCTCGGCGCGAAAATCGGCACGCCGGGCTGGGCAGCCATCCCTCAGGCGCTCGTCGCCACGTCCCTCATCGTGGCGCTCATCGGCTTCCTCTGGGATGTGAGTCTGCACGCGGGCCGCGGCCGCGATGCGGGACCACTCGCCAACCCGGCGCACTACCTGATCCTCTGCGGATTGTTCGCGCTGTTCATCGCCGGCATGTCCGCCGTCATCTATCCACGAGATGGCGAGAAGCCCGGCATCGCCTCGGTGCGCATCACCCGCCGTTGGTATGCGCCGGTCAGCGGCATCCTGATCGCGTCGTGCGGACTGTATGCCCTCATCGGCTTCCCGCTCGATGACGTCTGGCACCGGATCTTCGGTCAAGACGTGACGTTATGGGGTCCGACCCATCTCATGCTCATCGGCGGAGCCGGCCTGTCCACAGCGGGCATCATCGTCCTCCAGCGCGAGGGCGAATTCGGTCACAACAAGTCCGGCACCAAAATGCCGGAATGGCTGGGCAAGATCACCCTCTCGATCGCGTTCGGCGCACTGCTCATCGGCCTCTCGGTGTTCCAGGCCGAGTTCGATTTCGGCATCGCCCAGTTCCGCATGGTGTTCCAGCCGATGCTCATAGCGGCCGCAGCGGTCTTGCCGTTGGTGGCGGCCCGGCTGTATGTCGGTCGTGGCGCGGCCATCGGTGCCGCGGTGTTCTTTCTGCTGATGCGCGGCGTCGTGTCGTTCACAGTGTCCGACGTCTTCGGGCAGGCACATCACGTTTTCCCGCTGTATCTCGGCAGCGCGATCATCATCGAACTCCTGGCGGTCACGAAACTCAAGGACAAACCCCTCGCCTTCGGTGCAGTCGGTGGACTCCTGATCGGCACCGTCGGCTCGGTCATCGAACTTTTCTGGACCGACCTGGTGTTCCAATTCCCATGGCCGCGTGACATCTGGGTCGAAGGACTCATCATGACGGTCCCGGTCGCGATCGCCTCCGGACTGTGCGGTGCCTTGTTCTTCGTCGGGCTCCAAGGCAAACTTCCGGCCCGAAGCACTTGCCGTGCGATCATGGTGGGCAGCGTCCTGATCCTGGCGGGGGCAGCGGCCAACGGCCTCTATGCGACGGTCCCGAAGGACGCCAGCGCCACGATGTCCCTCACCGATGTCGGCACCACGGCGAAGCCCGAAGTGTTGGCGAAGGTGACGATAGAGCCCGCGAACCTGATCGACGCGCATCCGGCCTGGATCCAGATCACCGCGTGGCAAGGCGGCGATCCCGGCGTGGTCACCGACCGTCTCAAGCGGACTGGCGACAACACGTGGGAGTCGACGAAGCCCGTACCCGTCGGCGGTTCCTGGAAGACATTGTTGCGAGTCCAGGATGGCCGTATGTTGGCCGGCGTCCCGATCTTCTTGCCCGCTGATGCGGTCCTGAAGGCCAATGAAGTTCCGGCCGCGGCCAGCTTCACGCGCAATTTTGTCCCGGAAATTCAAATCCTGCAGCGCGAACGCACGTTCGATGCGCCTGGTTGGATCTGGAGCTTCGCCAACTTTATAGTCCTGATGTGCAGCCTCGCCGTGATCGGCGGCACCGCCGTGGCGACGGCACGGGTTTCCCGCAGCATCGCGGCGCACGAAACGAGCGAATCCGACGAGGAAAAACCGAGGCTCAAGGTATGACCTCCGCGGGCGACCAACTCCTTGCCCACCACGCGGCATTGCTGGCCATACCTGCCCTCATTCCTGCCGTCGTGGTGGTCGGCGTGATCCTTTACATCGCCAGCAAAGACCGTCGTGAAGAACGAGAAGAGCGCGAGGAACGCGAAATCATCGAGCGCGCCTTCGAAGACGACGAATGAGGAAAGGGGCGGCCACAATCGCTGAGCACTCGGTCCGCCCGTGAACGTTCCGCCCCTCGATGGGCGAGTCCTTCTGGCTCATGGTGTGGGTGGAGTGACCGACCTACCGATCCCGTTCCTCTATGCCATGGTGGGCGCGTCCTGGGCGCTGACGATGTCCTTCGCCGTGCTCGCGCTCGCCTGGAAGGAGCCCCGCTTCGCCAAAACGCCGAGCGCCGCCGACTCCGCGCCTCGCCGCCCCTGGCTTGCGGGTGTCGGCTTGGCACTCGCGTCCTACGTCCTGCTCGCGCTGTATGGCGGACCGTCCACGGACGAAAATGCGGCGCTGGGTGCGTTCTATGTCCTCATGTGGGTGGGCCTCGTTCCGCTTGCTCTGATCTTCGGGCATGTATGGCGTGACTTGTCGCCATGGCGGACGATCCAGTCTTTCGCCGGAAAATCGCTTGGGCATTCGGAAGGGTTCCTCATCTATCCTGCCCGGCTCGGCTACTGGCCCGCAGCCGTCGGGTTATTCGCCTTCGTGTGGCTCGAACTCGCCTCGTCCGATCCGGGTTCGGTTCACGCCGTCCGGACCTGGATCGCGTCCTACGTCGTCGTCATGGTTGCTGGTGGCATGGTGTTCGGTCCGCGATGGTTCGCTCGCGCCGACCCGTTCGATGTCTACAGCGCCATCGTGTCGCGGCTTTCCCCCTTCGTGCTGGACGGGCGTCGTCAGTTGCACAATCCGTTGCGGACACTCCCTGACGTTCCGATCGATCATGGCCTCATCGCCGTGCTGGCAACATTGCTCGGGTCGACGGCTTATGACAGTTTTTCCGCTTCCTCTTACTGGCAAGCGAAATCGCTGTCGGTTGGTCAGCATTCGCTCACTCTGCTGGCCTTTATAGCCGTCGTTGCCACGCTCTTTGGTCTCGCGGCCCGCGCCGCTGGCGGGTTGCAGGCCGAGGAGAAGGCCGCACTTCCCGGACGCCTCGCCCACTCGTTGGCACCGATCGTCGTGGGCTACATTCTCGCCCACTACCTGACGTTTCTGATCGAAAAGGGACAGCAGGCGCTCATCGAGTTGGGCGATCCGCTCGGCCGTGGGTGGCAACCGTTCGGAGACGCTACGCCCTCACTCTGGTTGTCTGAGCACGCCTCGACTCTTGCCGGACTCAAAGTTGGATTCGTCGTGATCGGCCACGTCATGGCCGTCATAGCGGCTCACGATCGTGCGCTCATACTCTTGCCGAAGGCGCACCGACTCAGCGGTCAGCTGGCGATGCTCATGCTGATGGTGGCCTATACGTTTATCGGTTTGTTCCTGCTGTTCTCCGTCTGACGCTTTTCCTCGTGATCCCGTTTGGAGCCCTGTCGACAGCCAATCCATGGGCGAGCCGTCGCTGAGGCGCCAAAAGTTGCGGGTCGAGGCATTTGCACTCGGCTACCCCGAGTGCTAAAACTTGGTTAGCACTCGTATGATGAGAGTGCTAGAAACCTGATCAGAACGATGAGGTTGTCCGCCGAGGCGAGAAGGGTTCGCCAACAGCAGCAACCGTCCGTCGCGGGCATCGTCTGATCTCCACACTTCGACGCGAATGCGGAGAAACCCACAACATGGCAAAACTTATTGCTTTTAATGAGGAAGCCCGTCGCGGCCTCGAGCGGGGCATGAACCAGCTCGCCGACGCCGTCAAGGTCACCCTCGGCCCCAAGGGCCGCAACGTTGTCCTGGAGAAAAAGTGGGGAGCCCCCACAATCACCAACGACGGCGTGAGCATCGCCAAGGAAATCGAACTCGAAGACCCGTACGAGCGCATCGGCGCCGAATTGGTCAAGGAAGTCGCCAAGAAGACCGACGACGTTGCCGGTGACGGCACGACGACGGCCACTGTGCTCGCTCAGGCCCTCGTCCGTGAAGGTCTGCGCAATGTGGCGGCCGGTGCCAACCCGATGTCGCTCAAAAAGGGCATCGAAGCCGCAGTCGAGGCCATCAGCGCTCAACTGCTCGCGATGGCCAAAGATGTCGAAACCAAGGAGCAAATTGCTTCGACGGCTTCGATCTCTGCTGCTGACACCACCGTCGGCGAGATCATCGCCGAGGCAATGGACAAGGTCGGCAAAGAAGGCGTCATCACCGTCGAGGAGTCGAACACGTTCGGTCTCGAACTCGAACTCACCGAGGGTATGCGCTTCGACAAGGGCTACATCTCGCCCTACTTCTGGACCGATCCAGAACGTATGGAGACCGTCCTCGAAGATCCCTACATCCTGATCGTCAACTCTAAGATCACGAACATCAAGGATCTCGTCCCCGTCCTCGAAAAGGTCATGCAGTCGGGCAAGCCGCTCGTCATCATCGCCGAAGACGTCGAAGGCGAAGCACTCGCCACCCTCGTCGTCAACAAGGTCCGCGGCACTTTCAAGTCGGTTGCCGTCAAGGCTCCCGGCTTTGGTGATCGCCGCAAGGCCATGCTCGCCGACATCGCCATCCTCACCGGCGGCGAAGTCATCAGCGAGGAAGTCGGCCTCAAGCTCGAAAACGCCGATCTGACCCTTCTTGGCACGGCCCGCAAGGTCACCGTCACGAAGGATGAGACGACCATCGTCGAGGGCGCAGGAGACGCCGAGCAGATCGCCGGTCGGGTTAACCAGATCCGTGCCGAGATCGAGAACAGCGATTCGGACTACGACCGCGAGAAGCTTCAGGAACGTCTTGCCAAGCTCGCCGGCGGCGTCGCCGTCGTCAAGGTTGGTGCCGCGACTGAAGTCGAGCTCAAGGAACGCAAGCACCGCATCGAGGACGCTGTCCGCAATGCGAAGGCTGCTGTCGAAGAAGGCATCGTCGCCGGTGGCGGCGTGGCCCTCGTCCAGGCTGCCGCTGTCGCGTTCGAAAAGCTCGAACTCGAAGGTGACGAAGCGACGGGTGCCGCCATCGTGCGCTCCGCCATTTCGGCTCCACTCAAGCAGATTGCCATCAACGCCGGCCTCGAAGGCGGAGTTGTCGCCGAAAAGGTTGCCGGACTCGAGTTGGGCTTCGGCCTCAACGCGGCGACCGGTGAATACGTCGACATGATCGCCGCAGGCATCATCGACCCGGCCAAGGTCACGCGCTCTGCCCTGCAGAACGCGGCGTCCATTGCCGCCTTGTTCCTCACCACCGAGGCTGTCGTCGCCGACAAGCCTGAACCGGCTGGCGCCGGCGGCGGTGCACCGGACATGGGTGACATGGGAGGCATGGGCTTCTAAGCCCACGCGCCAAAGTACCCTGCAGCGCTGAAAGAGGAAGGCCCCGGGGGCGCCGTCTCCCGGGCCTTCCTACCCTCCCCGCGGGGGGCTCCCCGTCCGG
>JACMOZ010000346.1 GCA_014377785.1 Aeromicrobium sp.
GCATCGAAGTGGATTGGTCGGGACCCACGATGCAGCTGCTGGATCCGACCACGGGCGAAATGGCGAAGGTGTATTTAATCGTCGCGTGTCTGCCGTTCAGTCGGTATGCGTTCGTGGAAGCCACGTTGGATATGCGGCAGGAGTCGTGGCTGCGCGCCCACACGGCGATGTTCGTTTTCTTTGGCGGCAGCGTCCCACGCCTGGTGCCGGACAACTTGAAGACCGGGGTGATCTCCCACCCGAAGGAAGGCGAGGTCGTGCTCAACGACTCCTACCGGGAGATGGCGGCGCACTACTCGGCCGCAGTGCTGCCTGGCAGAGTTCGCCACCCGCGCGACAAAAGTAGTACTGAGAACACGGTCTCCCATGTCGCGACCTGGGTGATCGCGGGTTTGCGGCATGAGACGTTCACGTCGCTGGCACAGCTGCGTCTGCGGATCCGGGAACAGATGGATGCCTATAACCGGGAGCCGTTCCAGAAACGCACCGGGTCGCGGCTGAGCGTGTTCACCGCGGAGGAGAAGCCACTGCTGCAGAGCCTGCCGGCGGTCCCGTTCGAGATCAGCACCTGGTCCTATAAAAGGAAGGTCAACGCCAACGCCCACGTGGTCTGGGCCAAGAATTTCTACTCCGTCCCTTTCAGCCAGATCGGTGCGCTGGTGGATCTGCGTGTCACGGAGACGATGCTGGAGGTCTATCGGCGGGATGAGCGCCTGGCCAGCCATTTGCTGCTTCCGGCAACGACGACGAACCAGTATCGGACGAACGACGCGGACCTGCCCGAAGGCCGCAGCTTCCAAGCCTGGGACCGGGCCCGGATCGAGGAATGGGCGGCGCGGATCGGGCCGGCAACCGTCACGGTGACGGCCAAGATCTTCGAGACCGTCTTCATCGACGAGGCAGGCTTCGATGCGGCGCTGGCAGTGTTGCGGCTGTCGAGCCGGTTCCCTGCGCCGCGGGTCGAAGCGGCCTGCGAGCTCGCTTTGCGAGGTCCGATCCGCTCCCCGCGTTACGCGCATCTGCGCCCGATCCTCGACACCGGGCAAGACAAAACCGGACACGTCCCCGAGCCGGAAAGCGATGATGGCGGCTACGTTCGCGGCAGCGCCTACTACGCCGGAGGAAACCGATGAGCGCCCTGGACGGAGAGACCAAACGCAAACTCCGCGAGATGAACGCCGGCGAACTCCTGGAGGCCATCGACACCCAAGACGACACCCTCTCGATCAGCTTGTCGTTCGAGGAGCGAGTGAGGCTGGTCGTCGATGACGCCTACTCCACCTTCATGCATTCCAAGGTCGCCGGGCTGATCCGGCGGGCGGGACTGCGTTACCCGAACGCGGACCTGCGCCGCATCGACCTGCTCGACGAGCGCGGCCTGAATCGGTCGCAGTTGACCCAGCTCGGCACCTGCTCGTTCGTGACCCGACAGAAGAACGTCATCTTCCAGGGCTTCACCGGGTCGGGCAAGTCGTATCTGGGCTGCGCGATCGCTAAACGCGCCTGCGAACAGCGCATCCGCGCACACTACGTCCGCATGCCCGACCTCGAGGAAGCTTGGGTCGCCGCCCAAGACACCCCCGGCGGAACCGGCAAGTTCCTGAGGAAGTATGCCGCATTCACGCTGCTCGTCATCGACGAGTAGCTGTTGGACCGGCCGACGGAAGCAATGCGGACAATGCTGCTGGAGTTGATGGAGCGCCGCTATGGCGAGACGTCGACGGTGTTCTGCACCCAGTATCAGCAGAAGGACTGGCACCAGCGTCTCGGCGCCGGCGTCCACGCCGACGCCATCATGGACCGCATCATCCACAACGCCGTCTGGGTCGACACCGGAAACTACAACATGCGCGAGCACACAGCCCTCACCACCGCGTAATCGATGACAGAGAGCACCGGTGGTGCTGAGCCACACCACCACTGGTGCTCCTGCGCACGATCGGTGGGGCTCAAGCGCACGATCGGGTGGGGCTCAGACGATCGAATACTCACATCTACTCGAATCGTCCCAAACGGGAGGATATGTCGAAAGATTGGGTGACGATTCAGTACGGCCCACTTGAAACCGGGATTCCAATCCGACCTACCTGCTTCGGCTGGCTGACACGCCAGAGGAAGTCGAAATGCTCATCCGAAGAGGGGCTGACCCAAACCACCTGGATAAGTCACACCCGACTTTTTGGACTCGCCCGTTGCACTCGGCACTATGCTCGCCGGGCATCATCAAGGTGCTCTTGCGCGGTGGGGCTGACCCGAACGGGCGCGACACAACGCTGGATCACCAGACTGGCCGCCCAGAACGCCATCGGACTCCCTTGCAAGCCCTCTTGACACAGATTTTGCCGAATGCGCCCATAGGTGAAGTCGCCGGCGAACTGATCGCTGGTGGCGCCCAAGTCAATGTGACCGATGGCGACAGCAATACCTTGCTGCATCTTGCCGTGTGCAACAGCTCAGCTGACATACAGCAGGTATCCGTAGTTGTCGACGCCCTTCTCGCCGCGGGACTCAGCGTCGGAACTCGAAATCGAGCCGGTCAAACCCCCTTGGAGCTGATCAGGAAGCGCCGAGGTGAGCACCAAGCACGGAGGAAGGCTCTGGAAGGCTCTCCACTCAACATGACGCCCTTCAATCTCACGACTTGGGAACGCGACGACCGGTACCTGCGTGAGATTGAAACCACTCTTCGATACACCACGAATTCCGCCTGAGGCAAAGAACGAGTGACGCCCTCCGTCTCTCCTTGGTCGATACGTCGTTGGCTGGGGAAGCCGGTGCTTCCGAGGACGGTTATCAAGTGACTTTCCGTGGCGCTTCCGACGCCGCACCCGATTCCCGGCAGTCAGTAGTCAGCTATCGCTCGCCCAAGTCGTCGAAGCCGGTTTTGCCCGGGGGAAGTGAACCAATCCGGTAAGCACCGGCACCTATTTCAGGAGTGCCGGCAGCTCCGTCAACTGCACTAGGACGCCGCCGGTCATCTCCTGGTCGGTCTCCCGCAGCCGGATGGTGACGCGTGGGCGGACGGCGACGATCCGGCCGCTGGGATGTCCGGTGGTGATATGGGAGAGGGAGTGCCGGGAGTCGTCGAACCGATCGAATGCGACATGGCGCACGACGACCTTCTCCACGTCGTCACGCGTCCCGGTCGCCTGGATCGCCGCTTCGAATCGAAGGACGTCCTGCTGGTCGAATTGGGTGAGCTCCTGGATGAGCTGGGCGACGGTCGGCCGCTGCCATCCGAAGACTCGGACGCCCGCTTCGCAGTAGAGCGGGTCGGTTGGGTGCGGGTCGCGTTCGAGCACTTCCGCGCGGACGTGTACGTGCTGGTGGGAATCGAACTGGTCGAGGAAGTTCATTAGGTCAAGGACGGTGGGTGTGGGGTTCATGGGCGTCAGACTACGGTTCAGCCTTTGTCTATCACCACTCTCGTTTTGTCAGGCGGGAGTGCTCAGAGGACGAACCGTCGGCGCCAGGGGAGTATGACCCTCCGCCTCGGCCAGGGGCACCAGCCGGCCAACTCGACCGCCGGGCACTGGGGGCAAGTATGCCCCTCACACGCTCGGTGGGCGCCGGTGGTTGCGCCATCTAGCTCTCAGGCACGACAAGATTCGCCATGAGGTAGGAATCGACGTCTGAAAGCCTGTAACCAACGATTCCCCCGAGCTTGATGTACGCCGGTCCGCGCCGTTGGTGGCGCCACTGTGCGAGGTTTCCCGGAGTCGTCAGAAGAAGCGGCGCCGCTTCTTTTGGACTGAGGAGTCGCAATCCTGAGTCGGGGTTTACTGGGGACGGGGCTGGCATGCTGGGAATTCTCATGCCACCTCTATGCGCAACTATTTAAACCGGCTGGAATTGGGCAACTATTTCAACCCGCTGCGCGCGGTATAAAGCCAGTTTCATCAGCCTATTTAGTGCGACACGCCCGGGGTGCACTCTTGATGCCGGTCGTGCGTCGAATTCAGCCGTGAGACTCTAACTCCGAGGTGATAGGGCCACGCCTCGGGTGCCGAGATTGTGGGTCATAGGCTGCCGAGGGTGGGCAGTCCTGTCGCTGTCGGTGTGCAGCGATACGCTCTGAACATGTCGACCACCGAGAGTTACACCCTCAAAAAATCCGGTAAGACGCGGTACCGCGTTCGCTACCGCACGGTCGACAACCGGCCAACGGTCAAGAGCTCCTTTGAGACAAAAGAGGAGGCTGCCGCGTGGGCGGCCACACATCTGCTTGCGAAACGAAATGGGACTGCGACGTCCCCGGCCAGGCGCAAGCTACTTGTCGGCTCCTTTGTACAACTGCACGTGAATCGAACTGTCGGACTTTCCCCCTCGACGATCGCAAATCGTCAATCCATTGCCGGCACCTGGGTCCTCCCGGATTGGGCCAACAAGACCGTCGGAAATGCCGAGAAGGACGGGACGGCCGACGTCAACAGGTGGATCGAGAAGATCGCACGCGAAAATGCCCAACCTGACACAATCCAGAAGGCACACGGAATCCTCCTCGCTTCGCTGCAGCTCGCAGTGGGTTCACGGGCGATCGCCGTGAATCCGGCCACGGGTGCAACCCTCCCGAAGATCGTGAAGCGCTTGCACGAGTACCTCACGCATGAGGAAGTGGCGGAGCTGGGCGCCGCGATTGATCCGCGATGGAAGACGTTGATCGCTGTGCTCGCGTATTGCGGCCTCCGGTTCGGCGAGCTATCCGCGCTCCGAGCCGGTCAGGTCGACCTAGTGACCAGACGAATCCATATCGTCCGCTCGGTCACCTCGGTCGCAGGCCACATGGTCGAGGGCCTGCCTAAGTTCCACAAGCTGCGCAAGGTGTATTTCCCTGCATTCCTGGACGACGCCATGGCCAGTCAATTGGAGGGCAAGGGGCGCGCAGATCTCGTGTTCGCCGCACCACGCGGCGGATTTGTCCGTCTCGACGACTGGAGGCGCCGCGCATTTAATCAGGCGAAAGTCGAGTTGAACTCCGATCGCGCCAAGCGCGCCAAGGCAACCGGCCTCTTCGTGGAGCCGTTCCCCGCGATTACACCTCATGATCTCCGGCACACCGCTGCCAGCCTCAGCGTTTCAGCAGGGGCGAATATCAAAGCGATCCAGATCATGCTTGGGCACGCATCCGCGGCAATGACCCTCGACGTGTACGCAGACCTCTTCGATAACGACGAAGAATCCGTAGCAATTGCCTTGAATGGCCAGGCGATTGGACAGATTAGTCCATCGTTCTGGACACCCGCGAGTTAAAGCTTTGGAGCCGAAGCCAGGAGGGGTTAGGCTCGCAGGCTCAAAACCATTCAGGCGCTCATGGAGTGCCTATTCGTGCGCTTTCTTGTGCTTTTCGGGCGCTTTATTTGGCCGAAAAATCAGCCTGATTATCGCTCCGTGAGGATAAGTTGCGCTTTTTCTCGCGCTTTGTTCGTCGGTCAAATCACATTTGGGCAAAGAAAAACCCCGTTTGACCGGGGTTTTCTTGTGTGGGCGATACCGGACTCGAACCGATGACCTCTTCCGTGTGAAGGAAGCGCGCTACCAACTGCGCCAATCGCCCATCGTGGCCGGAACTCCAACCACAAGCTCTGATACTAGCCCAGAGCGGGGACGCGGC
>JACMOZ010000347.1 GCA_014377785.1 Aeromicrobium sp.
CCGGCTCCCGACCGAACGGTGCGCGTTACCGCACTCCGAGGCTGGCGGACTCCGCTAATAGGGCTGCTGACTGATCGGGGTGGCCAGCCTCTCGTAGTAGCTCCCCGAGGTTGAAAAGAATTCCGCCGAGTATCTCGGTTCCGACAAGCTGCTTCAGCCTTACGATTCCAGTGAGATAACTTCGAGCTTCTACCCGATGCGGTGGCACGCAGTCGACAATGAACCGGATGGTGCTGCAACGTCTGGTTGGCTCAATCACAGGCCTGCCACGCTCCACCCGTTGCAGCGACAGTCCGCACCGGAGCACCGCTCAGGCCCCGAACCGGCCGACGCGAACGGGACGCCCCACATCAGACGTCAGAGCAGGGCTTTCGGCTCCTAAGGCCTCTCAGGCGTGGACGGGGTTCCAACCGGGTTCGTTGTCGGACTCACCCGAGGTTGAAGAGGGCGCACCTGTATGCCCGAACTACAGCCGGAGGTCGGGAAGCTCGATGTCGTCTTCGTCATGGCGCTTACCGGTGTACAGACCACCGTTACCCGGCTCGCCTGTGTTCTTCCGTCGCGCCTGTACCGACACGCCCTGGCCTCGGCCGGCGGGCGGGAACTCTCGCACCACGCTGTTCGGGAGTGTGAGCCGGATGTACTGCTCTTCCGCCTGCCTGGAGGTTAGGAACGCGCCGGTTTCGGCCAGTGTCCGTGTCGCCTGATCGAAGTCTGTGAAGTCGACCTGGCGGGTGTACCTCTGCGCGAAGTCGAGAACGGACACCAGGGCTGCTGACCTGTCGTTGTGAGTCAGAGCTGTGAGCCCGGAAAGATATTCGTCACGGATGACCGCGGGGATGATGATTCGTGACTCACCGAGCCTCAACAGTTCGCCGTTCATCATGATTCGCGCGGTCCGACCGTTGCCGTCATCGAATGGATGCACTTCGGAGATGAGGAACATCATGAACGTCGCGCGGGCGAACGGGTCGTCGATCCCCTCCAATTCATGCCATCCGGCCCGGAGCGTCCCTTCGACCACGTCTGGCGCCACGAACTCGGTCATCCCCGCTCGGTTCCCCTTGGCTTTAAACTGACCGGGGTTTTTGTTCGGGCGGCCCTCCATGATCGCGGCGTGACGGTGCTTGAGAATTGCTATCAGGTCGTCTGCGGTGTCGATAAGTTGACGCATGTGCTCTAGGTCATTGACGATGCGGTACGTCCCGGCGATGTCGTGTGCGTCCTCTGGCCTATCGTCGGGGATTTGCCCGTGGAGCGCGATCTGCGCCGCTTCGTCGACGGTGAACTCGGTACCTTCGATGTAGTTGGAGAAATACGCTTCGAAGAAAGGCAGATAGGTGTGGTCCTCTGGTCGGGGTTCGGGCCTGGGTCTCGGGGCTATTGAGCTGAGCTGGGTCGCAAGTGATTTGAATAGCCGGGCTCGGCCGGTGTCGTATCGACTGCCAGCCTGCGCAGCTTTCATGGACCGGGATCCGGATTTGACTGTTGGTCGTTCACCGGCGGCTGCCTGGAAGAACACGTTGATGCTGTCGGCCATGTTGGGTCGTCCGGTTGCAGCCCCAAGCTCGTTTACCGCGCCAAGTAGGCGCTCCCGTTGTTCCGCAGTCCTTGACGTAGTTAGTCTGACGACCTGGTCGTGAAGCTCGTCGCGGGTCAACGTCCGTGACGGCCTGCCTTTTACCGCACGGCTTGGTCGAAGGTTGTCGACCAAGGCCCGCTGTTCAGATGCGATGTAGACGCCGGTGCCTGTTGGGGTATCGCCTGGTAATGGTCCGGCGTCAGGGTTTCCGCTCGGGAGGATGGTGAGGCCGGGAAGCGCGAGCTCGCGAAGGCGTGGATGGTCTACGTAGAGGAGACCGTCCACGGGGGTTCCGCTGAATCCCGTGCGGTCGGTAATGACGGCTTCGGGCAGCAGTTTCCCTACAATTTCGGCCCATCTGCTGCGGACGATGTCCTCTGCGGTTCGGCGAACTTCGTCTGAGTACAGCCCGGTTGCGAGCCTGATGAGTTTCCCGCTCGTAACTGCTCTGGATGCCGCTTGGCGGCCCCCGACATCATCTACGGTGAAGATTGACATGTGCAGCTCCCTGTGACGTATTGCGGAATAGTACTTTCATCATCGCGGTACAAACATGCAGCTAGTGTGACATTTGTCCAATTAGCATGTGCGCGGCATCTGCGACAAACCGCTCCCTAAGCGGAAGCTCGGTGATACATTGTGACATCTAACGTGACATTTTGCGGTATAAGCCACGGTCGCAATCTGAATGTCCACGCCTACTGAGCTCACCATCGGGCGTGACCGGCCGGCGACCATCGCGCTTCCGTTCTGCCACCGTGGATGAACGCTCGCGCTGTCGACGTTTGGCGCCCAGTCCTTCCGCCTCCCTCCCGGCGAATCGGACTGCGAGTACAGCAGCGCCGGAAAGTCGGGCCAGCACAAGTGGGCTCAGGAGCAAGTGCGGCTCGGCATCCTGACGCCCCCGCGAACCACACGTGATCCCACGCGATCGCGCGGACAAACGAGAACGTCACCGCCCATGACGAGAGACCCATCTTCAGGGGATCGGGCTAGCAGTCCATCTCACTGGAATCGTAAGCCTGACGAGCTGCCATGCAGCCCGGGAACACGCTCCAACCGGCTGCTAACGCAGCGACCACCATGCGGAACGGTTGAAGTTCATATTGCGAGGCTACCTCCTGGCAGAGACAACGGCCTCGATTTTCGAATGTCGGACTCGTTGCCGCTACGCAGAAGGAGCTTGTCGCCCGCCTACAAACCGATCTCGGCCTCGACTGAGCCCTCGCTGCGGTGTCGCTTCTGGCCACCACCACTCGCGCTCGCCTGATCCCGGTGCTTCGATGGGTACGCTAGCGCCGCCGAGGATTCGCCAATCCCGCCAGCTAGTCTGACCAGCTCCGCGGATCTCGTCCAGGCCCTAAAATCCCTTTGCAGGGTGATGTCACAATCAGCTTCGTCGGTCGCGTCGGACTCCCAGTTTGTGATCGAATATCGCAGCCGCCGAGTCTCTCGACTGCGGCACTGACGTCGGCGGGCTTTCATCGCCCCTCCCCCACGATGCAGACGCGCCACCAGGCCCGAGGGCCGATTCTCAGCACGGCGCCGCCTTCCAGGGCAACCCGACTGTCTTCGAGGATGACGTTGCCTTCGATGCGAACAGCTCGTTGGACAAGCAGCCTGCGGAGGGCGTTATTGCTGAGTTCTGGACGCGCCAGACGGACCAGATCAAGAGGCAGCACCGAGCTCGTCTGAATGGTGATCACCGGCATCTGATCGGGTTCCTTGCCCTCAGAAAAAGTCGAGATGAACGCTTGCCGACTTCTGAGCGCCGTCTCGCTGTCGTGGTACCGGCGGACGATCGCTTCGGCAAGTCCCAGCTTCGCGTCCCGCGCCCGCGCGCCACGCATCATTACCCCTGCGGCAAGTCGCCCTATTTCCTCCTCAGCCAGGTCGGTGTAGGCGCTCGCCCACTCTTCGACGAGCGCGTCTGGCAGGCTCATCAGCTTCCCGAACTTCTCCGCCGGATCGTCAAGCAGCGCGACGTAGTTACCCAATGACTTCGACTGCTTCGGGCCGCCATCCAACCCGGGCGTGATCCGGGTGGTAATCAACGTCTGCGGTGTGGCGCCCAAACGTTGCTGGTAGTGGCGTCCCATCATCTCGTTGAACAGTTGGTCGGAGCCGACGATCGTGAGATCACTTTGCATCGCGAAGCTGTCGTACCCCTGCAGCACCGGGTACGTGAGCTCGTGCAAAGCGATTTCCCGTCCGGCGGCAATCCGCTCGCGGAACATGTCGCGGCTCAACAGCTGCGCGGCCGTGGTCATGCTGAACAGCGACAACAGCTTCGTCACCGGCATAGTGTCGAACCACTCGGAGGTGCGACGGACTTCGAAAACCTCCGGTTCCGTCCGGGGCACAAGGCCCACTTGGTCGATGAACGCCTGAGCATTCCGGTCGATCGCATCCCGGGAGAGAACCGGCCGGGTTTCACTCTTCCCGGTCGGGTCTCCTATCTGCGTCGTCGTGTCGCCGAGCAGGAAAACG
>JACMOZ010000348.1 GCA_014377785.1 Aeromicrobium sp.
ATTTTTGCCGCGTTGGCAATCGGCGTGTTCCTCCGTAACCCAAAATCGGCCAGCGCATGACCCGGCCTGTGCTTCTCGTGATCGGGCCGCATGGAGTGGCGGGCGGGGCGATTGCCCGCCGAATCTGGCGATGCTCACCCACACTCTCGACGGGCTCAAAGCGGTTCGTGCACCTGTGGAGCATGTGGTGCTCATCGGCGGCGGAAAATCCTACGGCGAGCACCTCGGGCCATACAAAACGCCGGCGAAGGAGAGCGATCCACGCTTCCTCGGGCCAATCTTCTACAACGACCAGGAAGACCTTCTTGCCACCCGATCTGACATTGACGGGTTCACGTTTACGGTCCTTCGGCCAGATGTGGTGATCGGATTCAGCCTCGGCTCGCCCATGAACCTGCTCGGCGCGATCGGTGTCTATGCGGCGCTGTCCAATGCTGCCGGGGTGCCGCTGAGGTTTCCTGGAACTCAGGGCGCGTGGGCAGCCCTTCACCAGTTCACCGACGCCGACCTGCTTGGTGCCGCAGTTCGGTGGGCCCTGACCGCAGGCTCGGCCCGAGGTGAGATATTCAACGTCATCAACGGCGATCAATTCCGTTGGCGACACCTCTGGCAGGACATCGCAGCCGTGTTCGACATGCCGAGCGCAGCACCGCAATCGATGAATCTGGTCGCACAGATGGCTGATAAAGGGCCAGACTGGGATGCCCTTGTCGCCCGCGAGGGTTTGCGCAAAACTCCTTATGGCCAAATCGCCTCGTGGGAGTTCGCCGACGGCTTGTGGCAATCGGGCTTCGACATGGTCCAAAGCACCATCAAGATCCGCCAGGCGGGCTTCGCCGACAGCGTTGATTCGCATCAGAGCATCACGAGCAAACTTCGGCAGCTGCGGCAAGACAGATACCTCCCCTGACCGCAGCCCGTGTCTCGTCGGGCTGGACCGGGAAGCCGTTTCAGCCCGGCCAGCAGCACGACCGTCAATACGGCGTTGACAATCTAATCCGTCCGCGGTTTACCACGTTCTCGTGGTAGACAGCCGTACCACGCGGGAAGTTTCCCCCGTGGCATGGCTATTTGCCAAGGCCTCGTGGTAAGCCGCGGACTGATGCAAAGAACCCCGCACCCTGACGGGTACGGGGCTCAACTCGAACGCTTGTGCTCAGGCGGTACGGATACGTGCCCGAGCGTTGCGGCGCTTCAGCGTACGACGTTCGTCTTCGCTCAAGCCTCCCCAAACACCATGATCTTGACCGGATTCAAGTGCCCATGACAGGCATTGTTCGCGGACTTCGCAGCGGCGGCATACGACCTTGGCTTCTTCGATTTGCAAGATGGCCGGGCCGGTGTTGCCAATGGGGAAGAAGAGTTCAGGGTCTTCATCCAGACATGCGGAACGATGGCGCCAATCCATGAAGACACTCCTTCCCGTTCGTAGGTTTGCTGCACCCAGGACGCAACGAATCGTCACGTGTTGTTGGCTGCGTGTTCTATGTTCCCAATAATCGGGGGCCTACACAAGGTCCACGCTGGTCGGGCCTTTGTTCAATTGGTCACATCTCTTGTGTGCACCCTCGTAGGCTGCACCAATGACAACCAATTTCAATAATCTCCCACGCGGCCAACAGGCGCGGCTTTTTGTTGTCATTGCAGTGTTTGTGGTGGCCATCGAAGCCGTGGCGTATGTCGTCCTGGCGGTTCTCGCCGTCGCCGATATTTCCGGCGATGCGATCGGCACCGGTATCGGCATTGCGTTGTTCCTGGTGCTTTACGGACTCGCCCAGCTGTTCGCGGCCTGGAAACTTCTCAGCTGGCATAGCTGGGCGCGTGGACCCCTGTTGTTCACTCAACTCGTGCAGCTCGGCCTCGCGTGGGGGCTTCGGGACTCGAAAGAGCAATGGCTGGCGATTCTGATGGCGATCAGTGCTGCTGTCGCGCTGGGTTGCCTGATCGCTCCGGCCGTGACACGTGCCCTGCTCGACGACGATGCCGTGTGAGAGACTGGCTTCCGGGCAAAACCCGCACGAAGATCGCTCTCGCGATCGGATTCGGCTTCAAGCCGCGTGCCAGCTACCTGATCGGTCATCGCTGGCGCAAACGGACCGCCCCAGTCAAGGATCATCCATGGTTGCAACAGACTACGAGATTTACGTGAACTCATCTGACCCCGAAGACCCCATCTTCGCGCTGCACCGCGGCGGAAAGATGGAAATAGCGGCAACGGTTCCGATGCTCAATGCCGAGGACCTCGCGATGTCCTACACTCCGGGCGTTGCCAAGGTATGCGAAGCGATAGTTGCCGATCCCGAAGCGGCCCATGAATTCACCTGGGTTGCCAACACCGTCGCCGTCATCACCGACGGCACCGCTGTTCTCGGTCTCGGAGATATCGGTCCCGCAGCCGCCATGCCGGTCATGGAAGGCAAAGCGGTGCTGTTCAAGCAGTTCGGCGGCGTTGACGCCATCCCTGTCGCGCTGGCGACGAAGGACGTCGACGAAATCGTCGAGACGATCGTGCGCCTCGCCCCGACCTTCGGTGGCATCAACCTCGAGGACATTTCCTCGCCGCGGTGCTTCGAGATCGAGCGGCGGTTGATCGAACGCCTCGACATCCCGGTTTTTCACGACGACCAGCACGGCACGGCAGTCGTAGTCCTCGCCGCGCTGCACAACGCCTTGCGCGTGACCGATCGCGAAATGTCGGAGGTCAAGGTCGTCATGTCGGGCGCCGGCGCGGCCGGCGTAGCCGTGACGCGCATGCTCATGGCTGCCGGTGTTCGCAAGATTTCAGTGGTGGATCGCCAGGGCGTCATCCACGGTGGCCGCGACGACCTCAATGAGGTCAAGATGTTTATTGCCGAGCAAACCGGTCATTGGGCCAAGCCGGGATCGGTGTCCGACGCGCTCGTCGGCGCCGATGTGTTCATCGGCGTGTCCGGAGGCACGATCCCCGAGGCGGCTATCGCAAAGATGGCGCCTCAGTCGATCATCTTCGCCCTGGCCAACCCGACGCCGGAAGTCGATCCCGAGATCGCCACCCGTTATGCGCGCGTCGTGGCCACGGGACGTTCGGATTATCCCAATCAGATCAATAACGTCTTGGTGTTCCCCGGCATCTTCCGCGGCGCCCTCGACATACGTGCCACCCGCATCTCTGAGGGTATGAAGCTCGCCGCGGCCATGGCCATTGCCGATCTGGTGGGCGATGAACTCCGCGACGACTACATCATCCCCTCGCCATTCGATCCCCGTGTTGCTGCCGCCGTCGCAAAAGCCGTGATGGATGCGGCGCGACGCGAAGGACTTGCCCGCCGACCCTACTGAGACTGCACCCACTCAAGACTGCACCAACCAAAGGACGTACATGTTTGCCGTTTACGCCAATTCCATCAATCCCGACTCCCCGCTGGAGGGACTCGTCGTCGGCGAGCGTCCCGAACCCGAAGTTCCCGAGGGGTGGACGACTGTCACGGTCAAGGCCGCCTCGATCAACCATCACGACGTATGGAGCTTGCGCGGCGTCGGACTGCGGGCCGAATCGACGCCGATGATTCTCGGCTGTGACGCCGCCGGTTATGACGAGGAGGGCAACGAGGTCCTCGTTCACGCCGTCATCAACGATCCGTCCTGGCATGGCGACGACACACTCGACCCGAAACGTTCATTGCTTTCCGAGCGCCATCAGGGAACGTTCGCAGACAAAGTCGCTGTGCCCAAACGCAATGTCGTGGCCAAACCCACTGGACTGTCGTTCGCCGAGGCAGCGTGTCTGCCCACGGCGTGGCTGACTGCTTATCGCATGTTGTTCACGCAGTCGGGCCTCAAGCAGGGCGACACTGTGCTCATTCAGGGTGCCGGAGGCGGCGTGGCTACTGCCGCCATCACCTTGGCGCGTGCCGCGGGATTCCGCGTCTATGCGACGAGCCGAGATGAGGGCAAACGAGCCAAGGCGCTGGAGACCGGCGCCCACGAAGTCTTCGAGTCCGGAGCGCGGTTGCCGGCGAAAGTTGACGCCGTGATCGAGACAGTCGGCGCTGCTACCTGGTCGCACTCGATCAAATCGATGCGTCCGGGCGGCACGATTGTTATTGCCGGCGCCACGTCGGGCGATGCACCCAAAGCAGCCGAACTGACCAGAATTTTCTTTCAGCAGATGCGCGTCCACGGATCAACGATGGGCACCCGCGACGAACTCCACGGCCTTGCCCAGTTCATGGATGTTGCCGGCGTACGACCGCTCATCGATCGTGAGATCCCGATGGAGAAGGCCGCCGAGGGCCTCAGCGCCGTTATCGATGGCAGCGTCTTCGGAAAGATCGTTTTGACGCGCTAGGCCGCTAGCCCTGCCCCTGTCCCCAAGATTTGGCGGCGAAAGCACCTGAAAGTGCTGGTCATGGCTGAACTCACCTGCAAAATCGGCCAAATCTAGGGGACGGGCGGCTTCGGCTCAGTCATCGTCCAGGTCGTCGAGTCTTGCCAGCCAGGTGGCGAGTCGTTCGACCGGGACTTCGAAGTCCGGATTGAGGTCGACAAATTCGCTCAGCCGTTCGGCGAGCCACGCCAGGGTGACTTCCTCATCACCCCGCCGGGACTGCAGCTCTTCGATTCCGCGATCAGTGAAATACACGGTCTATCGAATCAGGAGAACGCCTGCTGCATGAGCGTGACGAGCTCCTCCAGGTGGCGCGCATGGGAACCGACCGACGGCGCCGATGATTCGGGGCGTGACACGCGCAACAGCGGCAAACCGTCGAACTCGCCGCTGAAGTGCAGGGCGACATGGGGCCATGGGCCTTGGTTGGCGGGTTCGTCCTGTACCCATCGAACTTCTTTCGCGTTGGTGAAGCGTGCCACCTCGGCGTTGAGTTCCTCCGTCGGCCGCGGGTAGAGCTGCTCCAGCCGGACGATCGCGGTCCGTGACTGACCTTCTTCACGTTTTGCACGCTCGGCCATCAGGTCCCAGGTGATACGACCCGAACAGAGGAGCACCCGCTCGACCTTGGACGCGTCGACGGTGTCGTCGCCGATAACAGGCCGGAAGGTGCCAGTCATGAAGTCTTCGGGCTGTGAGGCTGCCGCCTTGGAACGCAACATCGACTTCGGAGTGAAGACGATCAGCGGACGGTGTTCGCCCGAGAGGTTCTGTCGGCGCAACAAATGGAAGTACGACGCGGGCGTCGAGGGCTGCGCGATCGTCAATGCTTGCTCGGCGCCGAGAGCCAGGAAGCGCTCGATACGTGCCGAGGAGTGATCGGGTCCCTGACCTTCATAACCGTGGGGGAGGAGCATGACGACGCCCGATTTCTGTCCCCATTTGGTTTCGCCGGCCGAGATGTATTCATCGATGACGGACTGCGCACCGTTGACGAAGTCGCCGAACTGGGCTTCCCAGATCGTAAGTGCCTCAGGACGTGCGACCGAATATCCGTATTCGAAACCGAGGGCGGCATATTCGGACAACAACGAGTCATAGACGTAGAAGGTCGCCTGATCGTCGCTGACCATCGTCAGCGGCGTCCATTCATTTCCGTTTTTGCGGTCGATTACGGTGGCAAAGCGCGAAGTGAAGGTGCCGCGACGCGTATCCTGGCCGGCCATACGTACCGGGCGACCCTGAAGCAACAGCGAACCCATCGCGATGATCTCACCGGTGCCCCAGTCGATCGGGCCCTGAGTGATGGACGCCGCCCGGCGTTGCAGTTGCGGCAACACCTTGGGGTGGACGGTGAATCCGTCGGGGACGTTGGTATAGCTGTCGGCGATGGCCTTCATCGTTTCGGCCGAAACCGCGGTGTTGAGGCCGGTGGACGGTGCTTTGGGCTTGACCGGATAGTCCGGCGTGCGAGCATAGGGCGAAGAGGACTTTGCTTCCTTGACCTCGCGGAAATTGCGCTCGAGTTGCGATTGGTAATCCGTGAGAGCCTTCTCGGCTTCTTCCAGTGTGATGTCGCCACGACCAACGAGTGCTTCGGTGTAGAGCTTGCGTACCGAACGCTTTTTTTCGATGGTGTCGTACATCATCGGCTGGGTGAAACTCGGGTCGTCGCCTTCGTTATGACCGCGACGGCGGTAACAGACGAGATCTATGACGATGTCCTTGTTGAAGGTTTTGCGGTATTCGTAAGCCAACTGGGCCACCCGGATGCAGGCTTCGGGATCGTCTCCGTTTACGTGCAGGACCGGCGCCTGGATCATCCGGGCGACATCGGTGCAATACGTCGACGACCGCGAGGCGACGGGCGAGGTGGTGAAACCAACCTGATTGTTGACGACGACGTGGATCGTGCCGCCGGTGCGATAACCCCGCAGTTGCGAGAGGTTGAGGGTCTCGGCGACGACTCCCTGGCCGGCGAACGCCGCGTCACCGTGCACGAGCACAGGGAGTACGGGGTATTCGACGCCGCGGTTGAGGCGGTCTTGTTTGGCACGCGCGATGCCTTCGAGAACCGGGTCGACGGTTTCGAGGTGTGATGGATTGGCGGCGACCGACACCTTGATCTTGTCGCCGTTTCCCGCGGTGAACTCGCCCTCGACTCCGAGGTGGTATTTCACGTCACCGCCGCCCTGGACGGTCCGCGGATCAACATTGCCCTCGAACTCGCGGAACACGTTTCCGGCACTCTTGCCGGCAATATTGACGAGCACGTTGAGACGGCCCCGGTGGGCCATACCAATGCAGACCTCATCGAGTTTGTCGGTTGCCGCAGCTTCACAGATTTCGTCGAGAAGCGTGATCGTCGTCTCGCCGCCTTCGAGGCTGAAGCGCTTTTGACCGACGAACTTGGTCTGCAGGAACGTCTCGAAGGCCTCGGCCTGGTTGAGTTTCTCCAGAATGCGCAGTTGTTCTTGGCGCGGCGGTTTCGTATGCGGGCACTCAAAGCGTTCCTGGAACCAAGCGCGTTCGCCCGGATCATTGATGTGCATGTATTCGAGGCCGATGGTGCGGCTGTAGGAATCACGCAGAATGCCGAGGATGTCGCGCAGACGCATGAACCGTTTGCCGTTGCCGAACGAACCGGTCGCGAATTCGCGCTCGAGGTCCCACAACGTCAGTTCGTGCGAAGCGGTGTCGAGGTCGGGGTGGCTGCGCTGCTTGTATTCGAGTGGGTTCGTGTCGGCCATCAGGTGGCCGCGCACACGGAAGGCGTGGATGAGCTCGAGCACCCGGGCCTGTTTGTGGACTTCGTCATCGTGGCTGACGGCGATGTCCTGGGCCCAGCGGATCGGCTCATAAGGGATCTTGAGGGCGAAGAAGATGTCGTCGTAGAAGCCCTGTTCGCCAAGCAGCAGTCCGTGAACGCGTTTGAGGAACTCGCCCGATTGCGCGCCCTGGATAACGCGGTGGTCGTAGGTCGAGGTCAGCGTGACCATCTTGGAGATTGCCATGGTGGCGAGGGTGTGTGCCGAAGCGCCCTGAAACTCGGGAGGGTATTCCATCGAGCCGACGCCGATGATGGCGCCTTGACCCGACATGAGGCGGGGGATCGAATGGTTGGTGCCGATGCCGCCGGGATTGGTGAGGCTGATCGTGGTGCCTTGGAAGTCGGTGACTTCGAGTTTGTTGTTGCGAGCCTTGGCGACCATCGTTTCGTAGGCGCCCCAGAACTCGGCGAAGCCCATCTTCTCGACGGCTTTGATCGAAGGTACGAGCAAGGTGCGGGAGCCGTCAGGCTTTTTCAGGTCGATGGCAAGGCCGAAGTTGATGTGTTCGGGTTTGAGCTGCGTCGGCTTGCCATTGACGACGTCGAAGCCGGCATTCATCTCAGGGAAGGCGTTGAGCGCCTTGACGATAGCGAAACCGATGAGGTGCGTGAATGACACCTTGCCGCCTCGGGCACGGGCGAGGTGGTTGTTGATCACGATGCGGTTGTCGAACAGCAACTTGACCGGGATCGAGCGGACGCTGGTCGCAACCGGGACAGTGAGGCTGGCATCCATGTTGGCGACCGTGCGGGCGGCGGCACCGCGCAACGTAACTTGCTCGACTGCCGCGGGTGCGGGTGCGGGTGCGGCAGGCTTGGCCGAGGTGGCAGATGCGGGGGTTGCCACCGGCTTCGGCGTCGCGGGCACAGGTGCTGGAGCTTTTGCGGGTGCCGGAGCGGTCTTCGCTGCCGGGGCACTGGCAGGCGCCGGAGTTGTCGTCGCTGCCGGCGCGCTCGCAGGTGCCGGCGTCGTGGCGGCCTTCGCAGGCGGCATCTCGGCTTTGGTCGCACCGTTGGTGGACGGGCCCTGACCGTTTTCGAAAAATGTCACCCACGTCGCGTCAACTGACTGGTGATCTGCTTGGTAGCGGTCGTACATTTCTTCGACGAGCCACTGGTTGGTGCCAAAATCTGGTTGTGAAATTTTTTGCGAGGACTCGGGCACGGCCTCGATCGCCTCTTCCGATTAGGTGCTTTGAATATGTGGAAATACTGCATAAACAGGATAACTCCGCACCAAGTCGGCCTGCGGGCAGGCTCCTACCGGATTCGGTGTTGGACCCACCGTCTCACCTTTGGCGCGGAGACACAGGGATGTTGCGGAATTTCATTGGGCGATTCTCAGGTCGAGTTCTGTTTCCAGGAAGGCGGCATATTTGGCTGCTTCGGACTCGATGGCTGTGGCGAGGACGCGGGGGAGCGGGCCGTGGACCTGGACGCGGACCTCGACGTGCTTCGATGCGAGCTTTCGGCTCCACCTGCCGCCGAGCAGCCCGTTGACGAACAAAAGTCCGCCACCGCGGGCGAGATCGGGAAGTTTGGCCGGGTATCGGCCCAGGTCTATAGGCTTGTGGACGTAGGAAACGGACTCATCGAAAGCCGGCATCAGCGCTGCACGGGGGATTGGTGACTCTCCGAGAGCGGGCATAGTGCACCACAACTCCTGGCCGCCGATGATCCGGGGCTGAAGGCCGGCGAGTTCGAAGCCGCGTCGGGACTGGGTCAACGTGAGGCTCGACCACCAGCTCAGGTCGGCGGGTCGGCTGGGGCCGTGGCCACGCACGTAGGCCTGCGCCAATCGGGCCAGCGCCTCGTCCTCGGTCAGGCGATTGGCCGACGTCACGGCTTCGGGCACCAGCACATATGTATGGTGCTTTCCCGCGAGCGGACCGTTGCAGATGAGCAACTGAAGTTCACAGTGGATGAAGAGGTGTGCCAACCGGATGCCTTTGGCGTCGATGCCGGCGTCCGCGAGGTGCGTGGCGAAGGCGGCGCGAGTGAGGGCCTTGCCGCCAGCCAGCGCAGCGACGATGACACCTGAAGCCGTGTCGAGTTCGCCTTCGCCGAGATCGATCGTCTTATTGAGTCCAGTCATGAGCCGGTGAACGCGTGAACCGGTGAGAGCCATGATCCAGCCGAGGTCTTGGGGAAGGACGAAATGCCACGTCGGCCGCAGCATGTGGGTGCGCAGAAACTTGCCGTCGTTGAAGGCTTCATCGAGCATGGCGTTGGTGAGACCCGTGCTCCGTCGGGCGATCGCCCATTTGGCCATCGCGAAGTCCTGCGACTGCATACAACCGAAATGAGCGACGACCTCTTCGGCCGTCGAAAACTCCGGCCCGACCAAGCGTTGGTAGGGGGCCCGGGCCAGCTCGACTGTCATGAGGCTGATTCTGCCTGACCGGCGTGGCGCCCGTCTCCTCAGAGCTGCGGTTGCGCGAGTCATGAATACCGCCACAGCGAACTGCTATTTGGTGATGCGTGGCGCCCCGGCTGGACTCCGTCGGGCGCTGGGCATCCCCGAATCCTGAACGCCAGGGGAGTCCCGAATCTGCCTCGCGTTTTGTTTAAGTGCCCCCGGCAGGATTCGAACCTGCGCCACCGCCTCCGGAGGGCGGTGCTCTATCCCCTGAGCTACGGGGGCCATCCGCAGTATCGGGCGATGCGAGCCTATCCCACGACGGCTACCGTTGACCTTGTGCCCAGCGTGCTTGTTGTCGATGACACCCCATCGATCCGTCTCCTGATCAGGACGAATCTCGAAATCGAGGGATTTGATGTCGAGGAGGCGGTCGACGGCATTGAATGCCTTGACCGCATGTTCAGCGACAAGCCGCTTCCCGACGTTGTCACCGTCGACATCGTGATGCCCAGACTTGATGGACTGGCCACTGTGGCGGCGTTGCGCGCTGATCCACGTACGGCCTCGATCCTCATCGTCATGGTGACGACCCAGTCGCAGGCGGCCGACCTCGAACGAGGCAAGAAGGCCGGCATCGATGCCTATGTGACCAAGCCGTTCGACCCCGATCACCTTGTCCGGATCATCAAGGACGTCTACGAAGCGCGGCACGGCCAAAGCCACTGACAAGTCGGCCCGACAGTCCTCAAATGAGTCTCGGCCCCGGACGATATGCTGGGCGGGTGACTCCCGAGCAACTTTCCGACGCCATCGTCGCTGCCCTGACCGCCCTCGTCGATGCCGGGACAATCACGCTGCCCGACGGTGTTCCCGCAGAAGTCCTCGTCGAGCGACCCAAGGTCCGCGAACATGGCGATTACGCTACCAACGTCGCGCTGCGACTCGCCAAAAAGGCGGGGATGAATCCGCGCGATTTCGCCCAACTCCTTGCCGACGAACTCGCCAAGGCCAACGGTGTGGCCAGTGCCGAAGTCGCCGGCCCCGGTTTCCTCAACATCCGCGTCGATGCCGGTGCTCAGGGGGCTCTTGCCCCGCAGATCGTCGCGGCCGGCGAGGCGTACGGCACGAGTGACACATACGCGGGACTGAAGGTCAACCTCGAGTTCATCTCCGCCAACCCGACCGGGCCGCTTCACCTGGGCCACACGCGGTGGGCCGCCGTCGGCGATTCGCTAGCTCGCGTCCTGCAGGCCGCAGGTGCCCAGGTCACACGCGAGTTCTACACCAACGACCGTGGCAACCAGATGGACAAGTTCGGCGCGTCCTTGATGGCCAGCGCGCACAAAGTGCCGGTGCCCGACGATGGTTATCACGGGGAGTACATCCACGATCTGTCGCGCGAAGTCGTCGCGGAGCACCCCGGCATTACCGAGCTGCCCGACGCTGAGCAGCTCGTGGCGTTCCGCGAAGCGGGCTACAAGCTCCAGCTCGCCGAGCAGGAGTCACAGCTCGACAACTTCCGAACCCACTTTGATGTCTGGTTCTCCGAGCGGAGCCTGCATGATTCGGGCGCCGTCGAGCACGGGATCGATGTGCTGAAACAGAATGGTCATCTCTTCGAGGCCGACAACGCGCTCTGGATGCGCACGACCGAATTCGGGGACGACAAGGATCGGGTCCTCGAGCGGGGCAACGGCGAGTTCACCTACTTCGCCTCGGACACAGCGTATTACGTCAACAAGCGCGAGCGCGGATTCGACCTCTGCATCTACCTGCTCGGCGCCGATCACCACGGCTATGTCGGCAGGCTCAAGGCGATGGCCGCCTGCGCCGGAGATGTCCCGGGCGCCAATCTTCAGGTCCTCATCGGTCAGCTTGTCAAGATCCTGCAAGACGGTCAGGAACTCAAGTTGTCGAAACGCGCCGGCACCCTTGTCACCTTGCAGGAGCTCGTCGACCTGATCGGCGTCGACTCTTTGCGCTACACCCTGTCGCGGTATCCGACCGACTCGCCGCTGACACTTGATGTCGCCGAAATCACCCGACAGGCCAGCGACAACCCGGTCTTCTATGTGCAGTATGCCCACGCCAGGCTGTCGTCGATCCTGCGCAACGGCGTGGATCTCGGTCTTGTGCCTGATGCCGGTTCCTTCGACCCATCGCTTCTCGACCAGGATCGCGAAGGCGATCTCCTGCGCGCCCTTGCTGGTTTCCCGCAAATGGTGGCGCGGGCCGCGGACCTGCGCGAGCCCCATCGTGTCGCGCGCTATCTGGAGGACACGGCGTCCGCGTTCCACAAGTTTTACGACGTCTGTCACGTTCTTCCCAAGGGCGACGAGGAAGCGACCGATCTCCACCATGCGCGCCTCATGCTCGTCGCCGCGACCCGTCAGGTCATCGGAAACGGGCTCGGCTTGCTCGGTGTCAGCGCGCCCGAAAGGATGTAGCCCATGCGTTCCCATGAAGCAGGCGCCATCCACGGCCAGTCCGGCGATCGCGGCCCGGCGTGGCTGCACGCCCCCGAAGACGCCAATCAACTCGTCCCGCAATTGTGGTCTTCATCGGTTTCCAAGGTCGATGACGTCCTGACAGTGGCGGGGGAGTCCGTGCTCGACATCGCCGAGGAATTCGGCACACCCACCTACGTGGTTGACGAAGACGACTTCCGTCAAAGGGCGCGCGCTTTCCGTGACGCGTTCCCCAATGCCGATGTCTATTACGCCGCCAAGGCATTTTTGTGCACCGCGTCGGCGCGTTGGGTCGTCGAAGAAGGACTCAACGTTGACGTGTGTTCCGGTGGTGAACTCGCTGTCGCACTTCGCGCCGAAGTCCCGCCGGCGCGAATCGGCCTGCATGGCAACAACAAGTCAGTCGCCGAATTGCGGACGGCACTTGAAGCCGGTGTGGGTCGCATCATCATCGACTCGTTCGAGGAAATCGACCGGATCCGCGAATTGGCCACCGAACTCGGGCTGACCGCCAACGTCATGGTGCGTGTCACGGCTGGCGTCGAGGCACACACCCACGAATACATCTCGACCTCGCACGAGGATCAAAAATTTGGCTTCTCGATCAGCGGTGGAGACGCTTTCGAGGCGGTGCGCCGGATTCTCGCCGAACCGTCGATGAGTCTGCTCGGATTGCATTCGCACATTGGTTCGCAGATTTTCGTCACAGACGGATTCGAGGTCGCCGCCAAACGAGTTTTGTGTCTGCACGCGCGGATCGCCGCGGAACTCGGCTACACGGCGCCCGAATTCGATCTCGGCGGCGGTTTTGGCATCGCCTACACGACACAAGACGATCCTTCCACGCCCGAAGACCTCGCTCGTGACATGCTCAGGATCGTCGACGACGAATGCGCCGCCCTCGGTATCGATGTCCCGCAACTTTCTATCGAGCCCGGTCGCGCGATCGCCGGGCCTTCGACGTTCACGCTGTATGAAGTCGGTACGACCAAGACCGTTGCCCTCGACGCCGGTGCTTCACGACTCTATGTCTCCGTCGACGGCGGCATGAGCGACAACATCCGTACTGCTCTTTACGGAGCCGACTACTCGTGCACCCTGGCGTCACGCCGCTCCGATGCCGCAGCGGTGTTGAGCCGTGTTGTCGGCAAGCATTGCGAGTCCGGCGACATCGTGGTCAAGGACGAATTCCTGCCCGGTGACGTCAAGGCCGGCGATCTGCTCGCCGTTCCGGGAACCGGCGCCTATTGCCGGTCGCTCGCGAGCACCTACAACCACGTGCCGCGTGCCGCCGTCGTCGCCGTACGCGAGGGCGAAGCGCGACTCATCGTGCGACGCGAAACCGAAGAGGACCTTTTCGCTCTCGACGTGGGATAGGTCGGCATGGCCTTCAGTTCTCGGACACCGCCTTGCAGAGCCATGCGATTCGCTCAGCCGTCTTGCGCCATGCACTGCTTTCGTATGTCTTCGGCTCGGTCATCCTGGCCACAACGATCAACCTTGTGGTCGGCCTGACGGGCTAGCGTTTCAGGCCGAGAGCAGTGGGTCGAGCGACGGACGGAACAATAGACCTGATGCCCGTATGTCGACCCTCAGGTCGATTCCTTCGTGTTCGGGGCAGTGTGTGGGTTCAGGGCCGAAGGACTCTGCACGACGGGGGCCGAAGGACCCTGTTCGCCGTGCCCGGATCGGGACAGACTGAAGTCATCCGAGACTCAGAAAGCGTGGTGACCATCGTGTCGACCATCTATCCGCACACGCCCAGTGATTTGGCGCTGGCGCCAGTCCTGCTCAATATCGAGGACAACCTGCACATACTTCGTGGCAGCCCCGACGTGGTTTTTGCGTTGGCACTGGAGTTGAACGACATGGAAGATCGGTACCAATCACCGATCGACCGGGCTAAAAGGGTGCAGGAGGCTGCCATCAGGAACGTCAACCTGCACGGACTGACGGTTCGCCCGACTGACGACCTTTACGGACTGGAGGTCGCACACGAGGAGTACCGCGTTTCGTTGATGCTGGGAAAACAACTGGTCGACTACGTGGAGCACGGCCCAGCACCCAAGTCACCGCCTGCCAGTTGAGAAGGTGGGGCAGGCTCGACGACGACGCGCCGATACCCTTGACACGTGAGCGCAGACAAGCCCCCCGGTGACCGCACGATCCGCGTCGCCCTTTTAGGTTGCGGAGTCGTAGGTACGGAGGTCGCCCGGTTGCTCACGCGCGACGCCGACGAGCTCGCTCATCGGGTCGGGGCCCGCCTTGAACTCGTGGGTATTGCCGTCCGCCGGCTTGGCCGTGAACGCAACCTCGACGTGCCGAAAGAGCTCTTCACGACCGACGCCGCCGGATTGGTGTCTCGCGGTGACATCGACGTCGTCATCGAAGTCATCGGCGGCATCGACGTCGCACGCGAACTCATTCTCAGTGCGTTGGAGAACGGCGCATCGGTCGCCACCGCCAACAAGGCGCTTCTCGCCGAGGACGGTGCGACTCTTTATGACGCCGCAGCCAAGGCCGAGCGCGACCTCTACTTCGAGGCCGCGGTCGCGGGCGCCATACCGATTGTCAGGCCGCTGCGCGACTCACTTGCCGGAGACAGGGTGCAACGAGTTCTCGGCATCGTCAACGGCACCACCAACTTCATCCTCGACGCCATGACCACGACCGGCGCCGGTTTCGGTGACGCGCTCGACGAGGCCCAGCGGCTCGGTTATGCCGAAGCCGATCCGACTGCTGATATCGAAGGCTTCGACGCCGCTTCCAAAGCCGCGATCCTGGCGAGTCTGGCCTTCCACACCCGCGTCACCATCGGTGACGTTTACCGCGAAGGCATCACCGATGTGAGCGCCGCCGACGTGCGCTCGGCCAGAGAAATGGGCTGCGTCGTCAAACTTCTGGCAATCTGCGAACGAAGAGATACCCCCGAAGGCCCCGCCGTCTCGGCGCGCGTCCACCCGGCAATGATTCCCCTCTCGCATCCACTGGCGAGCGTGCGCGGCGCTTACAACGCGGTCTTCGTAGAGAGCGAATCTGCCGGTGAACTCATGTTTTACGGCCCCGGCGCCGGTGGCGCACCGACTGCGAGTGCCGTACTCGGTGATGTCGTGTCGGTCGCCCGCAATCGTCGTATCAACGTGTTCGGTCCGGGAGAGTCGAGCCACGCCCAGTGCGAAGTCCTCGACATGGGGCGAACCCGGACCCGTTATCACATCGCGCTCGATGTCGATGACAAGGCCGGCGTGCTCGCCTCGGTCGCCCACGTTTTTGCCGAATTCGACGTCTCCATCAGGACCGTGCGCCAAGAGGGCCACGGCGGAGACGCCCAGCTCGTCATCGTTACCCACGAAGCCGAGGACTCGGCCTTGTCCGCCACGGTCGCCCAATTACGCGAACTCGACATGGTGCGTGACGTTTCATCCGTCATGCGCGTCGAGGGAGGATTCTGATGCCCAAACCTGCCCATCTATGGCGAGGCGTGATCGAGGAATACCGCGAATGGCTTCCGGTCGACGACCACACGCCGATCATCACGTTGTGCGAAGGCGGCACTCCGCTGGTGCGATCGGCATGGTTGTCCGGCATCGTCGGCGGTGACGTCTGGCTCAAGGTCGAGGGCGACAACCCCACCGGTTCGTTTAAGGACCGCGGTATGACCGTCGCGATTTCGGTCGCCACCGGACAGGGCGCCAAAGCCGTCGTGTGTGCCTCGACCGGCAACACTTCGGCTTCCATGACGGCGTATGCCGCCCGAGCCGGGTTGACCCCGATCGTGCTCGTGCCGCACGGCAAGATCGCCGCCGGCAAGATGGCCCAGGCCGTCATGCACGGTGCAGAGGTCATCCAGGTGCGCGGCGCCTTCGACCAGTGCCTCGACCTCGCCCGTGGCCTCGCCGAAAAATACCCCGTCGCCCTGGTCAACTCGGTCAACCCGGTTCGACTCCAGGGCCAGAAGACGGCGTCCTTCGAGATCGTCGACGCGCTTGGCTTTGCCCCTGACCTGCACATACTTCCGGTCGGCAATGCCGGCAACATCTCGGCATACTGGCTCGGTTATCACGAATATGCCGAAGCGGGGATGGCCAAAAAGACTCCGGCGATGTGGGGATTCCAGGCCGCCGGCGCCGCGCCACTCGTGCTCGGCAAACCCGTCGACAATCCCGAAACGGTGGCCACCGCGATCCGTGTCGGCAATCCCGCGTCATGGGCGCTTGCCATTGCTGCCCGCGATGACTCCGGTGGTCGTATCGAAGCCGTCACCGACGCCGAAATTCTTCAGGCACAGCGTGAGCTTGCGTCCCGTGACGGTGTTTTTGTCGAGCCGGCTTCCGCGGCCGGTGTCGCTGGACTCCTGCAAGCTACCCACGCCGGTGAAGTCGAACGCGGCCAGACGATCGTCGTCACGGTCACCGGTCACGGCCTCAAGGACACCGAAACCGCGTTGTCGGGTATCGAATCCGTTGTCGATTCGGTCATCGACGTCGATGTCGAGGCGGCCGCCGACGCTGCCGGCCTTCGATGACCTTCGTCTCCGGACCGGTCACCGTGAGGGTTCCCGCCTCCAGCGCCAACCTCGGGCCCGGTTTCGACACCCTCGGTCTCGCCCTCTCGTTGTATGACGAGATCACTGCCGAAGTGACTGAAGATTCAGAAAACGATGGGGAGCAAGGTCTTGCGTTCTCCATAGAGGGTGAGGGTTCGGACAACATTCCGCGCGACCGGACTCATCTTGTTGTCTCGTCGATGAACCGCGCATTCGATGTGCTGGGTGAGAGTCCTCGCGGTCTTCGGATGCACTTTCGCAATGTCATCCCCCACGGACGCGGGCTGGGCTCGTCGGCCGCCGCCATTGTCGGCGGCCTGGTGGCAGCCCGAGCCCTGGTCGAGGGCGGCGAGGCGAAGCTCGACGACGATGCCTTGCTCGCGTTGGCCAACGAAATCGAAGGCCACCCCGACAACGTAGCGGCCGCGTTGCTCGGCGGATTGACGATCGCCTGGACGGCATTGGGGATCGGCAAGGCCGTACGTCTCGATGTGCTCGCTGACGTGTCCGTGTTCATTCCGCCGGTGTCGGTGTCGACTCACACGGCACGCGGCGTACTGCCTGCCAAGGTTTCCCATGCCGATGCTGCCGCCAACGCCGGGCGAGCCGCTCTGCTCGTGGCTGCTCTCGTCGGTGGACGCGCCGATGTGTTGTTCGCCGCCACCGAAGATCGATTGCATCAGGATTATCGCGCCCCGGAAATGCCGGAATCGCACGAGTTCATGTCGTCATTGCGTGCCGACGGCATTCCGGCGATCATCTCCGGCGCTGGCCCCGCGGTCCTGGCCTTCGCCTCTGGCAGCGACCTGAGCGCTCATACGCCGGCCGGCTGGGCCTATCGCGAACTCGGCGTCGACTCTGAAGGCGCGACACTCATCTCTTGAGTCAACTCATTTCTTGTGTGAGAAGCTCGCCGCGCATGTGACGCAGGTAGCATCGCAATTGATTTCGCAGTGTTACAGTTATTGCGTTGGAGTCGAGTTCACGAACTCCCCTGACATAAGCAATCACTTCGCCCGTCAGATACGGGCAAGCCTTCATGCAATCTGGAATCACCAGATTCGGGCCGTCTGGCCTAATGAATAAGGAACCCACGTGACTGAAACAATCACCAATACGCTTGGCGGTGAATCGTCGGCCGCAGAAACGGTTTCGACCACCCCGAAGAAGACCACCCCCAATAAGAGGGCAGGTGGCGGACTCAGCGGTAAGGTGCTCGCCGAGCTCCAGGTAATCGCTGGCGGCCTCGGAATAACGGCTGCGAACAAGATGCGCAAGGGCGCACTCATCGACGCCATCAAAGACGCTCAGGGCACCGCGAAGCCGGCCAAGGTCGAAGCTTCCAAAGTTGAAGCTCCCAAGGCCAAAGCCCCCAGAACAGAAGTTCCGCAGGCAGAAGCTCCCAAGGCGCCGGTTTCGACGGACAATTCGTCCGATGAAAGTGATAACGAGAACGACGGTGGCGGCAACCGTAACCGTAATCAGAATGACGGTGGCGGACGCAACCGTAATCAGAATGACGGTGGCGGACGCAACCGTAACCGCAATCAGAATGACGGCGGAAACAACAACGACGGCGGCAACGGCCGCAATCGCAATAACAACCAGAACAACCAGAACAATCAGGGCAATCAGGGCAACCAGAACCAGGGTGGCGCCAACAACAACGATGACGACGAGTTCGGCGGAGGCCGCAACCGCAATCGCAACCGCAATCGCAACCGCAACCGCAACGACCGCCAAGGCGGCAACCGTGGCCCCGACAGCGAACCCGTCATCGGCGAGGACGACGTCCTGATACCCGCCGCGGGCATCCTCGACATCCTCGACAAC
>JACMOZ010000349.1 GCA_014377785.1 Aeromicrobium sp.
AACCCGAGGATGACGTTGGAGGCTTCGAGATCGGTCTGCGGCATCGTGGTCGTTTTCATCTGCCCATTCTCGCAGGGCCCAATAGAAAAGCCGGCCAGGACTGAATCCTGACCGGCTTTTCCCACTGTCTCAACCAGTGTGGGAGGTTCGGGAAATCCATTTGGGCCCGGAATCGCCGGGCACATTCTCCAGTTTCAAGAGGCCATTCCAGCCGGAAACCCGTTCGATTCCAGATCGGCCGCTTCGCTTAGCGTATCCAATCGCACCTAGAGTCAAACGATGAGCGAAAATCCCTGGTATCAACAGCTCCGGGACGCCTGGAAGCCGCAGTCGGTTCGCCTTTTGCTGATCGGTGAATCCGCGCCCGATGACGGCGGCGACGTCCACCAGCGTCGGTTCTTTTACGCAGAGCCGCTTTCACACAGCGACAACCTCTTCCGCTCAGTCGTCGCGGCACTTTACGACAGCGGCAAACTGACGAAGGGTGATTCCAAGGCGCCGTGGCTTGAGCGGCTCCGCGAGGACGGGATCTATTTGATTGACCTCTCATCAAATCCGGTCAACGCGCTGCCTCCACGGGAGCGTCGGGCCGTTCTTCGCGAAAGCGTCGTCGGTTGCGTAGAAAATGCCAAGCGGCTCGCGCCGCAGGGAATCATCGTTTGCCACTCACCGACTTTCCAGCTCTTGGCAGGTCCGCTACGCGAAGCCGGTCTCCCGCTCCTGCACGACAACCCCATTCCCTTTCCGTTGGGCAATAAGCGTCGTGAGTTCATCACCAAAGTCCGCTTCGCGCTCGACGGTTCGCGCGAGGATCAAACACCAAGAGGGTCCTAGTGGAGGATCAGGGAAATCAAATCGTGAGATCGGGAACTCGCCGACGCCGAGATTCAGGCCACTCGATCAGCGGCGCATCGGAAGGCACGTAAAGCGGATGCCTGGGGTGCCCATCCTTTGTGACGCCCAACGCGTGAAGTCGCGGCAGCAGCACCAGCGCCCGGGCAACGCGAGCGGGGTCGGCGTTCGTGCCCCACCCCGCGACGACGGTGCCGGTAACGCCGGCAAGCACGCGATCGTTATCCGGTCCCACCGGGTTAGCCGCGGCCATCATCACTTTCGGATCCTTGGTGCGGAACGCGTACAGGTTGAGGATCACCATGCCGCCGTACCCCTCGCGCTTCGCGAAACCGACACACCGCCGCAATGTCGGATCGAGCTGCACAGCATCGGCCGTGCTCGGGTTGAGCAGCACGAACGTGATCATCGGCAGCACCGGATCCCATACCCGGGTCAGCGTGTAACGGTACTCGCCGCGCACCTCTGCGGTGGCGGAAATGAACTCAGACATCGCGCCTCCTCCGGCCAGATCCTATCGTCAGGCCGGTGCGACCCCCGGTGTTCATCGGGGCGCTACAGCGCGCGCTGGTGGGGACTGGGCGCATCCTGAGAAGCTCCAACACCCAGCCAAGGTGAAGAGTGACGGCGATGAGGTCAATCCGCATCGATCGGGCGGAAGTCACCGAGGTCAATCCCGGACGCGAGGTAGCGGGCCCAGGGGCCCGCGGAAGTGCCGGGCATGCGGCTATTGAAACCGGCGTCGCGAAGCCTGGTGTCATCGGCGCGTGAGATGACTGCGAAGGTCAGGCGGTCGTGCAGTTCTTCCGTCAGATCGACCGCATCAAGACCAGGCAGGCGTGATAGCAGGTCAGTCACCAGAAGCGTTTGCGGCTCAAGGTGCTCCATGACCAAACCCATGCCTCCCGGTCGTCTGATGCGGCTTTCGCGCACCTGCTCGCGAGCGAGAGCGGACCATGGGAAGGCCACCGGATACTTGCCGAGAATCCTCGGGCGGGGGAGGCGCGGTGCGGTCCAGAAGAACCACAAGGCTTCACGGGCCACCCGGCTCTGTCCGCTTCGCTGATGCGGGAAAAGGGCCACGGCGCGAAGGATGGCAAGAAACCGCTCCGCGTCGACCTCGTCTGTCGAGAGCTTCAACAATCGGCCAGGTCGGGGAAGTCCGGTCATAGGGATTTCACTAGCAGTGATCGAGCAGGGTCGGTCAATTGTGCGCGCCTGTGCTCAGACTCAGTCGGAACTCGATTGGGACTTGAAAGCGCCCTCCAGCCCTGCCCTGGAAAAGGCACAACAATCTTCAGCACCCGCGTGCGACAAACGCCTCGCACTACTTTGTCGCCGTCGAAAGAACCGCCGAAAGCTGCTCATAGGCGGCGCGCTGTTTCGTTTGTCGGCGTGCTCGCTCGGCGACGTCCGGGGTGCGTAGTGCGGACCGCGAAGGGTGAATGCTCTCAAGAACGGTGAGGCCGAGTTCCGCCTCAATCCCCGGTCGGGCACGTCGAACCTTCTTCCACGTGTCGCGCGCATCGTTGCCTTGGAGAAGCACGACCGACAGCGTCGGAACGAGGGCCATCAGGCGAAGCAGCGGATCCACGCCCTCCCACTGCTCGGCTGGCGTTATTGCTCGATTCACGTACCAGGGGTAGGCATTCCACGGCAGAACCTTCCGAGGCGACACCCCGACGATGGCGAACAGTTCCGCCTGTCGCTCCGCGGTCGGATCATCGTTCTCGATGCATAGAAAGCCGCTGCCGCCGTCCGTGTGTGCTTTCGGACCGGGGTCGCGGAGAATGCTCAGCACGTCAGCATCGATGCCGCCGTGCAGCGGCGCGACGTACGGCATCCACCCGCGACCCTCCGGTGGGTCGGCTTCGCGCAGCGCGTCAACCAGCTCGTTGATCGGGGCGATGTGCGGGGAATACCGGCGCTTCCACTGGTCCGCTTTGAAGTTCTCGTCGCGCATTGACCTGACCATTTTGCGAGCCTACAAGGTC
>JACMOZ010000004.1 GCA_014377785.1 Aeromicrobium sp.
ATCCCCACGGGCAAGCATTCGCCTCCCGCGCGGCCGCACGCCCCGTAACCCGACCGACTGGGCTCGACCGACTGGGCTCGACCGACTGGGCTAAACTCATTTCGCCAGCCTCTGTAGCTCAATGGAAGAGCAGTTCCGTCCTAAGGAAACGGTTGGGGGTTCGAGTCCCTCCAGGGGCACCTCCGGGCCGAGAGGGAAAGCCCTAATTAGGTGCTGTTTATGGCAGAGCCGACATACAAAATTGCGCGATTTGCCCACATATTGCCCACACTTCGCGAAGGCAATGCTGCCACGGGTTGCGCGTTGAGCAGCTTCAACGGGATGTCGCCAGTTCGTGTGATGCTGTGCGAGTGATACTGAACTGGCGGGGCGCCGGTCGACCGGGAGACGCCCATGAGGAGCTGTAAATGAACGTTGGACTTCCGGTTGTAAGTCTCTTTTCGGGCGCGGGTGGACTAGATCTGGCGGTGGAGCGTGCGGACGCCGAACCGCTGCAGCCAGACGATCCGGGCTCCGGACTAGCCCGAGTCGCCGTGGCAACGGACTACAACGCGCCAGCGCTGAAAACGCTCGCCGAGAACTTTCCGCACACGAAATCAATAGTCGGCGATATTCGAAAACTTGACTCCGAGCGGCTTCTAGAATCTGGCGGGCTCAAGAGCACCGAGCCTGTCTTGCTTGTGGGTGGACCGCCGTGCACACCATTCAGCAAATCGGGGTTCTGGCTGGAGCAAAAGCGGGAGAGCCGCGATCCGAATGCTTCGCTCTTGGATGAATACGTGCGCGTCGTGAAGGAAACTCAACCAGAAGCCTTCATCCTTGAGAATGTTCAAGGGCTCACCTACAGTACGCATCGAGCGCAATTCGACCGTCTCCTCCGGAGCTTGACAGAACTCGGTTACAACCCGAAGTGGCGAGTGCTCCTCGCTGCAGACTACGGAGTACCGCAGTTGCGTAGGCGCGTATTTGTGGTCGGGCGACGTGACGGCCGGGCATTTGAATTCCCCGAGCCCACTCATGCCGGATGGAGTGAGCACACGCGCAAATTCAATACCGAGTTGATTCCACACGTGACAGCCGGGCAAGCGTTCGCGGGCTTGAGTCAGGGCCCCATCGAGGACGAGTATGTTGCCGGCCAATACGGGGACCTTGCGGCGGAAATACCCCCTGGACAGAACTATCTCTGGCATACCGACCGGTACGACGGGCGGAATGTTTTCAAGTGGAGAAGCCGATACTGGACTTTCCTCCTTCGCCTCGATCCAAATCGGCCGTCGTCGACCATTCAGGCACAGCCAGGGCCTTACGTGGGACCTTTCCATTGGGAGAACATCACAACTGAAGCAGGAGATGAGCGAGTTCGCCGGCTGCGCGTGCCAGAAATATTGCGCCTCATGTCGTTCCCGGATGACTTCAAAGTCCCACTGACCCGCTCAGATGTGCAGCGACAATTGGGCAACGCGGTCCCATTGGAACTCGGTAAGGCCGTCGCGCGCGCTCTCCTGACCCAACTCGGTTACATCGAAGCTACGCGCGAACGAACAGTCATACTGCCGATTTCTTTATCTGCGTAGTATCACTCAAGTTGTTGTTTTGTTGCATTAGCCTGACTTGCATGAGCGACAAAACAAGTCCCCTCGAGCGAGTGATGCAGTTCTCGGCGACGACTCGTGAGACAGCATGAGCGAAAGAACGGACCTGGTAGCGCGACTCGCGACTTGGGTCGGATCGTCACTTGTAGTTGATGAGTTGGGGACAGGCTGGCCCTCCCTCGCCACACTCACAATTGATGGCGAGAGCGTGCCGCTAGCTCTGTTTGTCAGCACCGTGACCCGAAGCCACAGAAATCGTGACGCCGTCGAACGTCGCTTTCAGAACCCTTCGAACATTCCACTTGTAAGCGTGTCGGGACGAGAGTCGGTGCTAATCGGAGTTTGGGACAAGGACGACGTTGAAGAAGTTGGCCGCCCTGTAGTGGCAATGGCCGAGGCCCGCCGACGAGACGACGGACGTACGACGCGATGGTCTGTCTTCCTCCAGCTCGCTGCGTTGCTTGAGGCCGAGGCAACGGGTTGGGCTAGCGATGTCACAGACAGCGGCGAAACGATTCGTTATCTCCACCCGGTGATGCTTCCGGTCGCCATTACTGCATCAATGAATCGAACAGAGCCAAACGAGAAGTCGATTTACCGCTCAATCTCCACGCTTGGGTTGCTCGACCCTGCGACCGACTTGACGGAACTGCCAGAGATTGAGCGTGTTCGTCGAACGGTCACTTCGTTGGTCCGGGATTCGAAGTTCAGCGGAGCCGTCTTGGACGCCTACGCGCGACGTTGCGCCATGTGTGGACTCGGACTCGGGCTCGTCCAAGGCGCGCATATTTATCCGGCGTCTGCACCAGGGTCTAGGGACGAGACTTCGAACGGCCTCGCGCTTTGCGCCAACCATCATCTGGCGTTCGACAGGTACTTGATCGCTATTCGACCGGACACGATGGAAGTCATCTTCAATCCCTCGGTCTTGGAACTAGCAGAATCAGATGAGGCCGTGTCAACTTTTGTTAGGAACACAGTCTATCGGCTCCGGGTTGCAGACGCGGGTCACGGCCCAGACCCTCATGCCTTTGACAGACGACATGACTATTTCAAGGAGCAGTACGCGTGGGCGAATTTGTATCGGGATTGAGGCATCCTCCGAAAGCGGAGCAAGTCAACTTCACCGGCCTATTACGCATCGCAGGACTGCACAAGAAGTGCTGAAGCAAGGCCTGGTGCTTCCGCGTGATTGCCATTTGCCTTCGAATTGGTGGAGATGCGCTTGGCGTTGTCCAGAGCGATCGAAACGGCGTCCAGATCGTCGTCAAATAGGTCCGCGTAGGTGTCAAGCGTCATCGCAGCGGACGCGTGCCCGAGCATCCGCTGCACAGCCTTGACGTTTGCGCCCGCCGAGATCGCGAGTGACGCGGCCGTGTGGCGCAGATCGTGCAGGGTGAGCCCCTGAGGGAAATCCGGGTCGAGCTCGGCTGAGCGTTTGCGGGCGCCGGCGAACCAGCCGTCCTTGGGAGTGGGGGTCGGGATAAAGACGTCGCCGGATCCGAAGACCAGCTGATCGCGGCCCTTGCCTTCGCACTGCTTCGCGAGAGGCTCGGCCAAGAATGCGGGGAACGGAACGCTCCGGGCTTCGTGGCTCTTCGGAGTTCCGGGGATGATCGTCCCGCGCACGTTGACGGCGTTTGCCTCGACGCGCACGCGACGACGCTGCATGTCCACACTGCGAACGCGCAGGCCGACCGCCTCACCCCAGCGGAGTCCGGTGTAGGCGAGGAAGAGCACGAGCGTGCCGTTCGCGCGCGACTGGTCGGCGAGCAGCTGCACCTGGCCGTGACTGGGGTAGTGGCGCGCCTTGCCGGCCTTGCGCGGCAGGTTCACCCCGCGGGCCGGGTTGGTCGGAAGCCGGCGATCGCGCACCGCGATGTCGATGATGCCGGCGAGCACGCCATACGCGCGGATGACGACGGTCGCGCTCTTGCGCGCGGACAGCTCGCTCACCCACTTCTGCACCTCGCTGTGGCGGATCTCGCCGAGCACTCGCGATCCCCACTTGGGCTGAACGTGCACGCGCCAGGCGACCTCGATCACGGCGAACGAACTCGGCTTCAGGTGCGACTGAGCCTTGACCCAGGGGACACCGAGCGTCTCGATGGTGATGCGCGAGGCGGTGGCACCGATGAACTCGCCGATCGCCATCTTCACTTCGGTCGAGGCGAGGAAGAGCTCCGCGTCCCGCTTCGTGCGGAAGCCGCGCTTGTCAGTCTGCGAGTGGTCCGGCTTGCGAAACCGCACCCGATAGCGCTTGCCCCTGGCGGTTTCGTAGGCCGTGATCGAACCCATCGCCACTCCGATCTACTCGAGCTCGGCACCAGAGTAAAACGGACGACCGACGCCGGGTGGATGCGGGCGGCGCTTGGTAAAATTGATGCAGTATCCGCGGTCGTCGACGGTCTAAGCGGGGCTTCGCACCAGCGCCGGCGGCCTCGAAATCGGTGGGTTACCTATTCGTTTGACTCTTCTTTGAGAACGAATAGGCAAACGAATAGTTGAAGCAGGTTTTTCCCTGATCAGCCGCCACCCCCGAGCTGAGGTCGCGTCCTGTCCCCTCACACTCTTCATCCTTCAGAGCATGAGGGGTCAGGACGCAAAGGGGTGGCGGCTGATCAGGGAAAGGGTGTGGAGGATGGAGAGGAAAGAAGTTGAAGAAATTGCGCCACGGCGGCACGTTGAGG
>JACMOZ010000350.1 GCA_014377785.1 Aeromicrobium sp.
ATGCTTTTGTGTCCGCACACATCGACGCCGAATGCTTTGTGATTTGGGTCACGACTAAAATTAGGGGGCATCTTTGTCCAGTGTCAAGCAAAAGCTTGAAAGCATATGGCGAAAGCGAAGGGGCGTGTCTGAAGATGTCCAGACTGGTCAGCCGTTTCGTTCAGGTTGATCCAGACAGCGCTCGGCAGTTTTCGGGGCTTCGAGTCGCCGTTAGGGGCTCCGTTCCACGGTGGGCCAGGAACTGCAGACAGCGGCCGACCCGGAACCCGCGCGGCCCTCGTCCGGTCGCTTGCAGGTCGTAGATCGTCTGGGCGGGCACCCGCAGGTACGTAGCGAGTTCGCTGAGGGTGAGCACGGTCTGGAGCCGGTCGAGCCTGAGGCGAACGAGAGCGCTCGCTGTCGGCGAAGTGGCTAATAAATGGCCAACGGCCAAGTCTGACCCCTACTGCTAGGACTCCGACATGGCCTGTGACCTGGTGTTTCGGTGGAGCTGAGGGGATTCGAACCCCTGACCCCCTGGAATCGTCCAGAAAGGGCTGACGCTTCGTGTGTCCTCGAACAGATTCGACTAAACACTCTGTGACCTGCGACTACGCATGGGATCAGGATGATTCGGAGGCTTGATAGTACCCATTCGGCTCGATGGACATCGATCGATGCCGACTCAACTTGTCCCGACAACTGTTGAAAAAGTGTTGACTCGATCCCAGCACCGTCGGACCTCCGTGGAACTTCGCGGGACTGTCAGGTCAGTGAGCTTCTCCCGGGCCTGGTCCTTCTCGGGGAAGCGCAGCAGGTTCCAGTCGGCGTACTGGATCATCACATACTCCGCCTGCCCACCCAGCCACCACGTCGACGTCGCCGTAGACAGCACCAGGTCCGGCCGGGTTGACGTTCAAATAGATCCCGGTCTTGTCCTCCTTGCAGTAACGGCAGGGGCCACAGGCAATGTTGAAGGGCACCGAGCAGAGGTCGCCAACTTTGATAAATCAGGTCCGGGGCATTGGTTGGCGACCATGATCGGATCACGTCGCCGATCGCCTCGTCGCCGAATACTCAACTTCAGCTCAGACGTGGTCATCGCCGCTCTCGATGAGCACTTTGGTCACGCGCTACGCATTCGTCGATGCAGCGGCCCACGGTACGAAACATCGGGGCCGCCGTTGTCACTGGTTGTTCAAGGACCGCTCGATCACATGGGCGACCACTTCGCTTGGACTTCGAGGCTGGTGAAGACAAGGTCGTCGTGGACCGCGGCCTTTGCCCGCGCGGCAATCATCGTTCCACCGAGGCGGGGCTGGTGGACCCCAGCACAAGGGCGGGCTCGAACCATCTCGACGACTGCTCACCTGCGGACTCGATCAGCGACCGAATAGACCGTGCCATCTCTTCCACCGGCTGGCGCACCGTGGTCAGGGATGGATGGGCGAGGGCTGCGGCGCCGATTCCATCAAAGCCGATCACCCGGAAGTCGTCGGGCACCGAGCGGCCCTGGTGCAGCAAGTGCGCCAGGACGCCGAGCGCGATGACGTCGGCTGCGGTCACGATGGTGGCGGCGGTGCAACCGTCGTCGAGCAGTCGCCTGGCGGCCTCCCGACCCCACGATGCGGAGAAGTCGCCAAGCATGGTGGGGACGTCGCGGGAGAACCATCGCTGGGCGCCTTCGAGGCGTTCGCGAGCCGAGGATGAGTCCGGCGTCGCGCCCACGTAGACGACCGGTTGCGTGGCAACGTCGATGTTCGAGGTGACGTGATCGTGGATCAGCCGCATGCCCGCCTTATTGCTGACTCCGACGTAGGAAGCTGCCGTGCCCGGGACGCGGCGGTCGAGCTGGATCGTGTGTACCGCCGCTGCGGCCGTGGACACCGCGGCCTCGCTGCGCTCCTCGTGCACGGGGATCAGCACCAAGGCGTCGACCTGACGCCCGAGGAAGGAGCGTACGCCGCGGGCCTCGGTCTCCAGGGAGCTGTCTGCGCTGAAGACGAGCAGGTCGATGCTGGGGTCTGAGAAGGCGCGCGATAGTTGCTGGGCGAGCGCGGAGAAGTAGGGGTTCTCCAAGTCGGGAACCACGAGGCCCACGGTGGAACTGCGTGTCTGACGCAGGGCCCGCCCGACCAGGTTGACCTGGTAGCCCAGCTGGTCGGCGGCATCGGTGACGCGCTGCTGGATGGCGGGGTCTACGGCCCTGATGCCGCTGAGGGTTCGCGAGACGGTGGCCACCGATACCCCGGCCAGGCGTGCGACGTCAGCCATCGTGACCGAGCGGGTCGGCGGCACGCGGTCTCCTGTCGGTCGAAGGGGTCCCGGGGAACCAGTTGGCAATCGATTTCCCGCTTACTCTGGACTACGAGGTCGAGCTGTGTCTAGAGTCACACGCAATCTCGGCAATCGATTACCGACAGGTTAGAGGACCCCATGACTCGATACTCCCGCTTGGCCGTCGCGGCAACCATCGCGACCCTGACGCTCGCCGCATGCAGCACCGGCAACGACGAGCCCTCGCCCGCGAAGGCCGGTGATGCCACAGGAAAATGCGTGACCGGCATGACCCAGATCAACCAGCCCGCCCCCTTCTTCCCCCAGATGAACGAGGGCGCCCAGGAGGCGGCCGACGCCGCAGGTTGTGACCTTCAGATTGCGAACGCCAACAATGACTCCGCGAAGCAGAACAGC
>JACMOZ010000351.1 GCA_014377785.1 Aeromicrobium sp.
CGTCGACAGATCGCCCGCGTGGCAGAGGTACCGTGCCGCGGTAAGGGCCGCGTCATCCATTTGGTTCGGATCGGCCTGACCGTCGCCATTGCCATCCGCACCCCAGGTGCGCCAGGTCTGCGGGATGAACTGGAACGGACCCACCGCGTGATCCCAGACCGTGTCGCCGTCCCACACTCCCCCATCCGAATCATGGATGCCCGCAAACGCGCCGCCGTCGAGTTTCGGCCCGATGATCGGCACGCTCGAGTACCCGTCGTCGCTCAGGACCGCCCCGCCGTGCTTCCCGTCGTCGGACTCGATGTGACCGATTGCCGCGAGGGTGTTCCAACCAAGGTGACACTGTGATTTCTCCTCGCTTAGGGCAAGGGCCGCCCCCGCATAGGCGGCAAGGGCACGAGAAGGAATGTCGGTCGTGGCCCCAACCCGCTTCAGCCAGTCCGGATCGACGCGGGCCACGCGAGGTGCGGATGCCGCGACCGCCGGAGAGGCCCGAGCCCGCGCGACGCCGGCCGGATCCGGAGTGATCGGCGCGACTTCCCCTGCTGAGACAACGGGCGCGGAATATCCGATGCGGGGAGTCGCGGTCGCTGACCATGACCACGCCAGGACGCCCCATGTCACCAACCCAAGAAGCGCAGCGATACTTATCCACTCAAGGCCGAAGCGGGGGCCAGGCTTTTCGCTCACCCGCGCTATCCGAAGCGGCCATGCACATAGTCGGCCGTGCGCGAGTCCACGGGATTGCCGAACATTGCCTCGGTTTTTCCGTGCTCGACGATTCCGCCGGGCTGGCCTTGCGCGGCAAGGAAGAATGCACAGTTCTCCGACACACGCTGAGCCTGCTGCATGTTGTGTGTGACGATCACAATCGTGACCTCGTGAGCTAGCTCGAGCATCGTCTCCTCGATGACGCGTGTCGAGGTCGGGTCGAGCGCAGAACACGGCTCGTCCATGAGCAGCACCCTCGGCCGAATGGCGATCGAGCGGGCGATGCACAGCCGCTGCTGTTGTCCGCCGGAAAGTCCCCCGCCCGGCTGGCGCAAGCGGTCCCGTACCTCTTTCCACAGGCCAGCCTTGGTCAGCGAAGTCTCGACAATGACGTCTTTCTCACCGCGGGTGGCGCGCTGACCGCTGAGCTTGAGTCCGGCCACAACGTTGTCGTAGATCGACATGGCGGGGAACGGGTTTGGCTTCTGAAACACCATGCCGACGTCTCGGCGGGCGTCGGTGATGCGTCGGCCCTGGTCATAGATGTCCTGCCCGTCAAGGGGCACCTCTCCCGCGAGCGCAGCAGTCGGAATCATCTCGTGCATGCGGTTCAGGATGCGGAGGAAGGTGGATTTGCCACAGCCGCTTGGGCCGATGAGGGATGTCACTTTTCCGGCCTCCATGACGAGCGACACCTGGTCGAGCACCTTGCGGTCGCCGAACCACGCCGAGATGGAACGAGCCTCGAGGGTCGCGAGGGTGGACGCGATTGCCGTCGAGGTCGAAACATGACGGTACGTGTCGAAAGCCTCGCTGTGCTGCGGCTGGCTGGATGGTGCAGAAACAGTGGGGAAAACGGATAAGAGCTTCGTTTCGGTCATGGCGGATCCTTGCATTATCGGGTGAACGGTCAAGTGAGGTTGGGGAGCATGGCTGCCGCGGCATCCGCTGCAGAAGCTCCCAGGATGAGAAGTATGGGTATCGAGACAATCCACGCTTGCCAACGCCCCCAGGCTCGCGCCAACCATCGGGCCAAGACCGCGGCGATTAGTAGCCATTGGAGGCTGAAGGCAAGAGGTAACAGATCCGAGGAGTCGGACTGCATGACGTCTTCTGACGGACTCAGCGCTTCTGGAAGGAAAACCGGGGCCGGCGTCTCCTGCGCCGCTCCGTTGAGGGCCGCATCCACGTACAGCACGCTCGAGGGCGCGAGCGCGATACCGTCCGCGGTGACGAGCGTCAGCCGTCCCTTGCCGACGCCAAGGGCGGCTGGTAGTCGATCGCCCGGGCGACGCACACCGAACACGGTGAACGTCTGCTTGCCCTGCCCGGTCGTGACGATGATTTTGTCGCCGGGGACGATTGCAGAAAGCCCACCGAAGGGTCCGCCGAAGGTGGATTGGCGCCCGTACAACACGCTCGATCCGGCCTGCCCGGGCATTACCGTGTCACGGCGATGGCCGGCGCCCTTGCGCGTCTGCGTGGATGTCGTTCCCTCGCGTACGACCTCGGTGAGACCGAGGACAGGTACCTGCAGGAGCGCCACCGGAGTTCCGGGTTCAACAAGTTGCTGATTGAGGTCGAGCTGGCCGAGTGGAGTTGTCGCCTGGGCAAGCGTTGAGCGCAATTGCGAGTACCCGAGGTCTTGGTTGCGCACGTGCTGGAGCGCTCCGAAGATCGTCACATGACCTACGAAGCCAAGCAACAATGCGGAAAGGGCGAGCCACACCACCCCGATCCACCATCTCGCCTGCTTTGGGGTAGTTCGCAACCGTCGCGACTTAGCCGAAGGTCGCTTGCGCAGCCATACGGGGAGAGACCTAACTTTGGTAGTCGGCGCTGAAGAGACTGCCTCCAGAACGCGCTCAGTGGTATCGCTCACGCCGCGGACCTCATGCTCAGGAAAACGGGCAGCCATCCGTTTGCTGACGCAATCAGGGAGGCAGCGATTGCACACAGAAGGGCACCGGCCCCGACCATCCAGGTGATCCAGGTCGACGATGATTCTGCATTTTTGTCACCCTGGATGATCGTGAAGACGGCGTTGGCTACCCGATGGGACGCCCAACCGGTCGCTTCGATCGTGTGCTCTCCGGTGCCGAGATTCTTCGCAATTGTGAACTTCGCCATGATTGCGTCGCCCTGGCTTACAGGAAAGCTCCCGAGCACGACTCGCTCCGGGTAGGCGACAAACTGCACCTGCTCCCCCGGAGTGAAGCCGTGGGCGGTCGCCATGACCACATCGCCACGGTGTGCGCGGTGAGGCTCAAGTACGAGATGCGCCGCGCCTGAGGTGGGGAACGCTGCCACGGGAGGAGCGGTGACGGGCGAGCCGGAAGGAGCCGGGGTTGGACTCGGGCGCCCGCCACCGCTGTTACC
>JACMOZ010000352.1 GCA_014377785.1 Aeromicrobium sp.
CGAACCCGGGCTTCAAAATGTCTCACTCGACGCGCTATTGCAGCAAAAGAGACATGTCGCAAAAAATTTGTCCCGTCCCTAAAGCCATGAGCCGATGACGGCGGGCAAGATTCGCGGTCGGCATGTCTCGTAAAGCTAAAGATTAACGAGACAGCCAGATTAGCTTGGACGCAGAGAACCAGACCCCGCGATTCCGGGCCTAGCGGACTAGAGTCGGTGTCTCGGTAACTCGTCTTATAGTCCGGCGTGTCTCAACCTAGCGAATCGGGGTTGATGAGACATGCTGGGCGGATGAGGCTTTTGGGTTACACCCGCATCAGTACCGCCGCCCAAGACGCACAATTACAACTCGATGCACTCCTCTCTATAGGGGTGCAAAAACGGGACGTTTTCGATGACGTTACCTCCGGCAGTAAAGCTGCTGCGACTCGTCCCGGGATGCAGCGTCTGCTGGAGTATGCGGTGGCGGGGGATACCGTCGTGGTGTGGCGGATCGACCGCCTCGGCCGGTCTCTGATCGACGTGTTGAACACGGTCAACCAGCTTCGTGATGCCGGGATCCATGTGCGGTCGGTATCCGATGGGATTGATCCAGCGACGTCCACGGGCCGGTTGATGTTGAACATGCTGGCGACTTTGGCCGAGTATGAGCGGGAGCTCATTGTCGAACGAGTGAACGCCGGCATCGCTGCCGCCCGGAGCGCGGGAACCACGTTTGGCCGTCCGGTGAGTGACCCGGTCGTGATTGCCCAGAAACTTGAGATTGTTGCCAGTGCTCGAAAAGCCGGGTCGACCGCACACGCGGCCGCGAAGCTTGTTGGGTGGAGTCGGGCTACCTTGTACCGCCATGCGACGACGCAGGAAAATAACGGACCGCACGAGGATTCCAGCGACTTTGGGACTGCTTAGCGTTCTTTCGTTTGCTAACGGTAGACACCGGTGGCTCACATCAGTCATCGTGTCACCTCTGGGTGCAACAGGGATGGCGGTTGTTGCCGCGGCACTGTTCAGTAGCACGGCAACAACCATCTCGGCGTTTCTGGCCCCCCGACCATTTGCGAATTGCCGTCCATCTTTGACGCCGGTAAACCCAATTCGTCTGTTCCCAATTACTTTTGTTTCTTCCCCCGCAGTAAGTATCACTAAGCGTTGATTACGGATGAGTGACAGATCCATGGCTGCATTAATCGACTCATTCGAGCGCATCCGAGAGCTCGACGACGCCAGCAAATCGGGCGCACTTCCGACACACGAATTACCCTAAAAATGCCCTCGCCTCACCAACGAACAGGAAAAAAACCGCAGACGGCGTTAGAGGTGATTCGGGGATGGAGCCGGGGAGTGCGAGGCGTTCCACGGGCTTTGTTCCGGGTGAGGTGGTTAGGAAGAACGTCGCTAGATGGTTGATCCGCAGGCAGTCTCCTTTTGCGAAGACAAGTCACCGTTGAATCGAGTGTTAGCCGACCGCGGGGGCTGAAGGGAAAGCTCTGGTGCTCATCTATCCGCTCATATCAGGGGGTTGGTGTTCGCGTTGGAGCTTTTAGAGCTGTGCGTCTTTTTAACGTGCGTTTTTGCGCCACCCGACTTCGTGCCGTGTTTCTTTGTTCCATGTGATTTCTTCGTGTGCATTTTATGCTTCGATGACATCGTCATTGCGGACGGGTCGGCGGGGGCCGCCGAGTCCGAGGCTGGCGCCAAGTCCGGGGAGGTCGATGGGTTTGGGGATGCTACTGGGTCGGGGGTGGGCGCGTCATTGCTGCTCAGGATGGTGGAATTCTGGGAGTTCATCCCACTCGAGGCATCGTCTGCGATGGCCGAAGTCGTACCAAAGAACAGGCCTGCGCTGACGATCACTGACGCTGCGAGAACGGTTCCCAGCAAACGGTGAGACTTCATCGGGGGGTGACTTTCGACGTCTGCGGGCTTCGTTACAAATATTGACATAACTGTGTTCTCCTGTTTTGTGGTGAGGTGTAAGAGGCGTTAGTAATTTCCAAGGCTCCAGAACGAGGGAAGATAACTTTAAAGTTCATCGTCTAATGCAGTGAATTTAACGCCGGTAATAACAGTTTTTGTATTACTTAATTGGTGTAGTTGTTGGTGCCATCGATCGTGTCGGAGTCAAGGGTGGTAGCGGCCGTGACGGAAAGTGCCTTGCCGAGGATTGTGCTTTGTGCGCCGATTGTCACCGCGGCGTCGCTGACGATAGTGCCGTCAAATATCGACGATGCGCCCAAGGTGACTGCACCTGCTGAAACCCAATAAATGTTCGATGCTTTAGCGCCGTTGAGGAGGCGGGTCGACGTCGATGCTGTTGTGTTCAGCGCTGCGTCTGTCTGGATCACAAAGACGGCATTTGGATCTCCCCCTGCATCGAAAGTTACGGTGTCAGAGATAGCGATGGCGACATTTGAGTGGTATACCCCTGGGGTGAGAGTCTGGCCGCCGAGGTCTGTGCCATTTAGCGTTCCGGTAGTGGGGAGGGTTGAGAGTGTGGCGTACCCGGCGGCGAGGTCAGCGAGTGCGGTAGCTGACTCCGCGTTCGACCGCACCAGGCCGCCGTGAATAGTGGTTTGAGCGTCGAGGGTTATCGCAGCACCAGCTCCGACATTCCCGGTAATCGTGGATGCTGGTGCTGTGACTGCAGCGTCTGCCAGCACGGTGTAGTTTCCGGCTGTCCCGAGGTACGCGTAAACAGCAGCGGCTTTCACTCCTGCGGCAGCGGCAGCTACAGCGGCCGCTGCCGCCTGTGCTGCTGCCGCCTGTGCTGCTGCCGCCTGTGCTGCTGCCGCCTGTGCTGCTGCCGCGTCTGTGATCAGTTTCGCCGCAGCAACGTCCGCTGCAACCTTCGCGGCGTTGGCCGCGTTCGCTGCGGCCGCTATTGCGGCAGCAGTCTTGGCGTCGATTATCGCTTGAGCGTCCGCGGCGGCCTTTGCCGCCATCGCGTCTGCGGCGACTTTAGCGGCGGCCGCTTTTCCTGCCGCTGCGTCGGCTGCCGCTTTCGCTTTTGCCACTGCCGCGGCAGCTTTGGCCACGCTTCTCGCTGCCGCTTTCGCTTTCGCGCCGTCTATTTTCGAGACAAGCCCCGACCTTGATTGAGGGGGCATGGGTGATGGCACAAGTCGCGTCGAAGTTCTCCCGGATGTATTGGGGCCACACATTGTCACCGGGCTGGCGTCAGAAGCAGAGGCTGAATTGTCGCTTTCCGCTCCCCCCCGCGAAACCCTCATGCTGAGAACACATCTCTGATGGGTGACGGATCTGACATCCCCACCAGCGATCGCTGGAATCGGGCTTACAAGGCCACCCCCGACAGCGAGCGCGGTTGAGATGAGCACCGCAGCGACCCGACGGGACGCGATCCCGGGGACCGGCACCATCTTCGACACTGAACGGGACCGCCCAAGACTGTCGGAATTAGAGAATAAGTAAGACAAATCAGAGTTTTTCACGAAAATACCCTCGAAATATTTGATCAATAAATTAAAGAAGTTGATGAAAAAATGCCGAACTTCTAATCAAACGCTAGTGAGCATCCGCTGTGAATTCACCGAAGTATTTGTTTATCAGATTGGCTTCAGCGGTAGTGCTCCCTCTTGGAAAAAACTCACAGAACTTGGAGTCGTCGGAATAATATGTCGGTTTCGACTTTGTCGCAGGTGCGCAGGTGCGCAGGTGCGCAGGTGCGCAGGTACGCAGGTGAATGCCCCCCTCAACTTTTGGTGGGTGCCGAGACATATGTTGCAGCTCCGGAGATCAGGGGCGACCCGGAGGCTGGAGGCTGGAGCCTGGCGGTGTTTTTTTATGAGTCGTAGGCGGGGGAGTCTTCCACGCTCGGCGCAACGCACGACCGGGCGGTCGGAAGGTCCCGGTCGATGTCCAACCACGGGGATTAGTGAGGAAACCGGGCGAAGCGTCACTGCGGTGACTGGCGCACCCGCGCCGTATTTTCTTAGTGGGCGTCCCGGACCCCGCGGTCGGAACCGTCGTCGGGATTTACGTGGACGGCGCCGTACGGCACTGTAGCGGGTATCCCTTATCCCACTATCTCCGCCCACGATCGTCCAGACAATGACGAACCTCTGTGGGTGCATGCAACGGGAAGCGAAGGGTTCGGGCGGCACGGGCACAACACGTGACGCCTTATCCGTTGGATAAGTCCACACATCATCACCGGGTCGTGGCCGGATACGGTGGATACCGGAAGGTTCCATACCCGGGGGAAGAGAAGCTTTATACCGCCGCCCGTTCGGTGTCTTTCATGGATCGTGACGTTGTCGAAACCCCTGTTGTCCGGCGCGATTAGTAGGCGTACAGCACGGTCGGGGGAATGCTCGGAACGGCGATTGCAACCCTGGCTACGGTAATCGGCGCGATGGTCTCGGTCGTGCAAGCGAAAAGAGGCAAAGGCCAGCAAGCGAGGAGCGGACGATGCCCGCGATGAGGCCCGAGCCGCCCGCGATAAGAGTGCGCGGTTGTCTGGACAGGCGAACGCCGCTTTCGTTCGTCAGGCAGAAGCACAAGAGCGAGCGAACGAGTTGAAAGTGATTGCGTTGACTCCGCCCGCCTGGACGCCTAAGGGTCACCGGCAACACCTGCGCAGCAACGAACACCTCGACACGCACGGCGAAGGTTGAAGATCTGAGGGTTCGTCCTGGGACTGCTTCCTCGAGGGTGACCCTTGCCACCGCGTTTCACAAGGGCATCTTCAGGTGCGCGCATCGACCGCCTCGGCCGATCTCTGATCGATGTGTTGAATACGGTCAATCAGCTCCGCGATGCCGGCATTCATGTGCGTTCGCTATCTGATGGGATTGATCCGGCGACGACCACGGGCCGGCTGATGCTGAACATGCTGGCGACCCTGGCCGAGTACGAGCGGGAGCTGATCGTCGAGCGAGTGAATGCGGGGATCGCTGTTGCCCGGAATGCGGGAACGAGGTTTGGTCGACCGGTCAGTGATCCGGTCGTGGTCGCTCAGAAACTTGCAATTGTCGCAACCGCTCGTGCGGAAGGGCAGACCGCGCACGCGGCGGCGAAGCTGGTCGGGTGGAGCAGGGCGACGCTTTATCGGCACCGGGGAAGCGAGATAGTCCTTAACGAACGTTAGTAGCTGGTTACTCGCAGTTGGTAGCGCCTGGTGACGAACGTCGTGCGCACCGTTTGGGTGTTGTTTTGGGCGTCCGATCGATGTCGCCTTTGACGTGGACATGAACGGGGATGTGAAAGGGCGGGCGGCAAGCCTGCGCCGCCCTTTCACCACGGGCAAGGCCCGAGCCGAGGGCTTCAAAATGGTGTCGATCGGGGGGATTCGACAAGGGATTACACGGTTCGAAGCACTGGGAAAAGCTTAGCAATTCACCTAATCGCCCAAATTTCGCGGCCAGTTAATTGACCTAATAGCAGGTAACTCAGGGCTAGCTGAGCAAAGCGTCAGCCAACTATCAGTTGGCGTCCAGCCGCTTTTCTGTGTGTTTACCGACAGTGTGGCGGAGGTACGAGTCACGTGCAGGAAAGGGGTACAAGTTTTACCGATCGACGTCCTCGTACCGCCGGATGTTGCGGCGTCCGTTACCGGATGGGCAGCTCACGGGGAATCTGTCTGAGGCAACAGTGAGCACTCGTCAAGGTAAATGAGGGAAAGTAAAACTTTTTTGAGAAACTGCGTAATGAAAATGAACTTTCCGACTCTTATCTATGAGTCACGTTTTGCGGCTCCGAACCAGCGAGGGAAAATTCCATGGTTGAAGCACAGACGTCGGATGGCGAAATGGTTTCCGAGTTGAGAAATCAGCCGGTGCAAGCGCGATCTGGTCCGACTGTTACGGCGGTGCTGCAGAGCGCAGCGAGTGTGGTGGATTGTGTCGGGGCGGATCGGTTGACCTTAGAGTTGGTGGCGGTCGCGGCGGGCGTGTCGATCGGTACGGTGTACCGCTACTTCGAAGACTCCCACCACCTTCTGGACGCTCTCGGAAACGTGCATTTGGAACGCTTCACCACGGAGTGCCTGCAGAAAATTTCCCCGCGCCGCAACCCGATCTGGTCACACGCGGTCGGCAGTGTGCTGGATTATTTGGAGAACGAGTTTCGGGAACAGCCCGGATTTCGCTCGATCCGGTTCGGGGATCACCTCGACGGGCGCGGGCATCCCCGTGATCAAACCAACGTGAGTATCGCCGCGGCCCGGCTCGGACAAACCCTGGCCGATAACTACCCGCTGATTATTCACACGACGATCTTGCACCGGGTTGAGGTTGCGGTGGTTCTCTACGACGCCATGTTGAGTCGCGCGTTTGCGCTTGATGATTCCGGAGACCCCCGAATGATCACAACGGCCTACCAAATCGCGATCGATCACCTCACCGAACCCGAATATCGGCACACTGCCGGAAGATGACATCCGTACCGACGGCCGGACCCCGGCAGAAAACCCACCCGGCTAACCCCGGGAACGGCTACTCTCCGCGGTGCGCATTTTCATGCGGAGAACGTATGTGGGGATTGATGGTGCCCTGCAAGGTTCGGGATGTCGCGTGGGGCTAAATGCGATTCAGCTGTCGAGGAGATTCAGGGAGGGCGGGTAGTTGAGGTTTTGGGGATTGCCGAAAGTTTCACCTAGTTCAGGATTCCCGAATTTGTATCCCGATGTGGACGGGGCGGTGTTGATTCGGCGGTATTCGGAGGGGGTCATGTTGTAGGTTTCCCGGAATGCTCGGGCGAAGTTCGACGGGCTGGCGAATCCGTGGGCGGCAGCGATGTGGGAGACGTTCCACTGCTTGTAACGGGGGTTACCGAGATCGTCTCGGGCGGCGCTTGTTCGGATACCACGCAGGGTGTCCATGAGGGAATCACCACTCCCCTCGAAGGCGCTGAACAAGGTACGCAACGAAACGTGGTGGGCGGCAGCGATCATGGTTGCGGTTAATAAGCGATCACCGTGGCGGCGGCGGAGGAACGCAAGCACCGTTTCCCGAAGCACCGCGGCTCCATCATTCACCACAAGAGTTTCGCCGAAAACCGAGCGAATAAGAGTCGCGATCAGATCGGCGGCGTGACCCCCAACCGCGGTGGCCTCTGCGTCGTTGCTGAGGGCCGTGCTGTGGGAAATCATGTCCTTCAACACTGTTCGCACGACGCTCCCTATTCCGGAACTTCGGGGAATGGATATGGCCGTAATTTTTTGCGACTGGATGTCAGGGATCCGCAGCACCGATTTGGGGACAGCGAGAAGTTGCCACCGAAACGGTTCCTGCATGGCGACCTGGAAGGGTCGGGAGCTGTCGAAAAAAACCATTTCCCCGTTGGCCACCATTGTTTGCCGGTCGTCCTGTTCAATGAGGGGAGACCCGACGGTGGGAAACGCGAGAAGGAGGGTGTCGGGGTCGCCCTCTCGAATTTTCTTGGCGGTGCGGTGAAAGACATGGTTGCCACCAAAACCATTGATTGTTCGGGCGGCGCCGATAGTGGCGCTGGTCAATCCAGCCGCGACAGAAAAGTCCTGCTTCCGATCAATCTCAACCGGCATTGCCTGGGTACTGACCGTGTGCGACCAGTACTCAAAACGGTTTGCCAGCGGCTGGCTTCGCGTATCAAAATATGCTGGCATGCGCCGCTATACCCCCAGAATTTGCCACTAATCCGCTTACTGACATGTCGCGTCATGGAGTTTACTGTGTAAACCCTGAATAAAAATGAGGACAAGTGTTACCGCGCAAACAGGTGGGCAGGGCACGCAAATTGCCTTATCCCACGCTTCCGGAGGACGCCGCGAAGACCTCCGTACCGGTTTTCGCGATCGAATCGGTACGCCGGTCGCCGACACTGCGAAGTGAGAATATGTCAGTAGAAGGGGGAAGATGGGTGGGTGTTCACTCATTTTCTTAGTTCTCACCTGATGGCGTTGATTGATATCAAGGTGTGCGGGACGGTGTTGTGGCTGCCGGAGGAACAATCGGCGTCTCTTGATACGCCGGGGTATCCGTCTCTTTCTTGGGCTACGGTCGGGACGTTATTGCGTCTCGGGCTTCTGGCTTCCGACGAGGAACACCATCGAGGTGTCCTGACGGTCGCGGGCGAAAAGGTCATTGAACCGCACTGTGCGGCGTTGGCGGCAACAAGTCTTCGCCATCGTCAAGCATGTGCTCGGGCGAGGCTACGTCCGGCACGGTGAGCCCACCGGGAGCAGCTGCAGGGGCAGTTTTTCGAGCTGATGGGCGTTTGGCGGGCGCCGGTCGCGCCGGATGGCTAGTCGTTAGGCCGAGGTGACCCTATCGGGTGGACGGATCCTCTTGCAGTGCGGGGAGGCGTCCGTAGCGTTCGTGGACGGCTTGTTTGGTCGCGCCGACGGCTCGGCCGATGGTTTCCCAGGACGCGGAGGGTGTGGCGAGTCGGGCGGCAATGATGGCGTCTTCCAAACGCCGGCGAGCGGTTTGGTACTCCGCTTGCGCGGTACGGATGGCGGCGACGTTCACGAGTGGTCCCATGTGGGCGTACCAGTCGACCAAGACGAGGTCGTCGTCGGCGACGCCCAGCATGGCGTCGTCACTGTAAAGGGTGTGATCGGCCGGCTTGTGATCCGCGGGGGTGGATGTTCTGGCCCAGGTGGGGCCGGTCCATCCGCACTCGCAGGCGGCACGCCAGCCGATGACTTCCGTGTCGGGTCGCCGGTCAGGCTCGCCGGGGGTGAATGTGCCGGCGGCATCGTAGGAGGCGAAAACAAAGTCCCCTTGGTAGCTGCTGCCGGAGAG
>JACMOZ010000353.1 GCA_014377785.1 Aeromicrobium sp.
AGGCGGGCGCCGAATCGGCCATGAATCCGCGTTTGTCCCGAGTACGCCGGGCAAGGGACACGGCGAGGATGCCGCCGATGCCAAGCTCCCAGATCCGGGTCGGCGTGACGAAATAGGCGAGGGGCGGATCGTATGCCGTTTCATAAATCGAATAGGCGAGTGAAGCCGCTACCACGACGGCAAGACCGGCGAACGCCGTACGGAGCTGGTCCCGTTGGCTGCGCAGCGCCCACAACATGAGCCCCAGGATGAGGATCGGCCAGATCAGATAGAACTGCTCCTCGACCGACAAGGACCAGAAATGCTGGACCGGCGATGAAGCATTTTCCGACGCCAGATAGTCGACCGAGTTGCCGGCGAGCCGCCAGTTCAGGGCATACAGCGTGGCGGCGCGGACATCGCGCGCTGTGTTTGCCCATTGGGTCTCGGGGGCGATGAGTCGTGAAACGACAATGGTCGAGAAAAGGACGAGGAGGGATGCGGGTAGTAATCGGCGAATGCGGCGTCCCCAGAATTCGGCGAGTCCGCGGGCATTGCGCGGCGGATGAGCGACGAGGTGCGATGTGATAAGGAAACCGGAGATGACGAAGAAGATGTCGACGCCGATGTAGCCGCCGCCGAGGCGGTTCGGCCACAAGTGGAAGAGGAGGACGAGGGACACCGCGAGGGCACGAAGGCCCTGGATGTCCGGCCGGAAATCAGACGCTTTCCGTTGTCCGTCGGTCGGCGGCGGGATCTTGCTGTGGTGTTTGGGTGAGTGTGTCTCGGGCTGTGTCTCAGAAACTGCCATGCTTCGAGACCCTCCGATCACGAGCAGACACAAATATCACCGATTTATTCTCGCATGCGGGGCTGTGCTGCCGAAATCGTGCGGGCCTATGCGGCGTGGCGTGTAGGCAAGATCACCCGCTGGGGGAGGACCGATCGTGCTCGATTGCGGAACGGGTGAAGAGCACGTCGAGGACGCGATCGGATGCGTGGCCGTCATCGAGTGGCGCGTAGCTCGCGGCAAAGGAGGTGATCCTGTCTCCGTACCTTTTCGCGACGCCGTCAAGGTCCATGAGGGCGGCGAGGACTGCGGACGTCGTTGCAAGGATCGGCCCGGGCGCTTCCTTGTCGAAATCGAGATAAAAGCCGCGGAGCTCATCGCGGTAATGCTCGAGGTCGTAGGCAAAAAAGATCATAGGTCGTCCGAGCGAAGCGAAGTCGAACATGATCGAGGAATAATCGGTGATGAGGACATCGGCCGCCAACAGCAGTTCCTGAGTGTCGGGATAGTCCGTCGCGTCGGTGACAAAGTCCTGGAGTTCGACCGGGATGCGGATCCGGTTCTTGACAAGGCTGTGGAAACGCAGGACGACGACGTGGTCCCGTTCGAGGGACTCACGCAGGAGCCTCAGATCGAGCTCCAGTTCGTCGACGGTCGAGGCGCCGCGGGTCTGGCCGTCCCGGAATGTGGGCGCGTAAAGCACGATCTTGCGGTCGTCCTGCAGGCGTAGCCTCTGACGCACGAGGGCGATCTCACGATCGGCGTCGTCGCGGTGGAACAGGTCGTTGCGCGGATAGCCTTCTTCGATGATCTTGCCGTCGTAGCGGAACGCGCTGCGGAAGGCCGTGGTGGCAAACGGGCTCGGCGACAGAAGGTAATCCCAATAACCGGTTGCCAGCGTGACGCGGTCAAGGTAACCCTTGTCGCGGCCCTTGTCGGATTCGACATCATGTTGCATGCGTTTGAGCGGAGTCCCATGCCACGTCTGCACGTATGTCGTCCCGCGCGCCGGCTCGAGGTAATGCGGAATGTTCTGGTTGGTGATCCACATCCGCGCCCGCGCAAGGGTCAGGAAATAACGGGGCGAGAAGCGGACGATCTTGGCTGTCTCGGGGTCGGGCAGTCGCACCGTCGTGTTGTTGATCCAGGCAATATCCATGTCGTGTTCGCGGGCGAGGAGGCGCTCATAGAGATAACGCGGGCTGTCGCCATATTGCTTGCCGTTGGAGCTTTCGAACACCACGAGGTTCTTTGTCGGCAGCAGTCGGGCGACGCGGTAAAGCGCCTTCATGGCTGGCATGTATCGGCGGCTCTTCCGGAAGCGCAGGAACAACGATCCGGCCGTGTTGCTGTCGCGCAATCGAGTTAAGGGAAGAGTCGGCTTCCATGCCCGGTGCACGGCCTCGAAGATCCGTTGACAGTTGTTGCGATCGACATGGTCGATGAATCGACGGGAGCGTTCGGCGTACTCGGGCGCCACCTGCATGCCCGCGTCGACAGTTTCGCGCACAAGTGAGGCGAGATGGTCTTCGTCGAAGGCAATGCGGCCTGGCAATTGCGCATCGAGGTCGAGGTAGGAGGGCAGCGAACCGAGGAAGCGGTCGCGATCGAACTGGAAATAGACGACCGGGCGGCCCAGGAAACTGAAGTCGAAGCCGACGCTCGAATAGTCGGTGACCATCAGGGCGCTGCTCTTCAAGAGGTGCTGGACTTCCTCTTCGCCCTGACCGATGACTGAGATCCCGGCCGCCTCGAAGTGGGAGGCATAATGCCGCATGTTCGGATGCAGGATGAAGGGGGCAGTGAGTCCATTGTCGGCGAGGACTTGCTGGAAGCCGGGGTGCTGCAAGAAAGCAGTCCAGCGCTGGAGGTATTGACTGCGGGCAAACTCCTCTTCGCGTGAGAGCCAATCACGCCACGAAGGGATGATCAGGATCGTGCGCTCGATGGCGACGTCGTCGGCGAACAGTTCATCGAACCTCGCAAGACCCGTGACCGCGACTTTGCGGGGGTGATGACCGAAGTCGTGGACTATCATTTCGCGTTCCATTGCCGAACTCACGAGGAAGAGATCGGTCTTGAAGTCTCGCGAGCGGCGACCATACAAAGGAGTCATGTTTTTGGTCCCCATGACGCCATGGCGCAGCGAGACTCGGACGCCGCGACTCCACCGTTTCATCCGCCGCGACCGCGAGGCGAACAGGTATTCGGCGTGATGAGTGCTGAGAAAACGTGAGGCCAGGACCGTATAGAGAATGTGTTTTCGTGAACCGCGTTCGAGGACGTTGCCGAGAGGTTCGACGTTGACACGTTCGGGCGATTGCGGGTCGATGACATAGAAGGCGCGTCGTCGGGGCTGTGTCGTACGGATCCAGCGGAAAAAATGAAAGCCGTTGTCCTGAGCCTTGTAAGGCAATTCGCCGATGAGCCAGATGCCGAGGACCGGTCGCAGCGGTGTGAGGATCCACGCCGCCCACAACAGTCGCCGCATGAAACGGAGGTTCGTGGGTGCGAAGTTCTCGACTCGAAAGGCGAGTTGATGAGTCTTGGCGGCGAAATAGGGAAGGACGAGGTGCGACACGTCGTCGCCGTCGAGGACGACGTCGCGCACCGCGCGGCGTTTCAGGGCGCCGGGCGAATACAGATACTTGCGCACGGTTTTGTCGCTGCCCTGAAGCAGCACGTCGAAATAAATGTCGTGGATCTCGTCCCAGTCCTCCTCGACCGGCCCGATCCGGTCGAGCGGGATCGGCCCGGTGAGTTCGTACGTATGTTGGCCGAACTCGGCACTTGACGTCATGTCGGTGATCGTCGGTGCGGTCAATTCGGTGCGCGACTGCGATTCGCGGCCGGCGACAACAAGTGAGACCGACGCGAGCGCACTGCTGCAACCCTCGAGTCTGGCGGTGTAGTGGGAACGCGAACGGTGGAGTGACAACTGCACGGTGCGGGACGTGGCGCGCGCCGATCGTCCCTCGCCGAACTCGATGACGATGTTGCCGCCACCGATCACGGACACCAACGCCGGCATTCCCTCGACATCGAGCAGTTGCGACGCCCCGCCGATGTCGGTCGAAGCGAATTTTCCGAGTCGCCAGAGTTGGCGGGTGCTGTCTTGGGGGAGGCTCGACGGGCTCATCGTCGACCACGTCCGATCGTGCACGGTCAGCGACAACGCGACTTTGGCGTCAGCGCCGCAGGCTTCGCGCAGCGCGATCAGGTCGACGGCAAAGGCAAACTCCGCACCCGGCGCCTGGTCAATCGTCAACTCGCCGGGTCCGTCGCTTCGGCGACACACCAATTGTTCGACCACAGCGGTGTCGCTGGCCAGCGCGCCGCTGATGTGTAGCGTGCGGCCGTCGGCGGCCGTCAGGGACAGCCATTTTCTGACCGGAGCGCCAGAAGAGTCCACCCGCACATCTTGGCATAGGCGCAAGGGGTTGCAGGCCACCGAGACCGACGTCCCGGTCAGTTCGAGAGCGCCGCGTGGTTTGCCCGTATGACGGCTTCGGCGTCGGCCATGATCTTTTCGACAAGTTCTCCGACGGTTGGTATGTCGTTGATGAGGCCCTGGGCCTGGCTCGCCCACCACATGCCGTCGTTCATCCTGCCTTCGGTGAGGACATTCGTGCGGGCGCGCGCGCCGGCCGCGAGGACGGCGACGTCTTCGAACGTCGTGCCTTGCTGGGCTTCGATACGGGCAATCTCGGCGGACACTTCGTTGAGGGCGACGCGGGCGGTGTTGCCCCATTTGCGGAACACGATCTGGGTGGCACGTTCGTCGTTGTCGACGATCTGCTGTTTGACGTTCTGGTGCACCGGGGCTTCCTGGGTCGCCACGAAGCGCGTGCCCATGTTGATCGCGGAGGCGCCGAGGGCGAGAGCCGCGACCAGTCCGGCACCGTCGGCAAACCCGCCGCTGGCGATGATCGGGATGTTCAGCCTCGAAGCGGCGACCGGGATGAGGATGAGCCCGCCGATGTCGTCGTTGCCCGGATGACCGGCGCATTCATAACCGTCGATACTGATGGCGTTGACCCCGAGGCTTTGCGCCTTGAGGGCATGCCGCACGGCCACCGCCTTGTGGATGACTTTAACCCCGGCCGCCTTGAAGGCCGGCAGATGCGGCGCCGGATTGGAGCCGGCAGTCTCGACAATTTTGACGCCGCTCTCGATGATCGCGTCGCGGTATTCGTCATAGGGAACGGGCGATATCGTGGGCAGGATCGTGAGGTTGACGCCGAAGGGCTTGTCGGTCAGGTCACGGCAGCGCTGGATTTCTTTGGTCAGGGCCTCGGGCGTCGGTTGAGTCAAGGCGGTGAGGAAACCGAGGGCGCCGGCGTTGGCGACCGGGGCAATGAGTTCGGCGGTGCCGATTGCGGTCATGCCGCCGCAAACGATTGGGTGATCGATGCCGAAGACTTCGGTGAATTCCGTGGTGAGCATGGCGTCCCTTTGCTGTCAGTTGAGATCGACGATGACGGGCGCGTGGTCGCTGGCGCCCTTTCCTTTGCGTTCCTCGCGGTCGATGCTTGCTCCGCTGACGCGTTTGGCGAGCGTATCGGAGGCGAGGACGAAGTCGATTCGCATGCCCTCGCGCTTGGGGAATCGCAATCGCTGATAATCCCAGAACGTGTAGACGCCTGGTCCGGGCGTGTGCGGTCGCACGACTTCGGTGAAGCCGGCATCGAGCACGTTTTGGAAGGCCTGGCGTTCGGGTCCCGACACGTGGGTCTTGCCCTCGAAGGCCGCGATGTCCCAGACGTCTTCGTCCAGGGGTGCAACATTCCAGTCGCCGGTCAGAGCGATCTGGGCATCGGGGTTGTCGGCGAGCCAGCCTTTGGCGGACGCGGTCAGCTTGTCGAACCAGTCGAGTTTGTAGGAGTAGTGCGCGTTGTCGAGATCGCGGCCGTTGGGCACATAGAGGCTCCACATCCGGATGTCGCCGCACGTCGCGCCGATCGACCGGGGCTCCAGGACGGCCGGATCGCCGAACTGCGGTTGGTCGTCGGCGAAGGACGTGGCGACGTCCTTAAGGCCCACGCGGGAGATGATCGCGACGCCGTTCCATTGGTTGATGCCGAAATGCGCGACGTCATAACCGAGTTCGCGCAAAGGCTCGAAAGGGAACTGTTCTTCTTTGCATTTCGTCTCCTGGATGGCCAGGACATCGACGTTGCTGCGTTCGATCCAAGCCGTCACACGGTCGATGCGGGAGCGGATGGAGTTGACGTTCCAGGTTGCAATGCGCACAGGGACAACCTACCGGCTGGCGAATTGCGGAAAAAGAGGTCATGCGAATTCTGCCAAACATGAGACAGGTGGGACAAAGAAGTCCACCATGAAGAATCGCACAACTCACCATGGGAGGGTCGGATGTTGCGAATCATCGGCGTGTCGTTTCTGGCCATTGCCCTGACGCTCGGGCTCGGCCAGGGTCCCGCGCAATCGGTGGGTTCGACGCCAGTCACGTTTCCGAAGACGTCGAAGGGCCTCAAAGCGCCGGTCACGTTGCCGGCAAGACTCGACCCGACTCCTGCTTATCAACCTCAAGTGAGCTGCAGTCCCGTCGATCTCGTCGGCCCCAGAAGACTCCGTGACCTGGTCCTCGCAACCTACAAGATCGGCGGCAAGGGAAACATCAGCCGCAATTGCGTTGAAGGCCTGTCCGAACACAGTGAGGGTCGCGCCTGGGACTGGATGGTCGATTCCAGGAAGGCGCCAGAAAGGGCCGCAGCCGCCGATTTCCTCGCCTGGGTCACCGCTAATCACGGGGAGAACGCGAAGCGCCTCGGCATCATGTACGTGATATACAACCAGAAGATCTGGGGTGTCTACCGCGAGTCGGATGGCTGGCGGGCCAGTTACGGCCATGTCGACCACGTCCACATCTCGTTGAGTTGGAATGGCGCCCGCGCCAGCACCTCGTTCTGGACCGGCAAGATCCAGCCGAAGGACTACGGACCTTGCGCCCGCTTCGCCGGCCAGCCCGCCGTGCTCCGTTCAACGGCCCGCACGGCAAGGTGTTACGCCCCGGTCGCCCTGGTCAAGAAGAGCACCAATGCGGTCCAGGCGATGGGCTCGAAAGCCTCGACGGTGAAAGGCGCGCAAGGCCTGCTCGGCATCACGGCGACCGGCGTCTTCGATAGTGCCACCTGGACGGCGGTCAAGGCTTATCAGAGGAAGCACGATTTGCCATGGACCGGCGCTCTGGATGTTCCGACGTGGGGATCGCTGAAACCCGGCGATGTCACAACCGATGTGTCCAAAGGCTATTCGTCGACCTCGGCCGGCGCCTACGGACTCAAGAACTTTGCGAACTTGACGTTGGCGGAACGACAGACCGGTAAGGCGGTGCTGTTCGCCCAGGTCGCCCTGGGTATGGCAAACCGGGACCGCAACGGTTACTTCGGACCGGTCACGACCGCCGCAGTCAAGAAATTCCAATTGGCGCATGGATTTGCGCAGACCGGAACCGTGACAAAAGCCGAGTGGACGGCGCTTTCACGCTCCTGATCTGCGCGCCGCTTCAGCGACTGCTTTGATGGCGGCGAGCGTCACGGGGATACCCTCATGTGCCGCCTTGGTGCGATCGGCAATCTGCGCCTGGGCATCTGCTGCGTACTTCGACTCGAACATCGCGATACCACCGGGCAGGAACTCCCACGACTCCGTCATCTGCGTCCCTCCGTCGACGGGACTGAACGTGTAGCCCCACCGCACCAGGGAGTCGCCGACAACCCACGCGAACTCCCGGCCCCGGTCGGCCGCCACGACTTGGCTGCGCGTCTCCCAGGTTCGCTCAGGCAACTCGTTGCGACCGGTGAACCGCGCACCAACCTGCGGGGAGTCTCCCTCGTCCCACCAGCATGCCGTGCAGATCGGGCTCCACTCTCCCATACGGGTCACGTCCGAGACCATGTCGTAGAGAGTTTCCGGTGTGCCGTTGACGAGGATCGAGTCCGAGTAGTTGAGGTTCATACGCGCAGTCTTTCAGTTGGCTATTTCTTGAGTCTGCGGCTGCCTCCGTGCCAGTCCTCCTGGATTCCAACCTCGTCCACGTCGACGCCGAGGCCGACAAGTTGCGGGGCTTCCCGCAAGCTGCGCTTCAACTCCGCGAACCCGGGAAAACTCGCCAACCCCACGACGTGGTCCCACAACCGCAACGCGTCATCCTCATCGGGAAGTCGGCTGATAACCGGACCGAAGAAGGCAACCCCGGTAGGCGGTTGGAAATGGATGATAGGCGTGCCCACGTCTTTGCCGGTGAGCGCGTCGGCCAGTTCGGCGGGAAGGCCGGCCTCGTACTCGGGTGGGAACTGGGCGTCATAATCGACGTCGGCATTGATCATCCGCAACGAAATGAACCTCCAGTCGACCGCGTAGTCCCTAACCGATCTCGCGGTCGGGTGGGGCCTGTGGGGAAGGGTGAACGGAGTAAGCGCAGTGCCGAGTGTTTTGTTGTCCTGGTTCGGTCCGAGAGAAGCGTGATGCGCCGAAAGTGTCGAGGCTGACGGCGCTAGGCGAGGACCCGGTTCGCGATGGACAGTCTGGCGAGCGAAGCGAGCCAGTCCGATGAGCGCCATAGCCTGGCCACTCCCGGGCCGGCCCTGCGAGGTCGTTGTAGTTTTCCGGTTCGATCCCATCGAGTAGTGCGTCAAGGGTGTCGAGTATCTCGTTGATTTCTTCATCGGGGTTCATGGTGGCCATATTGCTCAGTTTGGTACCGGACGTGAACCCTCCGGCACCAACCTGTGGACAATCAGACTCGTATCGTTCGGCGTGCCTGGGTTGCGGTGCGGCGAACGTCTTGGCCTTCGCGTAGTTCATCGAACGGGCGAAGCATCGCGTAAGTTGCGGCGGCTTCGCCGTAGGCGTCGACAAGTGCTTTCGCGACTTTTGTCGCTGAGTCGCGGTCACACACGGTGACCCGGACGTTCCCGACAGTGAGTGATGCTTCACCGCAGCCGTCCTTCGCCAGGTAGGCGGGCTTGAGGTCGCGATCGCAGATCTGTTGTGTTCCGTTGAAGGCAACCAACGCGGTGAGGTCGTTCTTTTCCTCAGGCCGTTTAACGCCCAAACGGTGCTGGTAAGTCGGGCCGAGTTTCGGGGCAATTTCCTCAAAAAACAGGCCGGCTGTGGCCACTGAGAGTGCGGCCTTCCGGTCGCTCATGACGATGGTGACGTGTCCCAACCTGACGGCGGCGGGGCCGATGCCGTAGGCGCGGCAATTGACGGGGCCGAGTAGCCGGGTGTGGAGGAGGCATGCCGCTAGGCAGGACACCTGATGTCACAGCCCGGGGAGCGAAGCGAGCCGGCCCATCAACACCATGGGTGCGTTTTTTGTGCTTAATTGCGCAAGCAGCCGGCCGCAGAATTTGAGTGGCAGCTCTCTTGGCTGCTACTCCCCCGCCGGTCCCCTAAATGTCAAGGTGGGTTGAGGCCAGTCGGTCGAGCCCGGTGACCACGAGGGTGCCACCGGGCGGCAGGCACCGCGGATCACGGCCACAAGGAAAATAGCGCGAAGAACTGTCACTGGACAGACGTAACGTATGGAGCACGCTCAAGAGCGACAGCGACAAGTACCTGGCTTGCTGTCCGGCAACCCCCTCACGCGGAGGGTGCCCCAGAAGAAGAGCGGGTCGCGGAGCAATCGCCCCCGGCAAGCGTAGGAGCTTTGACCGAGGGCGGGGCGCTACATTATGTGCTCGGCGCCGCCGACAACGAAGGAAACGCATTTAATTACAAGGTGTCCACCAACCGGGGTCACGGCCAGCTGGCTCTGGGTGCCGCCCGTTGTTTACCCCTTCCGGCCGATCAATTCTGTGCCGCACTCGTTCCACGCAACCGGGCGCTAGGGAAAACTATTCATCACCACTGCGACGCCACCGGCGTCTCCGCCTCGCACCAGGTGGCAGCTCTCTTCGCTGCCACTCCCCCGCGCCGCTCCGTCGACGCTCGCTGTCTGGACGCTTTCGCGTCTCCACTCCCTGGTTGCCCGATGACCTCCGGCCACTCGATCGCGGGATCTGAATGTGGCCAGTGTTGGCCACCGGGCGTAGTTGAAAAATTGCCATGCCGGCAGCGCCTATGGAAGTCGTTCATCCACAGGCGCTTCCCCAGAATAATGTCGCGGTGTCGGACCTTGAAAGTTAGGTCGACTCCGTCACTCGCGCCGCCGATTCTGAACCCTGCAACCTGGACGTCGTGAGTTCCGCGGTTGCACCACCGGGTCGCCGAAGAGGTGTAGCCAGCGGTGGTGAGAGCTCGGATGGTTTTGTAGTCGCAGACGTTCAGGGCATTGACGAAGGTCAAGACCATGCTCGTCGGGGAGGTCGATGTCGGTGGAATCGCAACGTTGCCGTGTAGATGGGTACTTCAGGGGCCGAACCTGTCCGTGTAGGACTCATGCGCCGGAAGCGATCACCAGGATCAGCAAGATTGCCAGGATCGTGATCTGAGTACGGCTGGCGAAATTGAGGAACTCAACTAATCCTGCAAAACGACGTCATTGATTCTTGCCGAACGATGGCTTGGCGCGCCTAGGCGCGCCTCAGTTGGCCGATTCGATCCCAACCGTGAGAGCGCACCACTGCCACATCGACTGCTGTGCGGACTCAGTCTCCTTGGTCCACGGCACGACGTGTTCTGGCCGCGGTCGGCGGTCCTGCCACAGCATGCCGGACGGTGGTGGTGGTTCTGCGGCCGCGAGCCACGCGGTGGTGTCGGCCCCTTCGGAGTTGTCGCGCAGGATCGGCCGTGTAACCCGGTGAAACAGGGGTAGCGAGTCGGCGACCCCGGGGGTGTTCGCCCAACCGGGGTGCATCGCGTGCACCGAGATGCCATCAGCGGACCACCTGCGGGTCAGCACGGGCAGCAACGCGACTTGGACCCGTTTGGAGCGGGCGTAGGCCGTGGCGCCGTGGTAGCCGCCGCGGCGGTATTCGGGGTCGGTGACCGGGAGCTGTTGGGCGTACATTCCGCCCGACGTCACTAAGACCACCCGGCTCGATCCCGATACGGCCAGCTGCGGACGCAACGACTCGGTCAGGCGCAGCGGCCCCAGCACGTGCGTGGCCATCGCCAGCTCGTGTCCTTGGGCCGACTCGGTTCGCTGCGCCGGCATGACGCCCGCATTGTGCACCAGCACATCCAGCCGTCCGGACTCCGCGGCGTACTCCTGGCAGAAGCGTTCGACGTCGCGGAGGTCGGAGACGTCGCAGCGCCACAACACGAACTCAGAGTCAGGAAGCTGCTCGAGGAGCTCTCGGCGAACGACCTCACCTTTCTGGAGGTTGCGCACCACCAGATGCACCCGCGCACCAAGCCCGGCCAGGTCGGCGCAGGACTGCTTGCCGAGACCGGACGACGCGCCCGTGACAAGCGCCTCCCTCCCGACGAGCGCGCCGGCGGGTGGGTCGTCCGGCCAGTTCGAGAGCCTGCGCCGCATCGCGTACCCGAACTTGGAGTACCCGCCCACGACACTGCGGTCCAGCGCCGCGTCGACCAGCCACGCGCCGAGACCACGAGGATCGGCAGTCACAGTCGCTCCAGCGCCGAGCGCATTCCCTGCTCGGCCTCGTCGCCCAGCTTCTTCATGGCTGGTGACATCAGCGGTGCAAGAAGCTTGATGACCCCGGCGAACTCAAAACTGGCCACGTAGTCGACGCGGGTGCCGGTGCCAACCTGCTGGAAACTCATCTCGTCCGTGGCGGTCACGGTCTTGTTCTTCCCGACCAGCGTGATCTTCTGGTTGGGCTCAAACTCGGTGACCGTGTAGGTCAGCTCGGTTTCCCGGCCCGCGAACTTCGAGGTGTTGGCGTAGGTCGTACCGATACCGCCCTCACCGGAGGACCGGGTGGTCGAGACCGTGCCCGGGTCCCAATAGGTCGTGTTCGCGAAGTCGGATAAGTAGTCGAACACCGGTCCTACCGGTCGGTCGACCACCACAGTTCTGCGGATCTGCATGCCTACTCCCATTCTGATCGTCGGTTCATGTTCACTGCCGGCTCGCCCGGCCCGCCCGTACGGCAGTTGGACGTGCAGGCTGAAGAGGTATGCCGGTACATTGTGTTCAAGACACTATCGAAGATTGGAAAACGATGATGAGCACCAACACAGAGAAGACCGAAAACGACAGGACCGAGATCGTCGACTGGACTGACTTAGGCTCGCGGATGTGGTCCTTCCTCACCGGTCGGGAAGCAGCGATCAACTACGAGTTTCAGAACATGGAAGTCGAAGTACCCCGCGACACCGGCAGCGACGCTCCCCGCGCCACATGGCGCCTCAGCGGCACGTTGCGGGTCACCACCGACGACAACGTCTTAGGCAAGTCGGCCTGACATGGTGACGGAGCTGCGCGTCGCAGCCGACCTCGACTTCGGGATCGAGCTGCCGGACGGGCAGACGGTGCAGGGGCGGTTGCACGGCCACGGACAACGGCTCCGGCTCGAGGTCGACCGTCCCGAGGCGTTCGCAGGGCGCGCCGACGCCGGCGCCCTGGTCGGCTTCGCCGACCTGCTGGCTCGGCGCGGCCTGACGGTCGACGTGATGCGGGGCGACGCCATCATGCTGAGCATCGGAGCCGTGCGCGCGCCGTGGTGGCAGCGAAGGTTCACCGGCTCTCGACACATCCGTTTCGGTGGCCTACGTGCTCTGCTCGCCCCGGGAAGAGCCCGGCTGCGAGGCGGCCGCCGAGACGGGATACTGCCTGACCTAGCCTTGGCTCCGCCGGCAACCATGTTCCCGATCGCGCCGACTTTCCGGCGCCGGGACCGCGTCATCTCCACCACGCACGATCCGGCGCGCGGCGGCCGACCACGGCTCCGACTCCACGGTCACGAGCACCACGGTCCGGTGAACGCGCAGACGATCTACTGGTTGACGAACAGGGTCACCAGCATCGGCAGCGGTGCGGACTGCGACATTCGCCTCGACGGCTTGCGCCCTCTGCACGCAGAGGTCGTGCACGGTCACGATGACGAGTTCACCGTTATCGCACACGACACTGGCGTGCGGGTCAATGGCGGGCCGGCGACCGGAAGACTGCTGCGTACGAGCGCTCGCCTGGAGGTCGGTAGCTGGACGCTGATCTACTCGCGCGAGGAGTACGCCGACCACGGCCGACCCTACGGCGGTCGCGTCGGCGGCGAACTCGGCCACCAGCGTCGCCAGCCCCCGCGGACAGTCATTTAGGAACTCCGCTGATGCCTCGGCTCTTGAACACTCTTGCCGTTGGCGACGTGGAGCCCCCGGCCGGTCAACGAGGACTACCCGGTTTCGGCCTTCAACTGTCGGAAGGATCGTGACCAATGGTGGTCGGGTCAGATGCCGGTTCGCCTCCCCCGGGTCACGTCCACCCCACGTCGGCCCGGACAGCCGCGGCGACCCGGCGTCCCGAGGCCAGCGCTCCCTCGATCGAGCTGGTCTCGCGATGATCCCCGCACACGTACATGACTTTGCCGCCGCTCGTGAGCCGAACCGGGCGGAGCGAATGGGGAGCGGGCATCGCCGGCAGCGACTGGGGGATAGCGTATGTGGCGATGCGCTGCCAGGCGCGTGTGTCGACTCCGTACAGCTCGGCCAGGCGAGCCAGCACGACGGACTCTTCTGCTGGTGAGGTGGGGCCGTGTACGAGCGACGTCGCGATCAGCGCCCGCCCATCGTCCGAGTAGGTCTCGGCAGCCTCGGTCATGACGACGGTGTTGGTTACGGGCGACGGATCAGCGTCCACAAGGATCGTCGCCCCGTTCATCGGGGATCGGTCCGCCGCATGGTAGATCGTCGTCACGCCCTTCCACGCCGGTGGCTCGCCGACCGCTGGCTGCAACTGCACTGCGGTGTCGAGGTCAGTGGCGATCACGACCGCCTTTGCCTCGATCGTTCCGTCGTCGGTCGAGACCGACGCCGTGGTCACACTGCGCACAGGTGTGTTGAGCTGGACTGACCCTGCGGGAAGTCTCGCGGCCAAGGCCTCGGGAACGGCCTGCATTCCGGTCGCGGGCACCGTCGAGTCACCGCGAACGAACATCCTTATTAGGAAGTTCACAAACCGGCTCGAAGTCGTCATCTCCGACTCGAGCAGCACTCCGCTAAGGAACGCACGCAGCACCACGTCGGCGGCGCGGTCGGTGACGTGCAGCCGGCTCCACTCGTCGCGCGCACGCACGTCTTGGCGCCTGTCGATGAGCCGCGCCGGTGCTGCTCCCATGAGGCTGGCGTAGCCCGCGAGCGATGCCTTGTCGCGAAAGCTGAGCACATCTGATCGGACGACGTCTAGGGCCGCCGCCGGTTCGCGTCGGGGATCGGCGAGGTGCAGCCGCTTGCCGTCGACGTGCAGATGCATCCCGCGGTCAAACCGGCGCAGATCGAGCTGATTCAGCCCCAGCCGCTCCACCTCGGGATAGGCGGTGTTGAGCACTTGGAATCCGCGGTCGAGGCGGAATCCGTCGACCACGTCGGTCCGAACACGGCCGCCGACGGCCTCCGAGGCTTCGAGAACCCGGACTTCGAGGCCGGCATCTGCCAAGTGCAGAGCGCACGACAGGCCAGCGAGTCCAGCTCCGACGACGACGACATCGCAACGTGTCGTCATGACTTGGCTGGGTCGTGATCGCAGTTCATCAGCGAGTATCGCCGGACGGTGTCTCTGCTCATGGCTCCTCCTCGTGGCCGGCACGCCCGTGTGTGCGCCAGCTGTCCTTCATCGACGCCTCGTGCACGTGGCATACCCGTCTGCCAGGTGCTGACGGGCTTCGGCCTCCAAGCGCTTGAAAATAGGCGAAGGATCCGCCATTCCTCGACAATTTGACTGCTTCACCGCCCGCCGAACACATTCCGGCCGACGAGCTTGCGTTCGATTTGATTGGCGAGTTCGTCGTGCCCCTGTGCGGTGCAACAGGTACACCGCCTTGCTCGGGGAGGAGTCGGCGGTGCTGCACAGCCGGTGCAAGCGATGGAGAATACCGTGCGCTTCTTCAGCGGCTTCGTATTCTTCGGACAGCTTGCCGAGAGCGGGAATGGCCGGCTCATCGATGCGACCGTACGTCCTCGGTTTTGTCGTCATCCTCAGCCCTCCGTCGCTCGTGCTTGATTGAGGTACAAACCGTGTCGTCGTGGCAAGATATACTCGCTCAGACTGAATGTAGCCCATTGAATAGTGACAGGATGATGTGACATGGCTGACATATCCGAGCTTGCGCAGGGGCTGACCATCAACACGCTAGCCTCCCGCACCGGTGTGCCACAGGCGACGTTGCGGACCTGGGAGTCCCGCTACAACGCTTTGACTCCACATCGTTCGTCCGGCGGACACCGCCGCTATGCCGAGAATGACGTCACCCTGATCGCCGAGATCGTTCGCCAGCGCGCCGGCGGCTTGGCGATGGACCGGGCGGTGACCGAGGCCCGCGCGCGGACAGAGAACGGAGTGCCGTCCATTTACGCAGGCCTGCGGGCGTCTCATCCCGAGCTGGTCCCGTCAGTGCTGAGCAAGGCCGTGGTGTCCGCCCTGACCCGCTCGGTCGAGGATGAGTACTGCGCTCGGGCCGAGCATCCAGTGCTCTTCGCCGCGTTCCAGCGCGACGAGTTCTTCCGCCAGTCAGAACTGCGCTGGACCGACCTCGCTGCCACGGCCCGATCCGTTGTTGTCTTCGCAGACTTCGGTCGACGTGCTCGGTCAACGAAGACTTTCACCAAGATCGACCTTCCGTCCGACAGCATCATGCGCCGCGAATGGCTGCTCGTCTGCGTCGCACCCGACTATCCTGCGTGCCTGTCGGCGTGGGAGCTGCCCGGTCAACCGGCGCAACCAGACTTTCACCGTCGCTTCGAGGTCGTGTGGAGTATCGACGCGAGGGTGGTCCGTCGTGCCTCACAGTTGTGCCTAGCCCTTGCAAGACGGCTCGAGGAACCGCTCGATTCCGTTGTTCGCCTGGAAGGCCAACCGGCGACACCGTCGCCTGATGTCACCCGTGCCAGCGGACTGCTTACTCGAGCTCTGCAATACGTCGATCTCGGTCATCCACTCGGATGACATCTTCACGTTGAGCGCATTTTGTTTTGCATCATGAATCAATTGCGCAATAATTAGGCCCATGAGAATCGTCATTGCAGGAGCGTCGGGCTTCATCGGTAGTCAGTTGTCTCCGGAGGTGGAGCGTCGCGGCCACGACGTGGTGGCCATGACCAGGCGACCCGATGACTACACCGGCGCCGGTGAACCGGTCTACGGCGACGTGCACGACCCTCAGACGCTGCCCGATGCTCTCAAGGACTGCGACGCGGCCTTCTACCTCGTGCACTCGCTTTCGTCTCCGAACTTCGAGCGACTCGACGCCGACGCCGCGTTGTCGTTCGGCCAGGCTGCCGCGGACGTAGGCATCAAGCGCATCGTCTATCTGGGTGGTCTTGGAGACGACTCGTCGACGTTGTCCAAACACCTGCGCAGCCGACGTGAGGTGGAAGGTCTCCTGGGCGCCGGTGGCGTTCCGGTCACGACGCTGCGCGCTGGGATCATAGTCGGATCTGGTGGCCTGTCGTGGGAGATCACGCGGCAGCTCGTCGCGCATCTGCCCGTCATGGTGACGCCGCGCTGGGTCCGCACCAAGACACAGCCGATCGCGCTGGAAGACACGGTGCACTACCTCGCCAGCGTGATGGACGAACCCGACACCGCTGGTCGCACGTTCGATATCGGCGGACCGGAGGTGTTGAGCTACCTCGACATGATGAAACAGGTCGCTGATGCTCAAAATCGGCCCCTCGTTGTGCTTCCTGTTCCCGTGCTGACACCCGGGCTTTCATCCCGATGGCTCTCGCTCGTGACCGATGTCGACACTCAAGCCGGTCGGGCTCTGATCGACTCCATGACCACGGAGGTCGTCGTCACCGACGACAGCATCCGCGAGATGATCCCGTTCGAGCCGATGACTTTTCGCGACGCCGTCCGCGCTGCTCTGTTGGCCCGCGAACAGGCCCAATCTGAACGCCGGTGACTGCTCGCAACTGGTGGGCACGGATCATCGGCTGGTTACCCAAGCCTCTGATCCAGAGTATTTCTGAACAGGTGCGCGATACGCCGGAGGAGGAGGCGCATCGGCGTCGGGTGGTCAGCAGCGTGTCGGTCGTCGGTGCGGGAATGCTGGGAGTCTCCCTCTCGACCCCACCCGGCTCACGACGCTTCTACGTCCTCAGCTTGAGCACCGCGGTGACATGGACTGCCGGAAGCTCGCTGTCCGGTCCACTCCGTTGGGGATGGATCCAGCACCGCGACGAGCAGCTGCGTCGACCTGTGGTCGTTCCGGTCGCGACCGGGCTCGGGGCGTTCGCGGTCTTCTACGCGGGTGCGCTGGTGTCGCGGCGGATACCAGTCCTACGTCGCGCGACCTCCCGCGTCCTGCTGTTCGCCGACGAAGGTGACACCTCGCTGGTGATGCTGACGACCGTGGCCAACGGAGTGGCCGAGGAGCTGTTCTTCCGCGGGGCGCTCTATCAGGCGTTCGGCCGCCGACACCCGGTGCTGTCGTCCACCGGCGCGTACACCTTGGCGACCGTCGCAACCCGGAACCCGGCCCTCGTGCTGGCCGCGGGCGCGACGGGCGCCTTGTTCGCCCTGCAACGTCGAGCGTCCGGAGGAATCCAAGCCTCGACCCTGACCCACCTGACTTGGTCGATGCTGATGGTGCGTTTTCTTCCACCCCTGTTTCGCGACGACCCGGCGGATTCGACCCCGACGAGCCGGCGACTCGGCACGAACCTACGATGACGTCAGCACCACAATCCGAGAGGAGCCACCATGCCCACCTCCATCATGTGGTTTCGCCGTGACCTGCGGTTGGCCGACAACCCAGCGCTGCGTGCCGCCGTCGATGCCGGGCCGGACGGCGTGGTGCCGTTGTTCGTGTTGGATTCGCACCTTTTCGATAGTGCCGGGCTGCCCCGGCAGGCGCACCTCACCGCATCGTTGCGCGATCTCGGCGAACGCGTTGACCACCTGCACGTGGTGCACGGCGATCCTGTGGAAGAGGTGGTCGCGGTGGCGCGCCACGCTGGCGCAACGACAGTGCACATCGCGGCCGACCACACCCCTTACGGCGGCGACCGCGACGCCAAGGTCGAGAAAGCCCTCAGCGAGCACGGCGTCGAGCTGCACCGGCTCGGGTCGTACTACGCAGTCGCGCCCGGCCGCGTGACTAAAAACGACGAAACCTCCTACAAGGTGTTCACGCCGTTTTACCGCGCGTGGCAAGAGCACCGCTGGCGCGACCCGGCGCCGACCGTGCACAACGTGCCGTGGATCTCGCCGGGCGGACGCACCAACGTCATCCCGAACGTGGACGGGTCGTACGACCTGCCCGCCGCCGGGGAGGCGGCGGCGCGACGTCGCTGGCGGGCCTTCCTCGACGAGGATGTCGGGGAATACGACACGATCCGCGACAAGCCCGGCGTCGACCGCACGTCGCGCATGTCCGTGCACCTGAAATGGGGTGAGATCCATCCCCGCACCATGCTGGCAGACCTCGGCAGATCGGCGGGTGAGGAAGCGTACCGGCGTGAGCTTGCGTTTCGAGAGTTCTACGCCGACGTGCTGTTCCAGCGCCCGGACTCGGCGTGGGGGTACTACGACCGGTCTTTTGAGCAGATGGATTACGACGAGCCGGGCGACGAGCTCGGCGCGTGGAAAGAAGGCCGCACCGGCTTTCCGATCGTCGACGCCGGCATGCGACAGCTGCTCGGCGAGGGCTGGATGCACAACCGGGTGCGGATGATCGTGGCGAGCTTCCTCGTCAAAGACCTGCACCTGGAGTGGCAGCACGGCGCCCGGCACTTCGCCGAGCATCTGGCGGACTTCGACCTCGCCTCGAACCAGCACGGCTGGCAGTGGGTAGCAGGCAGCGGAACAGACGCCTCCCCGTACTTCCGTGTCTTCAACCCGACCACCCAGGGCAAGAAGTTCGACCCCGACGGCACCTACGTCCGACGCTGGGTGCCAGAGCTGCGCAACGTCGAGGACAAGGCCGTCCACGAGCCTTGGACGCTCCCTAGCCCTCCAGCGGGTTACCCCGCCCCGATCGTCGATCACGCCGAGGAGCGGACCGAGTCGCTTCGCCGATACGAGGTCATGCGCGGAAAGTAGGGCGGCTTCGTTCACATACGGTGGGAAAGCGCGGTGTCCAACAGCGAATCCAGATCAGTCTGCTGAAACTCAAAACCCTCGGCCATCAGGCGCCGGGCTCACCCGGAAACGAGCCGAGCTGCTGACCGGACTGCTGACCCGCAGCCGCCCTGATCAGAATCTTTGGGTACCCGAATCAGGGCTAGTCGATGGATCTTGCGACTCGACAACTCGGGCGAGTCGTTGGGCTGGACCCTCATCACCTGTCGCTCGATGCGCTTAATCGAGAGGTGCTGGACCGGCTGAGTGTGTCCCAGCCACGGAGCTTGCTGGTGACCACGCCTCTCGAGGCGCTCCGAGCACGGCTTCAGCATCGACGCCCTGGTCGAGGTGGAGGCCGCCGCCGGAGCGGCAAAGGCGGCAAAGGCGGCAAAGGAGAGACTGGCCGCTGCGGTCGCGCTGGCTCGTCACTCCGGTGCAAGCTGGGCGGATATCGGACGCGCCGCCGGGATGGCCCGCCAGTCGGCTCAGGAACGGTGGCGACACGTCGACGGCGCCGACGGTGCCCATGATCGCGTGCGTTCACGGCGTCTCCGAAGACCCACTCCCCCGGGCCAGGGTCGAATGCCGCGGACCAGTCCCGCCTACACAGCAAGCGAGTCTCAGCGAGCAGCCGGCGATCGTGGAGAGATCAGCGGAAGGGAAGCACCGCACTCTGGATGAAGTAGCGCGTTCGGTCGGTCAGTTCATTCATGTTGATGTCTACTTTTGGTGACGTGCGCTCCCGTGTCCCGGGTCAGCGCATCAACATTGCACTGGCCCGGGAGCTTGACGACGTGGCTCGGTTGTCCTGCCGATCAGGGCTGGGCAACCTTGAGATCCTGCTCTTTTCGGGGTGCCTTCGGAAGCCGCTTGGGATCGTCAACGAGGCTGCTCGGCAGCGTCGTGATCAGCAGTCCGCCGATGACGAGCACGACGGCGAAGCTGTACAAGGATGACGTCGTGCTGCCGGTGAGATCGCTCAACCAGCCGACCAGTGACGTGCTGACCAGGCCCGAGATGTTGCCCAACGAGTTGATGAAGGCGATGCCCGCGGCTGCGCCCGTGCCGCCGAGGAAAGCGGACGGAAGTGTCCAGAACGCCGCCTGGGTCGTGGAGGCTCCCGCCGCAGCGATCACGAGTCCGATCATCGCGACGACGGTGTTGTGTGCCCCGATCCCGGTGATGACTAGACCCGCGGCAGTGATCAGACAGGGTACGACGGCGTGCCAGCGACGCTCACCCGTTCGGTCGGCGTGCACGTTGTTCGCGATCATGGCAATGACCGCGACTGAGTACGGGATCGCGGTGAGCAGTCCGATGTGGAGGGTGCTCTTCACGCCGGTGGCAGCGATGATTGTGGGCAACCAGAAACTCACGATGTAGAGGCCCAGAGCGACACAGAAGTAGATGCCAGACAGCAACCAGATTTTTGGGTCGCGGAACACGGCGGTCACCCTCGAATGCATCTGTGGCTTGGAGTTCAGGTCAGCAGTTACGGCGTCATTGATGGCGATCTTTTCCGCGACAGTGAGCCATTTCGCGGAGTTGACGTTGTTGTCCAGGTAGGCCAACACGACGAAGCCCAGCACGAGCGACGGCACGGCCTCGATGAGGAAGAGCCACCGCCAGCCGCTCAGCCCGCCAACGCCGGCGAACGACTCCATGATCCAGCCCGACAGCGGCCCACCAACCATGGACGCCACCGGGATGGCCGCAAGGAAGTAGGCGAAGACCCGGCCCCGACGCGCTGAGGGGTACCAAAGCGTCAGGTAGAAAAGTATGCCGGGGATGAACCCGGCCTCTGCGACACCGAGCAGGAAGCGCAGTGCGTAGAACGCTGCTGGCGACTGCACGAGCGACATGGCAGCGGAGATGATCGCCCAAGAGATCATGATGCGCGCGATCCACCACTTGGCGCCCACCTTGTGCAGCACCACATTGCTGGGCACTTCGAAGATAATGTAGCCGACGAAGAACAGGCCAGCGCCGAGCCCGTAGACGGTGTCACTGAACCCCAGGTCCGACTCCATCTGCAGTTTGGCGAACCCTACGTTCACGCGATCGAGGTACGCCGCGGCGTAGCAGACGAAGAGGAACGGGACGAGCCGGCGGCTCACCTTGGCGTACAGCTGCTTGGTGCCGTCGTCCTGACGGGCTAGGCCGGCGCTCATGACTGACCTCCTGACGCGGAGAAGTTGCGGCGATCGTCGACCCGGCGTGCCTTGTGGTCGGTGCGATCGAAGGTGTGGTGGGCCACCGCTTCCACGCCGACCCGAAGGCCGATCATGGCCTGCAACTCGCGGCCAACGTCGCCCGCAAACCGATCAACGAGATCGGCGGTCGGGTGGTCAAGGGTGTGTTCGACCTGGACAAGCATTTCGTCCATGGCCCCGGTCCGGGTGACGACGATGCGATGCTCACCACCGTACATCGATATGTTGCGCAGCACGTTGTCGATCTCGGTGGGGTACACGTTCTCACCCCGGATGTGCAGCATGTCGTCGATCCGACCGTAGACGCCTCGAGGGAACTTCGGGTACGTCCGGCCGCAGGGGTTGTCCTCCATGACCCAGCTGGTGAGGTCGCCTGAAGCGAGCCGGATCATCGGCTGCGATGTGCGCTCAAGGTGCGTGTACACGGGAGTCCCTTCGCCCCCGTACGGCACCGTGCGATAGGTCGCCGGGTCACAAACTTCGTGGTAAACGATGTCCTGCCACAACAGCATGCCGTCGGGTGTGCCGGCCGTGGCGGACGCGCTCATGAAAGGCGACATCTCGGCCATCGTGCCGCAGTCGATCACGGTCGCCCCGAAGGCCTTGGCGATCGCCGAGCGGACCGAGGGAACCGAAGCTCCGGGCTCGCCGGAGAAGAACATCACCTTGATGCCGAACTCGCGGGGGTCAATGTTCTCCGCCTCGGCCACCTCGGCGAGCCGCAGCGCATAGGACGGCGTGGCGTAGAGGGCCGCGGGCTTCGAGGCGGCCAGCCAGCGGACGGCCCGTGCAGTCATGCCGGGTGCGCCGGCACCGAAGGGGAACACCTTGCACCGGAGTCGCTCGGCGCCGGCCAGGGCTCCCCAGGAACCCAAGTAGAGGCTGAAGACTGCGGCGACGAACACCGTGTCGCCGGGGCGGATGCCCATGCCCCACATGATCCGTGCGTGATTGTTGGCGATCGTGTCCCAGTCACCACGGCCGATGGCGAATACGGTCGGCGTACCGGTCGTGCCGGATGTGCCGTGGATGTGGTAGATCTCGGAATCTGGCACACACAAGTAGTCGCCGTACGGCGCTGACTCGAGCTGGGACTGGCGAAGTTCCTGCTTGGTCACGACCGGAACCGACTCGAAGGCTTCGTAGGAGGTGATGTCGCCCGGCTCGAGCCCGGCCGCATCCCACTTCTTGCGGTAGAACGTGGAGTTCGCGTAGGCATACTTCATGACCGTCTGGATGCGCTCCAGGATGACCTCGGCGCGCAGATCCGGGTCCATCGTCTCGCGGTTGGGGAACCAGAACTCCGACCTGGGGTCGGGAAGGTACTCGTTGTCGTAGCGGGTCGGGAAGCCCCACTGCTCCATCTTGTGGTCGGTGATTCCTGTGGCACCGAGGTGAGGTGTGGTGATGGTCATCGGTTCTCGTCCTTCTGGTTAGTGGTGGCGGGAGTGACGGGAAGGGCACGACGTTCGAGTTCGCGGTCGTTCCAGGGCGTGAGCGCCTGGTACTCGGCTACGAACCCGAGGCCCTTGTCGGCGTCCGGTGAGACCGCATCGCGGCTGACGTCGACCTGGATCACGGCAGGCGCATTGGCTAGTGCTTTCTGCAGGGCTTCGGGCAACTGCGCGGAGTCGGTCACCCGCTGGCCGTGGGCGCCCAGAGCAGTCGCCATCGCGGCGTAGTCGGAATCCCCGAGTTCGGTGCCGACTACCAGTCCGTAGTTGGACTCCTGGTCGTAGCGCTCTATATTCCAAGCGCGGTTGTTGGCGACGATGAAGACAGCGCGCGCACCGTGTCGCACGGCCGTGTCGATTTCCATGGCGTTCAGCCCGAACGCGCCGTCGCCGTTGAATGAGATGACAGGTCGCTCGCTGTCCTCGAGGGCTGCGGCGATCGCGAACGGCACCCCCACGCCAAGGCAGCCGAAGGCTCCGGAGTCGAGGTAGGTGCGGGCGTTCATCCCGAGTCGGGCGAAGCCCAGCAGGTCGCCTCCGTCCGCCACGACCACTGGGTCGTCGAGTTGAGCTTCTTGGACTGCTGCGAAAATTCGGTTGGGGTGCATGAGTCCGTCGGATCCGTCGGGTGCCTCACTGAGCGAATCCCGGTAGCGCTGTGCCCGATCGCGATGGGTCGCGGCCAGCGAGTCACGCCAGTGGGTGTCGGGCTCGCCGTCGCGCTTGGTCAACGCGTTCGCGATCTCATCGAGGCCCGCCTCGACGTCGCTGAGGATCTCGACCTGGCCGCGCCGGTTGTCGGTGAGCTCGGCGGCCGTGTCCGAGATCCGGAGGAACTGAGCATTCGGGAAGACTGCTGGTGAGCCGTAGCCGAGTTGGTAATCGAGTCGTCTACCGACGGTGACAACGAGTTCTGCCTCTTCCATGACGCGCGACCGCATGGCACCGACGTACGCCGGGTGGTCGCTCGGCACGAGGCCCCGACTCTCCTGGGTGTCGAGGTAGGCCGCACCGGTCGCATCCAGGAACCGGGCGAGCGCACCCTGCGTCCTCCTGGCCCCGCGGCCGGTGATGACGGCAATGCGTCCGGTCGACAACAGCAGGTCCGCGGCAGCGGCGACAAGATGTTCAGCAGGAGTCGTGTGGTGTCGCGTCACCGACCGCAGGTGTTCGTCGAGGACCAACGCGTCGGGAATCGTGGCGCGCAGTACGTCGGTCGGGATCTCGATGTAGACCGGACCCGGGTCACCCGCATCACCGAGCGTGCAGCCGAGTGCCTCGCTCATTTCCCGCAGCACCTGACCCGGCTCGCGGAGCGTCCGCGCGCGACGGGTCACCGGCTTCATGATCCCCACGTGGTCGATGTCCTGCAGGGCCCCCATGTTGGACTGTGCCATCGGTGCACAACCGCCCAGGAGCAGCACCGGGGCGCGCGACACGAAGGCATTGCTCATGGACGTCACGGTGTTGGTGACACCGGGACCGGCGGTCACCAGGGCAACCCCGGGCCGGCCGGTCAGCTCCGCCTGGGCATGTGCCATATGCACGGCCGCGGCCTCGTGGCGGACATCGACGATGGCTACACCGCGCCGCGCCAGCTGATCCCACACCGGTTGGATGTGGCCGCCCTGCAGTCCGAAGACCCGCTCGACCCCGTTGGCGACCAGGAAGTCAGCGACCAGGGCAGCGATGGATCGCAGTTCGTTTTCGGCAGTGGTGGTCATGCAGTCTCCCTTTATGTGGCGTGGCTCACGTGATGTAAGCCACAGCATCACACATTCTGAATTCAGAAGTCAACATGCAGTATCGACGTCGACCCGTTCGTATATGATTGAGTTCAGAAGACAGAGTTCGAGAAAGAGGTACGCATGAACCCGCGGATGCTGACGGCACCGCCACTTGCGGAGCAGGTCTACGAAGCGATCATTGACGACATCTGCAACGGCGTGATCCGGGGCGGCGAGCAACTCCGACAAGAGGCATTGGCGGAGCGCTTCGGCGTCTCCAGGCAGCCCGTCCAGCACGCCATGGCGCTTCTGAAACGCCATGGCCTAGTCCGCGAGTCCGGCAAGCGCGGGCTCGAAGTCGTGCCCATGGACAGCGGTTTCGTGGACCACCTCTACGACATGCGACTCCTGCTCGACACCTACGCAGTCGAACGATCGGTTCCAGGACTTACCGAACCGGCTGTCCGCGAGCAGGCACAGGCAATTCTGAGCCGCGGAAAGGAAGCCGTCGAGCGCCGCAACTTCGCCGACATGGACACCGCCGACGCCGACTTCCACAGTTTCTTCTACACACTCACGGACAACCCGTTCCTGATCGACACCGCAACGCTACTCAGCCAGAGCATCCGCCGCGTGATGACCGAAGTCCTCTCACGAGGCAGTGTCCCCGAGTGGGTGTGGGACGAGCACGAGCGCATACTTGCGGCGGCCATCTCTGGCGACACTAAATTGGCCAGACGACTGGCGAGCCAGCATGTTGAGCATGGGCGATCTCTGATGCTCACTGCGCTTTAGCAGGTACTCCAGACGGGACTCCATGGTCGTCTTGCAACCCGTGGCTTACGAGGCAGTTCCGTGAGACAAAACAGGCCCAAGTGATCCTGCGGCTCGGCGTGTGGGTTTTGGCGAAAGCTGGCGGTGTTCTTTCGACGCCGAATGGCGGTGCCTTTGTGCCACAGGAGGAACGATGGGTGAAGCTGAGTTCCGGAGCGACGCCAAGAGCGTCGTCATCGCCGCACTCACCGCGCGCGCCGGGCAATGATCCCAGCTGAGATCAGGCCGGCCCCGCAGAAACGCCTTTGTTCAGCAGACCCGCCAGGCTGACGCGGCGACTCATCTGCGCGAACGGGCCAACGCCTTCCATGGAACTTTTCGGATTCCGCTGCGAAGGGCCGTCCGCTGCTGTCAGAGTGTCTCGTCATGGCCGCGATCGTGTCGGCCTCTGACGAGAGAGACCCAAAAAGTGGCCATTGATCGACCGAGTTTGCGCACGCGCGCTCTCTCCTTAGTGGCCTTCGTCAGCCTGATCGCAGCCCTGACTTCAGCATCACCGGTGTTCGCCGATGAATCGGTGCCTGATGCGACCTCGTCTGTGGTTGCGGAACCCGCTGACTCTGATGGTGACGGGGTGCTGGACGCGCCGAACACCGTTGCAGCCGCTTCCGACGCTCAGAGTGCTGGTGAGCCGGTTGAAGACCTCTCCCAACGTACGGAATCTGCGACGGTCGTAGCCAACCCTGATGGCACCTGGACATCCAAGGACTTCGGTGACCCGGTCAGGATCAAGCGCGACGGTGAGTGGGTCGACGTCGACTACACCCTCGAAAAGCAGTCTGACGGGTCGTGGGCACCCAAGGCATCCCCAGTCGACGTTTCGATCGACGGCGGCTCGACAAAGGAAGCCGCCCGTGTGACGTTCGACGATGGTGAGTCACTCGCGGTCACGTGGCCGACTGATTTGCCTGAACCGACCATTGACGGCGGTGTCGCCACCTACAAGCTTTCCGACGCAAGCGATCTGATCGTCGCGGTCACCGGCAACGGCGTGAATGCACGCATTCGCCTGAACGAGCAACCGGCCGAGGACGACCCGGTGTTCACCCTCGGTCTACGTGCCGATGGTGTCGACGTCACCGAATCAGGTGGCGGGCTGAAGATCCAAGACGAGTCAGGCAAGACGCTCGGTGGCACGTCAACCCTGGTTGCGTGGGACGCTCGTACCGACGACGCCGGTTCCCCGGTCGAAGTGGTGCCGCTGGAGGCGAGCCTCGATGAGGTCTCCCAGAGTGGTGACGTCACCAAGCAGGAGCTTGAACTGTCCACACCGGCGGGTTTCTTGTCGGACCCGGCCACGCAGTACCCCGTCGTCATCGATCCTGACATTTCCAGCCTGACGCGTCTGCGGGACACGTGGGTCCGAATGGACGACACCACCAGCCGCGGTGCCGATTACAACTTGTTTGTGGGCAAGATCAATGGCGCGAGCAACGCCAATGCCGCACAGTCGTACATCCAATTCGACAACACCGCGATCGCCGGCAAGGACATCATCTCGGCCGAACTGGGCCTCTACCAATACTGGGCCTACACCTGCTCCGACAAACGCATGAACGCCTACCCCATCGCCGCCGCCTGGAACACCGGCTTCACCTACCCCGACCGCCCAAGCGTGCTGGCCGTTGGAGACTCGACGTACGTGAACGCCAATCGCGGCACCACCGGCTGTGCCGACGGCTGGACCACACTCAACATCACCAACATGACCGAAGCATGGGCAGGCGGCGAGTACACCAACAACGGCATCCGCCTTACCGCTGACGACCCCAACCTCTCCTCCTACGAACGCCGCTTCTGCTCCTCCAACCCCGACACCTCAACGAGCGTCTGCAACACCGCCACCCGCCGGCCGAACATGTCCGTCACCTACAACTCCTACCCGAACACCGCCTCCGCCCTATCGGCAACCGTTGATGGCGCACAAGTCACGGTACGAGCGAACGCTTCGGATCCAGATGGCGGGGATGTCAGAGCCAGATTTGTCGTCAAGAACGGGGCTACCACCATTTTCGATGGCCTGTCTGAGTACCTCGCCTCCGGGCAGCAGGCAATCAAAGAACTGCCAGATCTCACCAATGGCACCTACACGGTGCAGGCGTGGGCGAACGACGGCTCACTTTCCTCAAAGATTGCTTCGACGGTCGGAACGTTTACGGTTGCCTCCGGCGCGCCGGGCCCCTTCACCCTCGTCAGCTCCACCCAGGCAGGAACATTCACCCTAGGTGGCGGATCTGAAGAGACTGTGCAGATCACTGGTCTCGCTGGCATTCCAAGTGCCGCGACTGCCGGGCGGGCACTCCTGACGATGCGTGCCACCAATTGGTCGGCCTCCGGGGGGGTCAGCGTGTATGACACCGAAGGAGAGGAGCCGGGTAACGCTGACCTGGGCTTCAACACGTCTATGAACCCAGGCACCGGGACTTCGACAGCATCGATCTTCGACCTCTCGTCAGAGGGTAAAGTCACAGTTCTCAACCATGGCTCCGATCCTGTGACCGTACAATTGTCGGTACAAGGATGGTTCCCGCTGGGTGCTGCCCGGCCTCAGCTTCGCGACGTTCCAACCGATGAAGGACCGCCCGAGGAGTCAGACGGTCGCCTGACTCCTGCTGCTCGCTTGATACAGCAAAATCAATTGCCCGGTTCTGTCGACTTTCCTATCCCTCTTGAAACCGGCCAGACGATGGTCATGGCCGGAGGAATTCCCACTGTTAAGGACTCTGGCGGCGCGACGGTTGGACTCTTTCATCTGGTGATTTTCGACGACACAGGAGCCGAAGTGGCCGGGAGCGTGAGCCTTTCGGGTACCTCAATCATTGTTTCGATCCCCTCAGCTTCGACGAGTTCGTGGCCACTCCATGTCTTGCCGGTATTTGATGACGAAAGCCAGGAGTAGAAATGCGGAACCGATACGGCAAGACCCTCATTGCCAGTGTGCTCCTGTCGAGCTTGACGGTCGTAGGCCTGGAGTCAGTGGCCGTTGCGGAGCCTGACCGTAATGCCGACTCGGTGCTCCAGCGTGTCAATAGCGCTGCCCCGAGCACCGCGCCCTCCAGTGATGAGACGGCCCTGACGCTTTCTCCTGTGGCCGATACGGTCGTCGGCGATTCCACGGAAAATACCACCGCAATTCCTTCCGATCCCGCGAATGAAATCGAGCTATCCTCAACAGCCGGTGGGGAGGCTTCCCTGAAGCTGACCCTTCCTGATCTCAATCTCGAGGATGCAAGCGTCGATTCCGGCGCTACCGGCGCAGTGTTCGCGTCCGATACGGTCGATGTAAGTGTTCAGGCCTTCGAAGAAGGAGCCCGCATCGCGACGACAATCTACAGCGCAAGCGCCCCTGAAACGTTCTCATACCCTGTCTCGGTACCAGCAGGTGGCGACGTCGAGAGCACATCAGACGGGATGGTCGTTGTGACCGATTCGGCCGGCGACCCTGTCGGTTACTTCGCGATCCCGTGGGCTAGAGACGCCGATGGACGAACCCTTCAGACCAACTTTCTCGTCGACGGAGATACCGTCAAACAGACAGTTAATCACCGCGTCGCGGGCGTCTCGTACCCGGTGGTGGCTGATCCGTACCTTGGCAAAAATCTCATCAAGTCGACAGCTTGGTCATGGATCCCCCGCAACAGCACCGGCTCCATTGGAGCCGGATATACGCTGCGAGTTACCGCGACCGACTGGGCCTGGAAGAACAGCAGCCAAGGCTACGCCGGATACAGCTATACCGTCGGGACCTACGGCTGGAAAGAGCTCTACAAGAAGCGGAAGAACGGTGGCTTGAACGTCAACCTCGACACGATGAGGGACCAATTCATCTGCCACCAAGAATATGCGTTGTCGTACTATGGCAAGAAGCGCCCAACATGGAACCTCGACGAATGGCGAAAAGATCGAAGTTACTGGTGGACCGTTCGCTACGCGTGCAACCCGCCAGCCGGTGGGAAATGGAGATACTGATGAGCAAACGAATTGCCGCAGCGGTCGCGATCTGTCTAGTCATCATCGGCGGCGCTTGGTATTTCCACACCGCTCTAGAATGGCTCCATATTCCCGCACCCTTTGGTTCCGTTGCCTACGGACTCACTGCGTTAGGAGTATGGAACAGGCCACAACTAAGGCAATCTTCGATGGCCCGTCGCGTGATCTCGATTGCCGCTGTCGTCGGAGCAATCGCCAGTTTCACAGCCGCGATGCTCTGGGCGGGTGCTCCACCATCCGAGATCGCCGGTCAGGTGCCTGCGCGCGTTGATTTCGCCATCGCCATAGCCACCATTGCCGGCGTTCTGTTTGTTTGCGTCGTCGTAGTCTCTCTCGCGTTGCGAGTGAGGGCGCCGGCACCTGCACGAGATTCGGCACTGCGCGCGTCCAACTGTGAATAGACCGGCTCTTCTAGCATCGAGGAGCCTGCTTGCGCGGCCGTCATTCCCACTGACGCTACCGGCCCGGCCTGGTCGTTCTTCCAGCCCTTGTGCCTTCGCGAATGATCCGGCACCGACGGCCCCGTCGGAGCTCTGGCCAGGTCGTCCCTGTGGAACCATCGTTGGATGACGGCTATCGACCCGTTCCGACTATGAACCAGGATCATGTGGGCGAACCACTGACAGTTGAATCTCCGCCACTCGATCACTAGTCCCAGGTCCGTGGATGATCCCTCCACGGACCCTCAGTTCTTCACAAACGCGCAATAGCCGAAAACCGCTACCTTGCCGAGCCCTGTCGCGCCTCGTTCTTCTCGCGTCCCTTGACGGTGATAGTGCCCCAAGCCGCGATAGTCACGAGTGTCAGCACGGCGGCGGCTATGAGGACGAAATCGGTGACGATGGTGCCCGAAAGCCTCCCGCCGGGAGTGCTCAGGTCGTTGTCGACGGTCGCCGGATAGTACGCGGCGAGGGAGGCGGTCGCTGCGGCCAGGCTGACAACCCAGGGGATCCTGGTCCGACCCGTGTGTCGCGCGGTTGCGATTTGCGACCGCTGCGGTGGCCATGCCGACAGGGCATGGTTCTAATCCACGAGACAATTCTCTAGACACCGATCAGCCGTCCGATAACCGTCTCTGAATTCCCCGGTGCACTCCGAAAGTGCCCGCTCGCCCGTCAGGCGGAGGCTCAATACTGTTTGCGCGCGTCGCGTCACATTGGCCGCCCCACAGTTCTGTGGATAACGTACTGTGCTTCGCCGGAGTGCGCTCTTAGTCTTGAGGCATGAGCGCTGTGGCTTTCTGAATATTGTGGCGGCGTTCTTTCGTTTTCGAATGGCGGGGTTGGTTCAGCTAACGCCGATGACGAGGGTGCTTTGGGCGGCTTCGATCACGTCGTTGGTGACGACGGTGAGGTCGTTGATCTTCAGTACTCGCTCAATCTGCGGAAATAGGCGTTCGAGTAGGCGAAAGTTGCCTCGGGTGACTCTGGCGATGGCGGCGACGGCGCGTCTTGTAACCCGTGGCTTGCGAGACATCCCGGTGAGACAAACTGCACTCAGGTAATCCCGGTGTTCGGCCCGTCTCGCAACTATGCGTTACAAGTCCCCGCTAGATTGGACGTACGCAAACACCGTTGCGAGACACCCAGGAACAAGACACCCAGGAACCCTCATGGCCAAGCAGATCGGGTACGCCCGCGTGTCCACCAAGACCCAGGTAACCGATCGGCAACAAACCGACCTGCTCGCAGCCGGTATCCGCCGCGACGACCTCTACATCGACCACGGAGTCAGCGGTTGCGGCTGAGGACCGCACCGGTTGGGTGCCCTACTTCCCTTCTTCCGGCTCTCGTTCCTTGCGCCGCAACAGGAATGCGGTCAGACCAAGAAGGAAGATGACCACCCCGAGAGTGCCGATCTCCCAGAGCTGGTCGCGGAAGACAGCGCCTTTGCCGACCGTCTCAGCCGCCTTCACCGATAACACGACGATTTCCTTGATCGCCGCGATGATGCCTACTAGCAGAAACGGCTCGGCGAGCAGTTCGCGTTGGGTGACGGTGGCCCTGACGGCAAAAAGCAACTCGACCACAATGAAAACCAAAAGGAGCGTGTCGAGGATCTTGAGTGCGATGCTGGCGGAGTCCTCACCAAAGAGCGCGATGGTGTTGGTCACGGCCAGGACCAGTAGGGCGATGGCGGTGATGAAGAGCAGGACAGCGATCCCGATGTAGATGATGGTCTCGGCCACTTCGATCGCCTTGTCGAGGAGTCTTGTGTGCCGAGGGGTGTCTGGCTTGCTACGGCTTGCCTTGTCGCTTCCGTCGGTCATGCCCACGATAATGCCAGACAGCCACCCGTTCGAAGCTCAGGACAACCGGCCTGACCCACCCTTGCGGACCTGCCGGCCTTTGGCCTGCCACTGCCGGAACCCGGCTACGTGTGAGGCGTCGGGACACTGGGCCAAGATCAGCAGCACGCTGTTGAGGCGTGGGTCGTTGACTCCACACCGGTCGAGTGCGGCCGCTCCCGTGAGACCGCTTTGCGCTCGGAGTTGGCCGGGTGGGCCGAGTACGGGTACTGCGCCTCCCATTCGAGGTTCTTCTGGGGACTACGCCTGCATCTGGTCTGCACCCTGCACGGCCTTCCCGTCGGATGGGCGCTCACCGGCGCAAAAGCTGATGAGCGTGCTGTGCTGGAACAGATTCTGGCTGGCACCCCCGCAATCGCCGACCAGATCGCCGGCGGCCAGCAGATCCTGATCGGTGACAAAAACTACTTCGGCAAACACTTCGAGCAAGACCTGACCGACAGTCGGATCGAGTTGCTGCGCCCGGCCCGCAAAGGCGAGAAATCCCGACCAGGGTCCAGGTTCTTCAAACCGTTACGACAAGTGATCGAGTCGATCAACGACACCCTCAAAGGCCAGCTCGACCTCGAAGCCCACGGCGGCCGGACCATCGCCGGCGTCTGCACCCGAATCGCTCAACGGATCCTCGCGATGACCGCCGCGATCTGGCACAACGACATCCTCGGCCTGAACATCCGACGCTCACTGACCGCCTACGACCACTCACAGCCCTTGGAATCATTCATCTAGTAAAGAGCCAGCGCAGAGCTCTCGGCGTTCCTGCCCAACGACGCCTGCCCATCATGAGGCATCACTGTCCGGGCGGGACTTGAACCCGAATCCGCTGGATGCCATCCGGCATATCGCAGCTACTACGGTCTCGGTACGGAAGCTACCGATTCACGGCTCTTCACAGTTGAGGGTGTAGAGGTCGACGGCGCGTCGGTGGCTGGGTAGGGGTCGAGGTCTTCCGATGATGGGAGTTCTGACGCTGCCCACCGGGAAGACCTCGACGTGCCGGACGCTACCTTCACCTGCCCTGACCTGACCACGTTCTGCCGGCTCGACGAGCTCGGTCTTGAAGTCATTGGGCAGAGGCTCAACCCGGATCGTGCAGTCCTGGCTTGCCGTGTCGTGGAGCCGGACCAATGGTGCCGCCGGTGTGGGTGCGAGGGCAGGCCACGCGACTCGGTGGTCCGGCGGCTGGCGCACGAGCCGCTGGGCTGGCGCCCGACGACGCTGGTGGTCACGATCCGGCGCTACCGGTGCACTGGGTGCGGGCACGTGTGGCGCCAAGACACCACCCGCGCAGCTGACCCGCGAGCCAAGTTGTCCCGGCGAGGGCTGCGGTGGGAGCTGGAGGGGATCGTGGGTCAGCACCTGACGGTGGCCCGTGTCGCCGAGAGTCTCGTGGTCGCGTGGAACACCGCCAACGACGCGGTCCTGGCCGAAGGCAAGCGTGTCCTGATCGACGACCCCGCCCGGCTCGACGGCGTCACCGCGATCGGCGTCGATGAGCACGTGGAGACACACCCGGCGAGGCCACAAGTACGTCACCGTGATCATCGACCTGACCGGCATCCGCGATGGCGCCGGCCCAGCACGGTTGCTGGACATGGTCGAGGGACGTTCCAAGCAGGCGTTCAAGACCTGGCTCACCGAACGGCCCCAAGCGTGGCGCGACGCCGTCGAGGTCGTCGCGATGGACGGGTTCACCGGCTTCAAGACCGCCACCACAGAGGAACTCCCCGACGCGGTCGCGGTCATGGATCTCTTCCACGTCGTGCGGCTGGCCGGCGACGCGCTGGACCGCTGCCGACGACGGGTACAACAAGCCATCCATGGAAACCGCGGCCGCAAGGACGACCCCCTCTACCGAGCACGACGGACCCTGCACACCGGCGCCGACCTGCTCACCGACAAGCAGAAGGCGCGCCTGGAGACCCTGTTCGCGACCGATGATCACGCCGAGGTCGAGGTGACCTGGTGGATCTACCAGCGGATGGTCGCGGCCTACCGTCAACCTGACCGCACCAGGGGCCGTGAGTTGATGGTCAAGCTGATCGAGTCGATCAGCCACGGCGTCCCGGCCGCGCTGAGCGAGCTGGTGACGCTGGGCCGGACCTTGAAGAAGCGCGCCGACGACGTGCTGGCCTACTTCGACAGGCCCGGCACGTCCAACGGCCCGACCGAGGCGATCAACGGGCGACTCGAGCATCTGCGTGGCTCGGCGCTCGGGTTCCGCAACCTCACCAACTACATCGCCAGATCGCTCTTGGAGAGCGGGGGCTTCAGGCCGCGACTACACCCCGGATTGTGAAGAGCCAGCAAAGGTGCACTGGACCCGATGTGTCATTGACCGCGTGTGGGCGCGATCCGTTGGCCCAGACTTATGACCCCATGACCGTCATCCAGGAGAAATGGCCCCAGTCGCTGCGCTATTGGCCGGGCATCGAGGTATTGACGGCCTCACCGTCGACATAAACGCGTGCCGGGCTCCAGAAACAGATCGAGTCCTTCACCGGGAGTGCGTCGTTCAGCGGCTCCGGGTAGAACCACGCCACGTCCGGAGCTCCTTCGGCGCTGAGGTACGCCGCGACGCCCTTATAAGCGCACACCGTGTGCTTGTCCGACTGTTGAAGCGCATCGAGCTGGACGTCGGCACGGGGCACGTACCACCGGACGGGCAACCCCGTCTCGACCAGCATCATTGACCGGCAGGACTCGGCGATGGTGGACCCCCCAACTTCGACGCGCACATGCCGATCACTGCGCAGAACGTCGATCCGTTTGAACGGATCGCGGGGGTGGCCCATCGCTGGTTCATCCTCTTCGAGCCAGTCGAAAGGTTCCCACCGAAGCACTATCCGGCCTCCTAGCCCGGGCTCGTCCGGCCGGAAAGCGACTTCGCCGTACCCGTCGAGGTGCAAAGACGTGCCCGGCACCGTGTGCCACTCGTTGTGATGATGAGGCGCCAGCACCGGCGGCAGCGAGTCGGGCACCGGCGACGGGTCGTGTTCCGTCAGATTCAGGTGCAGATCCCCCGGCGGTACCGCGTACCAAGGGACGACGCGGCGGGGCTCGTAGACCAGTACCGCATCGCGAGTGTCCAACACCGTCTGCCCTTTGAGGAGGGCGCGAACTCGCTTCGGGGTAGCCCCGTAGCGGAGTTCAGCGAGGTCTCGAAACCATTGCTCGTTGAGGTCTATGGCCATGGCACCACTCTGGGCGTTGTGGGCTTTCGCCACAACCGATGGGAGGCGCGCCTACCGAACACAGCCGCGTTCAGCGTCGTACCGGCGCGAATGACCGGGCGTGATTCCAACCATCTAGTCATCGGTGCTCCCGCTGGCAGCTTCGACCACGTACGCGTCGTGGTCGGAGATCCGGCTCTCGCCGACGAACGCTCGATGCCGGTGCGTGGCGCTGACGACCCAGGACGTGGGGACGGCGATGTGGTCGATGCTGAGGAGATCCTCAATCTGGTGTTGTGAGTTGGCGGTTGGCACCTGGAGCCCCAACCGCTCGACTGACTCGAGCACGGACCGCCGGCCTGCGATCGAGCCGGCCCACTCAAGACCTGACAGGGCGTGGTTCCAGTC
>JACMOZ010000354.1 GCA_014377785.1 Aeromicrobium sp.
GAGAGGGCGATGGGAACGGCGATGAGGTTGTTGGCCGGAGTCACAACGGGGGCAACCGGTACGGCAGGGTCGATAGCGGCACCGGCCGCAGCGGCACCCTCCGCAGGCGGCGCAGCTTCTGCTCCAACGAGTGTCAGCAACCTGGTGGCTCGGTACAACTAGCCGGCCGGAGTTGGTGCCGCAGTAGCTTGATCGAGCAAAACGTAAATGAGAGCGGAAATTGTAGTGGTCACCTGTCCCGATGCGGCCGAAGTCTCGATAATTGACGTGCTGTTGCTCGCTGGCCCGGCCGGATCAGGAGTCTCCATTCTCGCAGTCGCAAAGGTGGTAACCATGACCAACCGCGTGCCCTTTTGAAGACCCTCAATGAAGTCGAGTACGTTCCCGTAGCGTCCGGAAACGGAGAGTGAGATGGGCACGGACACGAAGTTAGACGCAGTGATAAGCGCATTCGGCACGGGAGCCAGTGCAGCAGCGACCTCAGCAGCAGTCGGTGCCGCTGATGCGGTCGGAGCGGGTGTTGCCGTTGGTGCGGGCGCAGTCTGCGCTCCCTCAGTTGCAGTTGCGGTGGGAGCGACAACGACCGGCACGTACGCCTGCGCGTCCTTCACCGAAATGTCGGTCAGCGTGACTTGGTGCTGCTCGGCGATGGAATCCAGCTGTGTGACGAATGCTGGGATCTCGGCCGCGTTGGGAACAGCCAATCTGAGCGCCGATAATTCGCCCTTGAGATCCCTGATGTTATCGAATTTCACTTTTAGAGCCGCTACTTTGAGTGCAGCCGCGGAGTTTTGGGTTTCGACTGCCACCCGGTCTGCGTCCGCAATACTCGCTTCGCTGAGTTTCGGGGAGATCCCGAGAACCCAGCCTAGGACGGCGGTGGCGGCGATCAGTACAACGCTTCCAAGAACCCAGAGCCTGTTAAGGTCCATTGTTACTTTCCCTCCGGTGTCGCGAAACGATTCGAATACGCGCCGCCATTGATGTGCAGGACGAGGTCGACGGTGTATGCGCCGCTATCGGACCGTTTGATCGACCCGGGCGTGGCATCCGCGTAGCCTGGCAGCCCCTTGATCGCGTCGAGCCATTGGGGGACCGAGGGAAGGTTTGGGCTGGTCACGGCGAGCGTGAGGGTCGCCACGCGGGCAGCTTGAAGGGGAGCGGTTGGTTGGATATACGCGCCCAGCGGGGACGCGGAATCCACGCTCACCGTGTCAATGGAAACGTCTTCTGGCAGCGCCGAACGAACCTTGGAAAGGTAAGACTTCCAGTCGACTTCGGTGGACGCGCCGAATTGGCGTGCCGCGACGGTCAAGTTGACCTCGTTTTGCACCTGATTCACCTCGGCATACTTCGCCTGACCGGCGAGCAACTCTGCCGTGCGCTGCTGAGCGGAAGCCAGCTCATTCTGGCTCTGCTGCGCATGCCATGTCGCAGCGCCCACCCCGGTGATCATCAGAACGACTACTGCGATGAGGATAGCGCCAAGACGCCGACGGGTAGCCTTGACCTTCTTGCCTGCCTTGACCTCCGGCGGCAATAGGTCGACGCGTGGCTCTCCGCCGAGTACCAGCTCGTCACCGACTTTTGAACGACTCATGCGTGACTCCCAAGGGCGAGCCCCAGTGCGACGGAATAAGCGCCCCGAGTATTCTGTAATGCTTCTGCGTTGACGCCACGCCCAAGCGTTACCGCCGCAGCGGGATCGGCCTCAAAGACCGGAAGTCGCGTCAACTCGCCCAGCGCGGCAGCGAAGCCACGCAAATGGGCACCACCGCCAGTCAGGACAATCCTCGTCACTGGCATGTGGTTTCTCGTGTTAACGAAGTAGTTGACAGTATTCCTCAGGCTGTTGAGCAGTTCGGTCGTCACCTCGTGGATGATCGTGGCCGCCTGCGGATGCTCGGGCGCTGGATCTAGGCCGATCGTGCGCTTCAGCAGCTCTGCCTCATCGGAGGTCAGACCCAGTCGAAGGACCATCGCTTGGGTGAGGTCGCCACCACCCGCGGGAATGAGCCGCACAAATTGCGGTACCCCGTTCAGCGTGACGACGACAGTGGTGGTCGCCAGACCGACGTCGATCTGCACAACCGCACCATCCGCTTGAGCCCCCCTGTTGATTACCCGAGTCAGCGCGAAAGGAATCAAATCTACTTCCACGGGTGTAAGCCCAGCCAGCTGGACCGCCTTCACATTCCCCTGGACCGCGTCCTTTACGGCAGCGATCAGAAGCCCGTTTACCTCCGGTCCGGATTCTCCTTCACTCTCTGAAACCGGATAGAAATCGAGCAGGGCGTCGGCCACCGGCACGGCGAGCAAGTCTTGCACCTGGAAGGGAAGCGACTCTCTGATGCGCTTGATCGGCATCTTTGGCACCGTGAGATCGCGTGCAAGCACGCGATGGTTCCCCATTCCGAGAACTACCTTTTTGCTCTTGAAACCGCCCGCTGACCACAGGGTCTTGATTGCGGCCGCAACAGTGTTGGGCTCAACGACCTCGCCCCGGTTGACCGCACCTTCGGGCAATTCCACCGAGCGGTAGCGAAGCAAGGTCGGCTTCCCCTTGCCCGCGTCACTCACCTCAGCCGCACGCACTCCGGACGTTCCGATGTCGATTCCTACGACACTTGTCGTCATTGCTTCTCCCTTGCGAGTGCTGCGGTCATGCCAAACCAAAAAGCGACAAATACCCGACGGCTATCTGTTCACCATAGAAGATGCCCAGCCATGCTCCCGCCAACATCCATGGGCCAAACGGGATGCCGCTTTTCCTGTTGACCCGGCGGGCGATGAGGAGCACGAGCGCAAACAGGCCGCCCAGTAGAAACGCTGAGAACGCCCCGACAGCGAGCTGGCCCCAACCGAACCATCCCAGGTAGAGACCGAGCAGCCCAGCGAGCTTCACGTCGCCCATCCCCATGCCAGCCGGGTAGGCCAGCGCCATGAGAAAGTACAGTGCGAACAGCCCGCCAGCCCCGATGAGAGCCCCAATGAGCCGCCCGGGCCCGCCCGCCGCCACAGTTGCAGAGGTGAGCAACACCGCAGCCACCGGATAGGCCGGCAGCACAATCCGGTTAGGGAGGATGTGTGTATCGAGATCAATTAACGCTAAGGCGACGCTCACCGCGGCCAGGTATAGCAAGGCCACGAGCGTGAGGATCATTGCGAGGGTCTCGCTTGTTGTCGTCGGGACCTGCACGGCGCGACCAGCCAGAACCCACCAGGCCACGACGCCGAAGAAAACGGCTGTGCCCAGCTCGACGAGCGGATACCGGGCGGAGATTCGCGCATGGCAGTCCCGGCAGCGGGCGCGCAGCACCAGCCAGGACAGAACGGGCACGTTGTCCCAGGGCCGGATACGTGCCCCGCACCGTCCACAAGCGCTCGGCGGGGACACGAGAGATCGCTTGAGGGGCAGCCGGTAGACGACGACGTTGAGGAAGGATCCGATTAAGGACCCGAACACGCCGAGGAGAACAGCCACGCTAAACAACGCCGATGTTGCGAAGCGCCGTGCGGGCACCCAGGACCCCGGTGGTTGGGGCGCTTGAATCAATCGGGAGCCCGGTGTTGAAGTCGTAGCCCGGGA